>JBITAG010000272.1:0-15254 GCA_044439985.1 Phycisphaerales bacterium JB059 | reverse complement strand
GACCGGGTGACGCTCTCGGGCAAGAGCGTGACGTACCAGCGGGGCACGAACGCCATCCCCCGCTGATCGGCCCAGAGCGTGTGTGCGTCACAGCGACCTTCAGAGAGAAGAACCGTGAAGGGTGTCACGCGAACACCCTTTCTCGCGGGACACCTCGAGCCGCCCTTCGGGAGATCATCGGCTCCGCGACGCCGACCGCCAGTTGCGTCTGCGGCGTTTCGCCACCCTCGGAAACCACGTGACCATCGCCATGTGACGCCCCAACCGACGCCGTTTGCGTGCGCTGTGAAGACCTGGGGAACCCGCCCCCCCCTGTTACTCCCGAGCGGCACGCGGGATCGAGACCGGACTCCGGTACCCGTCCCGGTCGTACGCCCGGAGCCCGAAGGCCCAGTTGTCCTTGCTCAGGTCCACCGTCGCCTCGGTCACGTTGCCCACGTCCTTGCTGTGCTGCCAAACGGGCGACGTCGTCTCGCGCCAGACGATCTCATACCCGGCCACGTCCGGCTCCGGGACCGGGCTCCAGCGCAGGGTCGTGTCGTTGCTCAGGCCCGCGATGAGAATCCGGACGTCCTCGGGCGAACGCGGGGCGTTGGCCAGGTGCACCAACGCCGCGGCGTTGAGGCGCGTGACGTCGGCGAGGTAGTGCTCGTCCACGTACTCCCGGGTATCGCCGTAGTGGACGTCGCCTTCGGTGCGCACGTTTTCATGCTGTCGCTCGTACGTTTCATAGACCTCGCAGAACCGGACGGCGGGGAGGCCCGCCTCGTTGAAGCCCGTGTGATCCCCGCCACGCAGGAATCGGTCGGGGCGGTAGACCAGCATGGGCTTGACGGGCAGGTCATGGATCTGCGCGACCTCGTCGATGACTCGGGCGATCTGGCGGCTGGGTGAGTCGCTCTCTGTCGCGTAGCGCCGGATCGAGGCGAGCTTGCCGATCGCGTCCGGGTCGTCCTGGAACAGGTGCGCGGGCAACCCCTCAGAGAACAGACGGATCTGGTCGCGGGCCTCGCGCCCGTCGGGGCCGGAGGGATCCCCCACGACGTCGCTGCTCAGGCAGGCGGCGACGTTTCGGCCCGCCTCCGCCAGAGCCTTGGCGTGCAGGCGCGAGCCGTAGAGCCCCTGCTCCTCCCCCGCCACGGGCATCAGGACCACCGTCGCGTCGAGCCGACGCTTGGAGAGGACCCGGGCCAGCTCGAGGCAGAGGGCCACGCCCGAGGCGTCATCGTCGGCGCCGGGGGCCAGGCCCTCGCTGTCCATGATGTCCAGATTGCGCGAGTCGTAGTGCGCGATAACGTAGTAGAGCCGGTCGCGCGCCTCGGGCATCGAGCCCGGGATCTCGCACACGACGTTGACGATGTCCACCGGGCGCGGGATGCGCCGTCCATCCGGCTCCACGCGGTGGGTGTCGAACCAGACCCGCATCGCCTCGTCGCCCGTGCGTCCGCTCTCGCGGGCGATGGCCTCAAACTCGCTCTTGAGCCAGCGTCGGGCGGCGCCGATGCCCCGGGTCTCGCTCTCGGTGTCGCTCAGTGTGTGGCGCGTCTCGAAGTCGCAGAGGGTGTCGACGTCGGTGCGGAGGCGCTCGGGAGAGATGTCCGCGGTGACCTGATCCACCTCATCGAGCATCACGCGCATGACCGCGCCGACCATCGAGCGTCGGTCGTCGAGGCCCAGGGGCGTCGCCACGTGGATCGCCTCGCCGAGGGCCATGCCCTCCCGGTTGGCCAGGTGGGCGGCGAGCATGCCCGAGGCGCGCGTCCCCGAGGCGCAGTGCATCAGCACCGGCCCCTGTGTGGCCCCGATCGCGTCGGACACCCGGTCCACGTCCGCCCGGGTCATGGTGGAAGCCCCGATCGGGACATGGACGTAGTCAAGCCCGAGCTGATGAGCCAGGCGGTCCTCGTGGAAGCCGACGTACGTCTCCATCTCGGACGCGCTCCGAAGGTTGACCACGGTCGTTCCGCCCATGTCCGCGAACTCCCGCAGCGCCTCCGGGCTCGGCTGCGCCGAGATGTAGATCCGCCCCGATCGCCGGTCCGGGTCGATGCTCGGGGCGCCCGCGCGGAACTTGTGCTGCTCGTCTGGGACGCGCTGGGTCGAGCACCCGGTGAGCGTGAGCATGGACCCAAGGAGCACGGCGTGCACGGCGTTCGCGGCAAGGTTCATGCCCCAAGCCTACCGCCTCGCCCGATCGCGCACTAGAGTGCCTCATGAGCATCCACCCCGGCCGTCGTTTGCGAGATCTGATGGACAAGGGCGTCGTCGCGGCGCCCGGAGCGTTCAACGCACTGGTCGCCCGGGCGGTCCGCGAGGCGGGGTTCGAGGCGTGCTATGTCTCGGGCGGGGCGACGAGCGTCGCGGCGGGTGTGCCCGACGTGGGCATCCTCAGCCTCGACTACTTCGCGGGGGTTGTCCGTCAGGTCTGCGACGGCTCGGGCCTGCCCGTGATCGCCGACGCGGACACGGGCTTCGGCGAGGAGGAGATGGTCCGCCGAACCGTTATCGAGTATCACCGGGCGGGCGGCGCGGGGCTGCACCTGGAGGACCAGGTCTTCCCCAAACGCTGCGGGCACCTCGACGGCAAGAGGCTCATCCCGACCGAGCAGGCGGTCAGCAAGATCGAGTGGGCGGTCAAGGCGAGCGAGGACTGCTCGGGCGGGGCGTTCATCATCTGTGCGCGCACGGACGCCAAGGGTGTGGAGGGCTTCGACGCGGCGGTCGAGCGGGCCAAGGCCTACGTGGACGCGGGCGCCTCCATGATCTTCCCGGAGGGGCTGACCAGCGAGGACGAGTTCGCCCGGTTCAGCGAGGCGATGGACGCGTTGGGCGACCGCAAGCCGTACCTCCTGGCCAACATGACCGAGTTCGGCAAGACCCCGATCATTCCCCTCGATCGGTACGGGGAGATGGGGTATGACCTGGTCATCTTTCCGGTCAGCACGCTGCGGGCGGCGATGGGCGGCGTCACGCGGATGCTCGCGGACCTGAAGGCGAACGGCAGCGTCGCGGGCTCGCTGGACGCGATGCAGAATCGCAAGGAGCTGTACGAGCTGGTGGGATACACACCGGGGACGGCGTGGGAGTTTCCGGCCTGATCCACGCCGCTGGGCTCCTACAATCCCCTCCCACGCTTGAAGGAGGATCCATGAGCACCAGCACCCCCACCCCCCCCACGATGGCCAAGGGCCTCGAGGGCGTCATCGCCGGCGAGAGCGCCATCTGCAAGGTCGAGCAGGACGCCCTGATCTATCGCGGGTACGAGATCGCCGATCTCGCCGCCAACGCCTCGTTCGAAGAGGTCGCCTATCTGCTGCTCCTGGGCGAAAAGCCCGACGCCGGACAGCTCAAGGCGTTCAAGACGGAGCTGGTCAGCGAGCGCGGCCTGCCGCCGATGGTCATCGACTTTCTGAAGAGCTCGGGGGAGCTGGTGAACAACCAGTCCGCGGTCCCGATGGACATCCTGCGGACCGCGGTGTCGATCCTGGGGCACCTCGACGCGGATTGCCAGGACAACTCGCCGGAGGCGAACCTGCGGAAGTCCAAGCGCCTGCTGGCGAAGATCCCGACGATCATCGGGCACATGCAGAACGCAATCGACGGGAAGGACTTCGTTGAGCCCGACGGCTCTCTGGACCACGCGGCGAACCTGCTCTGGATGATGACCGGGGAGAAGCCCAAGGCCGAGTACACCAAGGTCATGGACGTCAGCCTCGTGCTCTACGCCGAGCATGACTTCAACGCGAGCACCTTCACCAGCCGCGTGATCGCGGGGACGCTGAGCGACATGCACGGCGCCGTCACGGGCGCGATCGCCGCTCTCAAGGGTCCGCTCCACGGGGGCGCCAACGAGGCGGCGATGGAGATGCTCGCCGAGATCCGGCGCGACATCGGACCGGAGAACGACGCGGGCGAGATTCAGGCCTGGATGGACCGCGCCTTCAGCGAGAAGCGCAAGCTCATGGGCTTCGGACACCGCGTTTACAAGAACGGGGACCACCGCGCCCCGATCCTGCACGCGCTCGGACGCAAGGCGGCTGAGGCGCGGGGCGAGGAGTTCGTCCGTCTCTTTGAGCTGGGCGAGGCGGTGCAGAAGATCATGGAGTCGCAGAAGCAGATCTTCCCGAACGTGGACTTCCCGTGCGGGATGACGTACTTCACGATGGGCATCCCCGTGCCGCAGTACACGCCGATCTTCGTTGCCAGCCGGGTCTCGGGGTGGTGTGCGCACGTGAGCGAGCAGCACGCCAACAACCGCCTGATCCGTCCCCGGGTCGCGTACACGGGCCCGGCCCTGCGTCGCTGGAACGGGTGACCGGAGGCTCAGACGTTGAAATGATGAGGGCGGGCCTCCGGGGTCCGCCCTTTCTTGTGCGCGAAGCGCGGGCGAGCCGATACCGAACAAGAACCCGGGCGAGGGCGCCCACGGGGACCGCGATGATCACGATCCACTGCGACAACTGCGAGCGAGAGCTTCAGCTCGAGGACAAGGACGCGGGCACGAAGGTAGCCTGCCCCCACTGCGGGGACATCAACCGCGTGCCCGCGCCGGCGGAAGCCCGCTCACCCGCACGGGCCGACCGAGCCTCCGCCGCGGGACTCCCCCCGGACGAGGGGCCCGAAGCGACCGTCCGCACCCTCCGCCCCTGCATGGTCCGGGCCCGGCCCTTCAGCTTCACCGGCGTCGCCCTGGTGATGATCGCGGGGCTCGTGGGGGTCGTCATGGGCCTGACGGGAGAAGACCGGGGCTGGCTGGCGATCCTGGGGGGCGTGATCGCCCTGCTCGGGTTCGGCGTGCTGTTCGTCTGGTGGCTCAAGACGATGTCGGCCTCCCTCGAGGTGACCAACAAGCGGACGATCCTCAAGCGGGGCATCCTCGCCCGCTCCACCTCCGAAGTGGTTCACGACAACATCCGTAACATCCAGATTGACCAGACCTTCTGGCAGCGGGTCTGGGGTGTGGGGTCGATCGGGATCTCCAGTTCCGGGCAGGACGGGATCGAGATCCAGCTCGGGGACCTCAAGAACCCCAACGACATCCGGAAGACGATCGACCTCTACCGGCCCCTCTAGCACGGTGGACGCGAGGGGCGGAGTCGGGTTCAATAGGGGCGTCCCCTGATCGGGCGAACAGAACCGAAGGGCAGGAGGCCCGTGACGCGATGAGCCTGAACGACCTGACATTCCTGCACAAGCTCCGACTCCGCGTGCTGGCGATCCTCGTGGGATCGGGACTCGCGGTCTTTGGCCTGCTGTCGCTGGTCTCGTTGCCGGCTCTGCCGGTGATCGGCGTGGCCGTGATCACCATCGCGGCGATGGTCCACCGCGTGACGTACAAGCTCTCCTCGCCGCTCTGCCACGCCTGCGGGCACGACCTGACCGGCCAGCCCGATTCCTCGATCGGGCTGATCTGCCCGGACTGCGGGGCGGTGAACGTGCCGCTTCCCTCGCCCGACGCCCGCAACTCACGCCGGGCGTAAAGAAAGAGGGCGCCCGCCTGAAGCGAGCGCCCTCCGAGATTCCTGGTTCGAAGATCCGGATCAGTCGTCGGCCTTCTTGGTCGAGGCCTTCTTCTTGGTGGTCTTCTTCTTCGCGCCACCCTCGCCCTCGGCCTGCATCCGCTTGTTGAACTCCTCGACCCCGACCTCCTCGATCTCGGCCTTGTCGAGGATCGCGTCGGTTGTCTTGTGCTCCCGGATCTGCTGCACGAGCGCCTGGACGCGGTTGTTCTGGATCAGCTCCTGGCGGAGCTTCTCCGGACGCTCGCCGCGCTCGAGGGCCATCTGGGAGATCATCGCGTTGACCTCCGCCTCCTCGATCTGAACGCCGAGTTCCTCGCTCGCCTTGGCGAGGATAAAGAGCATCTTCAGCTCCCGAACGGCGTCGGAGGCGCTCGCCGCGCGAAGCTCGGCGATGTGCTCCTCGATCTGGAGCGGGTCGGCGCCGCGGTACATCAGTTCCATGCGGCGACGCTCGAGGTTCCGGGCGGCCTGGCCGGCGGTCAGACGCTCGGGCAGATCGAACTCGGTGTTCTCGAGCAGGAACTTCATGACCTGCTGACGCATGACGGTCTTCTGCTGAGTTTCCGCCCGCTGCTGCAGCCGGGCGACCATGCCCTCGCGGAGCTGGGCCTCGCTCTCGAGGCCGAACTTCGCCACGACGTCGGTCAGAGGCGCGGGGATGATGGTGTCCACCCGCTCAACGTCAAAGGTGATCGTCAGGTCAACACCGCGGACCTCTTCGATCTCGTGGTTCTCGGGGCCCTTGACCTTGATGGTCGCGGTCTCCCCCGGCTTGGGCTGGCCGAGCTGCTTGGCGAAGTCCTCCACCATGACGCCGAGGATCATGCCCCGCCCGTCGGAATCCGCCTCGGGCACGCGGATGACGGCGCCCTCGATGTCGTGGAAGGTCTTCTCGTCACCGTTGATTGTCGCGGTCATCTTGCCGCGACCGGTGAGGTAGTCACCCGGCTCCGGCTTGTCGCGCTGCTCGAGGGAGCCCTCGTTGATGCAGAGCTTCTCGATCTCCTGGTCGACCTGCTCGTCCGGGACGTCCGCGTTGGGCTTGAGGACCTTGATGCCCTCGAGGCTCGGCAGGTCGAACTCCGGCACGACCTCGACCTCGACGTCGAAGGCGAGCGGCTTGCCCTCCTCGACCTCGGCGGTCGCGAAGGTCTCGGAGCTGGGCTCGCCGAGGACCTTCAGCTCGTTCTGCTCCACCGCCTCGGCGTAGGCCGAACTCATGAGCTGACGCTTCGTCTCGTCGCGCAGGGCGGAGCCGAATCGCTTCTCGATGAGCCGGCGGGGCGCCCGCCCCTTCCGGAAACCGGGGATCGGGGCCTCGTGCATCATGGTGTCGAGCGACTCGTTGAGCTTGGCGCTCACCACGTCCGCCGGGATCTCGATGTTGATCTTCTTCCGGCAGGGGCCGGCGTCCTCGATGGTCACCTTGTTGGACGAGCCCTCGGTCATCACATCCGTCATGTCAGGTCTCCGCGCGTAATTAATGGCATTGAGCCGCCGGGCCCCAGGACGCGCCCCAGACCAGCACCGGCGAGGGGGAGTCTACGCGCCCGGGTAGGGGTCATCCGCATCAGGACCGACCCGAGCATGAACCGATCCCCTCCCCGGTGAGAAGGGGGATTCGCCCCAACCGTGCCTATTCTCGCATCGGGCAATGTGATACCGTTGCTCCGGACGCGAGAGGAGATCCAACATGATGCGTTTGCCGATGCTCGGCGGCCTTGTCTGCTGCTTCAGCGCCAGCGCCGTCGCAGGGCCCGAATGGATGGAGATGGTCGACGCGGGTCGCGTGCCCACGGATGCCCAGGCGGTCACCGGAACCGGCGATGGCGTGCTGATCATCTCCGGACGGCTTGAGGGCGCCGGTCGCGGCGTCGGTCCCGGCGGGGGGGACTTTCAGGACATGTACCTGATCAAGATCGAAGACCCGGAGATGTTCCGTGCCACGACCCTCGTGGAGTTCGATGGGTTCGCGGAGTTCGACGCCCAGATGTTCCTCTTCCAGCCCGACGGCCTCGACGCGTTCGCGCGCCTGGCCAACCTGGATGCGGCGCCCGGATTCTCGGATCCCCTGCTGCTTCCGATCTCGAACGACGGCTCGCAGGCCGCGATCACCAGCCCCGGGTTTTATTACCTCGCCATCTCGGGCGCCCCCTCGGTCCCGGTGAGTGCGTCGGGGCCGATGTTCCAGTTCGATCTGCCGACCGAGGTTTCAGGTCCCGACGGGAATGGTGGCTTTGATCCCATCATCGACTGGTCCGGACCGGGCGCAACGGGTGACTACCGGATCGGACTCCGGGGCGTGGTGAGCATCCCGGTCAACGAGCTGGGGTGCGACGCGGCGGACGTCGCGCCCTCGTTCGGGTTCCACGACATGACCGACGCGTTGGCGTTCATCACTGCGTATGGGGACGGGAACCTGCTCATCGCCGATCTGGCGGCGCCGTTTGGCGTGCTGGATTTCTCGGACGTCCTCGCCTTCCTGCTCGAGTTCGCGGATGGCTGCCCGTAGAACCGGGCGACGCCTCAACGCGTACGGTCCGATTGAGAGGAGAGTGACATGGCGATCGTTCATCGCACCCGATGGATTGGCGTCGGAGCCGGTGTGCTCTGTGCCGCGTCCACCTCAATCGCAGGTCCGGAGTGGATGGAGATGGGCGAGGCGGGCAACCAGCCCACCGATGCTCAGGCGGTCACGGGCAACGGTGTTGATCCCGTAACCAAGATCTCAGGACGGCTCAGCGGAACCGATGTGTTCCGAGGGTCAGCCGGAGTCTTTGACTTTCAGGACATGTACCTGATCAAGATCGTGAACCCGAAAGGATTCCGGGCCTCCACCCTCAACGACTTCGGCGGGTTCGCCGGTTTCGACGCCCAGCTCTTCCTGTTCAAGGTGACCGGCGAGGGTCTCCTGGCGAACCTTAACGTGACCACGTTCGATGCCCACCCGCTGCTCCTCCCCATGTCCAACGACGGCACGGAGGTTCAACTGACATCGCCCGGGCTCTACCTGCTCGCGATCAGTGGATTCCCGTCCTTCCCGCGCAACGCCAATGGCCCGCTCTTTCATTTCGATACCCAGACGGAGATCTCGGGTCCCGACGGCAACGGCGGGTCCGGCCCGATCAACGCCTGGACGGGTCCGGGGGAGGACGGCCGTTACGAGATTGGGCTCGTGGGGGTGGTGGGCATCCCGGTCAACGAGCTGGGGTGCGACGAAGCGGACATCGCCGAGCCGTTCGGCGTGCACGACTTCTCCGATGTGCTCGTGTATCTGTCGCAGTACGGCGCCGGGATCCTCGATTTGACGGATCTGGCGCCCCCCTTCGGCGTGCTGGACTTCTCGGATATCGCCGCGTTCCTGAGCGAGTTCGCCGACGGGTGTTAAGGGGTTGTGCTGATCGCCACCCCGAGGGAGATGGCGCGCGCCTCGCTCGCCCGACGGATCGGGTCTTCCGCGTCCCGCACGGATCGGAGGATCTCCACCGCTCGCTGCAATGGCGCGATCGCCTCGGCGTGTCGTCCCTGGGCGATGAGTGACTGCGCGAGCACGTCGAGCGCCCGCCCGAGGCGCCAGTTCCGATCCCCCCACCTCGATTGGTGCGATTCGATGGCGAGCCGTGCGGAGGCCTCCGCGTCCGAGGCCCGCCCGAGCACGAGCAGGAGGTCCGCCTCGAGGGTGAGGGCTTCCCCGGAGTTCGGGTGGGAGAAGCCGAACTGCGACTCGAGGCGTTCGATTTGCGCCGAAACCGTCTCGAGGGCCGACTCGAGATCACGCTGCTCGAATAGATCCAACCGCGCCAGGGCGAGACGGGTCTTGATGATGTCGATCTCGTCGTTGTGCCCGAGTTTGATCTCGAGGGCTCGCTCAAGAAACCTCCGGGCCCGGACGTACTCGCCCGCGTCCGCCAGGCAGATCGCCAGCCCGTGCATGGTTCGGGCGGTGCGCCAGTCCTGCTCCCCACTGATGGCGGTGATCAACGCCAGGGCGTCGGCGTAGATCTCAGCCGCGTCCGCGTGACGCCCGATCTCGTGGAGGAACGAACCGTACCCGACGAGCGTGTTGGGGATGTCGGGATCGGAGGGCTCGAGCAGCTTTCGGCGAACCCGGATCGTCTCAAGCCAGAGCCGCTCTGATTCGGCGAAGGCGCCGCGCCCCTGGAGCGTCGCGGCGAGATGGTGCATCGTCCGAGCGGTGTCCAGGTGTTCGCTTCCGAGCGCCTCCGTCCGGAGCCGCAGCGCCTCACGGTACTCTCGCTCGGCGTCAACATACTTGGCCTGGAACCAGAGCACTCGCCCGAGGTTATGGTGCGCCAGAGCGAGGGTTGTCGGCGCCGCTCCCCGCACGCTCTGCCACAGGCGCAGCGCCGCGCGCAGCTCCCGCTCCGCCTTCTCCAGCTCGCGCCGCCCCAGGTAGGCCAGACCGATCGTGGATCGCAGAGGGGCCTCGTGGCGGGGGAACCCGTTCAGCCGGCGCCCGATGTCGACCGACATCTGGTCCAGCAGGTCCACGAGGTCCCGAACCGCCGCCACGGGCTCGGCGGTCTCGTAATCGGCGCCGAGGATCGGCGTGACCACGGAATCGGCGACCTCGGCAAACCGGGAGGCCTGCCTCGCCTTGAGGGTGGACTGCACGCCCGCAGCCACCGCGACCAGCGCGAGCGAGAAGATGGCGGCCATCACCCCGATCGTCGTCTTGTGACGGATCACATACTTCCTGGCCAGGTACCACCGCTCGTGCTCACG
The DNA here is from genome assembly GCA_044439985.1 of Phycisphaerales bacterium JB059. GTDB lineage: Bacteria > Planctomycetota > Phycisphaerae > Phycisphaerales > UBA1924 > JAJRXR01. The sequence goes on along the minus strand of JBITAG010000272.1, from coordinate 4,986 downwards.
CGCCCGCACCGGGCGCCCCGAGATCGCCCGGTTCAGCTCGTCACGCAGCTGCCCCGCGGTCTGGTACCGCTGGGTCGGATCACGCTCCAGAGCCTTGCGCAGGACCGCGTCCAGATCACGCGAGACGGCCGGGTTGATCGACGAGCCGCGCCGGGCGTCGTTCTGCGTGACGTTCCGCACCGCCTCCGCGATCGAGAGTTCCTCCCCCCCACTCGGGCGCTGTCCCGTGAGCGCCTCGTACAGCACGACCCCCAGGGCGTACACGTCCGCCCGCGTGTCGATCAGGTCCGGGCTCCCCCCGAGCTGTTCCGGAGCGGCGTAGCTGAGCGTGCCCAGAAAGTCCCCCGTCTTGGTCGTGCCGTGCTCGGCGCCCGACGCCTTGGCGATCCCGAAGTCCAGCACCACCGGGCGTCCATCGTCCGTGATGAGAATGTTGCCCGGCTTGATGTCCCGGTGGATGACGCCACGCCGGTGCGCGTACTCGATCGCGTCGCAGACCGGCAGAAACACGCGGACGATCTCGCGGCACTGCGCCTCGGTGGGGAGCCCCTCGGCGTGGAACCGCTCCTTGATGAAAGCGTCGAAGCGGGCGCCCTCGATGAGCTCCATCGAGATGAACTGGCGCCCATCGCGAGTCTTGCCGCTCTCGTGAACCGTGACGATGCTGGGGTGCCGGAGCTGGGCGACCAACTCGACCTCGCGTTCAAAGCGGAGCCGGTCGGCCGCGGAGGCCAACGCGCCGTCGAGCAGGAGCTTGACCGCGACGGGGCGTTTCGTGGATTCCTGGTAGGCCTCGAGGACGACCCCCTGCCCCCCGCGGTGGATCTCCCGTTCGAGGCGGTACCCCTCGATGCGGTCGTGGCAGACCCCGTCCTCGCCCGCCTGCTCACGGAGGACCTGCCCGAACTCGGCGAGCAGATCGTCATCGCCCTGATGGAGCAACGCGTCGTCCAACGCCTACTCCTCCGCGTCGTAGACGCTCTCGATCCGCGTGACGACCTCGCGCAGACGCTGGGCCACGCGGCTCTTGGCGCGGTAGACGTCCTGCGCGGTCAGGCCCAGCTCCTCGGCGACGTCCTGGGCCGACCGGTTGTCTCGCGCCAGCATCTCGAAAATCTGCACCGACCGGTCGCTCGTCCGGCTGCTCTTTCGGAGTTCGTCGATCGCCTGAAGCAGGATCGCCCGCCGACGCTCGGCGTCCCACGCGTCGCTCGTGGTCTTCTCGTCCGGCACCCCCCCCACAAAGGTGACTCCCTGCTGCTCCTTCCGGACCGCCCGCTGGCGGTACTGCCCGGCGACCCGCGTCCGGAGCATCGTCAGCAGCCAGGACCGGAGGCGCCCCCGCTCCCGGTCGTACTTGTCCGCCCGGTACTCCTTGACGAAGGCGGCCAGGGTTTCCTGGGCCGCGTCCTGCGCGTCCGCCTCGTTGAGCCCCAGCCGACGGGCCACACCGATCATGATCGGCACGTAGCGGGCGTAGAACGACGCCCACGCCTCGGCGTTCTCGACGTCCTGCAACCCCCGAAGCAGGGCGGTGGTGGTACGTGTCAGGTCATTCATAGATCCAGCCCACCCGATTCTACGCATTCCCCCTATCCGGCCGAGACTCTCCCCCTCAGGGCGGCAACAATGCTTGGTTCGACGCCGGCCGGAGTGGCGGAACTGGCAGACGCGGCGGATTCAAAATCCGCTGGCCGAAAGGTCTTGGGGGTTCGAGTCCCCCCTCCGGTATTCGATCCCGGGGGCCTTGAGCCCCCCGCCAGCCGCCTAGGCTTGCCCCTCACGGGCCCCCAGGCCCCAAATCCCGATCCCGGAGCCGAACGAGATGAGCGAGAATCCGCAGCAGCAGCAGGTCCAGGTCCGCTTCGATGAGTCGAAGATGACCTCCACGTACGCCAACACCATCCGCTCGATGAGCACGGGCGACGAGGTCGTGCTGGATTTCGGGATGAACCTGCCCATGCAAGGCCCGAACAACGAGCCGATGATGGTGATCTCCATCGGGTCGCGGGTGATCATGAACTGGGTCGCCGCCAAGCGTCTGGCGATGCAGGTCGGCAACGCCGTCCGCCAGTACGAGGAGCGGAACGGCGAGATCTCGCTCGGCCAGCCGCAGGGACCGGCCGGGGCCTGAAGCCGACGGAGACTGACGGGTTTGACGCCCGTGCGCATCCCCGTACCGGGCGCAGAGCCGTTCGCGTCGCGCGAACACACCGACCGCCTCGTGCTTAAGGGGATATGTGCGCATGGAAGCTACCCAATCTGAACTCACGCGTGAGGTCGAGACACACGCGGAGCCGATCCGGACGCTGACCCGCGAGGTCGAGCGTGTCGTGGTTGGTCAGTCGATGATGGTCTCGCGCCTGCTCATCGGGCTGCTGACCGGGGGGCATGTGCTCCTCGAGGGCGTCCCCGGACTGGCCAAGACGCTCACCATCTCCACCCTCGCCCGTGCGATCGACGCGGACTTCGCCCGCCTGCAGTTCACTCCGGACCTGCTCCCCGCGGACCTGATCGGGACACTGATCTACTCCCCCAAGGACGGGACGTTCAGCCCCCGCAAGGGACCGATCTTCGCCAACCTCGTCCTCGCCGACGAGATCAACCGGGCGCCGGCGAAGGTCCAGTCCGCCCTGCTCGAGGCGATGCAGGAGCGAAGCGTCACCATCGGCGACGAGACGTACCCGCTCGACGACCCGTTTCTCGTCCTCGCGACGCAGAACCCGATCGAGCAGGAGGGCACCTACCCCCTGCCCGAGGCGCAGGTGGACCGGTTCATGCTCAAGCTTCGTGTCGGGTACCCGACCAAGAGCGACGAGCGCGCAATCATCGATCGGATGGCGAGCAGCCAACCCAAGACCGAGGTCCGCTCGGTCGTCTCCCTCGACGAGATCCGGGCCTCCCGCGCCATCGTGGACCGGATTCAGCTGGACGAACGGCTGCGCGACTACATCGTGGACGTCATCCACGCGACCCGCGAGCCGGAGGCCGCGGGGCTCAAGCTCGCCCGCCTGATCGAGTTCGGCGCCTCGCCCCGGGCCTCGATCGCCCTGGCGCAGGCGAGCCGGGCCCACGCCTTCCTCGAGGGGCGGGCCTTCGTGACCCCCTCGGACATCAAGGCGATCGCGATGGACGTGCTCCGTCACCGCGTCGCGGTCAGCTACGAGGGTGAGGCGGAGAACGTGACGAGCGAGGACGTGGTGCGCACGATCCTGGACCACGTGCCGGTGCCCTGAGGGAGCCTTCCCCATGCTCACCGAGGAGTTGATGCGTGAGGTTCGACGCCTCGAGATCCGCGCCCGCCGGCGGGTCAGCGATCTCTTCGCCGGCGAGTACCACAGCGCGTTCAAGGGCCAGGGCATCGAGTTCGCCGACGTGCGGGAGTACGAGCCCGGGGACGACGTTCGCTCAATCGACTGGAACGTGACGGCACGGGCCGGCAAGCCCTTCATCAAGCGGTTCGCGGAGGAGCGTCAGCTCTCGGTCATGCTCGTGGTGGATCTCTCGGCCTCTGGCCTGTTCGGCTCCGGAGAAAAGTCCAAGGCTCGGCTCATGGCGGAGATGGGCGCCGTCCTCGCCCTCGCCGCGGCACGCAACAACGACCGCGTTGGCCTGATGACGTTTTCGGATCAGGTGGAGCTGTTCATCCCCCCGCGGAAGGGACGCAATGGGCTGCTGCGACTGATGCGAGAGTTGCTCGACGCCGAGCCCCGCGCCGGCGGACGGGCGTTCGCCGACGCCCTGAGCACGTTGCGCGGCGTCCTGGACCGTCACTCGATCGTCTTCGTCGTCTCCGACTTTCTTGATGACCTGGGCGAGCCCGATTGGGAGCTTCCCCTGCGTCTGCTCGCCCGCAAGCACGACGTGGTGGCCCTGCGGGTCTCCGATCCGCGCGAGCGGGATCTTCCACCGATGGGGCTACTAGAGGTTGAAGACCCGGAAACGGGCCGTCGCACACTTCTGGAGACCTCGGGCCGGTCGAGGCGGGCCCGGCGTCGCAAGGCCGCCGAGGCGCACGAACGCCGACTGCGCGAGCTGCTCGGGCGCGATCGCGTGGATCTGGTCAGTATCTCGACCGATCGATCGTTCGTGAACGACCTGGCCCGGTACTTCCACCAGCGGGAGCGGAGTCGGGGATGAGGCGAACGCTCCCAACCATCTCGGTGCTCGTCGGCGCCCTGCTCATCGGGGCGAGCCTCCTTGGGTGTGCGCGTCGTGCCTCCGACGAGAGCAACGAGCCCGCTCTGGTCAGCTCAACCGAGGCCGGCCCGGTCTCGCTGCGGGTGGAAGTCGACCACGACACGATGAGGTCGGTGGACCGGGTGCGCGTTGACCTCATCGCGTCGATCGCCGCGGGCGCTCGGTTGGAGGGGTTCGGGTTCGACGCCGAACTCGACGGGTGGACCATCATTGACGATCGGGCTGAGACGGTGCTCACCGACCCGGGACGCGTTCACCGGCGACATCTCGTCCTCGAGCCCTTCCTGGAGGGGACGTACGAGGTTCCCGCCGTCCGCGCCACCTGGCGTGAGGGGGATCGCGCTGGCGTGGCGCTGAGCCAGGCGCTGCAGATCGAGGTCACGAGCGTGCTGGAACCGGAAGACCCCCTCTCGCTGGGTGAGTTCCGCCCCGTGCCGGAGGCGCCCCCTGCGGCGCGAGGGCGCGTCACGCCCGTGTGGGCGATGGCGGCGCTCGGCCTCATGGGCGGACTCGACCTCCTGATCGCCCTGGTGATGCTGCGTCGACGCGGTCGCTCGGATGCGACCGGGGCGATCCTCGAACGCCTCGAACGGATCGCCGCGGGCGCCGAGGATGTGGAGCAGGCGGGGGCCGAGGCCGCCGCGGCGCTGCGTTGCCTGGCCGGCAAACCCGACGAAGTGACGCGCCGCCTCATCGATCAGCTCGACGACGCCCGGTTCGAGCGGGACGGACGCGACCGGATGCGGGATCTGATCGCGGGCGCCCGCGAGCACGCCCGCCGGCGGG
>JBITAG010000271.1:0-3447 GCA_044439985.1 Phycisphaerales bacterium JB059 | reverse complement strand
CCACGCGCCCCCCGCCCGCCAGGACGCTGTCGGCGATCACCCCCATCAGCCCCACGTGCCCCCCGCCGTACACCAACCCAATCCCGCGCCGGGCCATCTCCCCCCCCAACTCGCGTGCCGCCGCCGCGAACCGCGGGTCGGACCCCTCCCGCGAACCGCAGTAGACGCACACCCACTCAATCACCCAACCACCTCACCACTGACCACCTGACCACCTGACCACCTGACCCCCCATCTCAATCCCGGAAATCATCCCGGAACGAAACCTCGAAGTTGTGCAGCTCGCGCACCTGCTCCGCCGAGGCCTCCCCCAGCGAACGGAACCGCGAGACGATCGAGGCGTGGTCCTCGCTCGCCATCGCCCCCAGCAGCGCGAACTTGTGCTCCAGGATGTCCTCCAGGTCCGCCGTCGTGTTCCGCGCGTGCCCCGCCGGGTACATCACCAGGCCCGAGTCGTGCGTCTCCCCGGAGGCGTCCGTGATCACCACCGAGGTCGGGATCCCGTCCGGGTACTTCTCGTCGTACTCAGCGCCCCCGTGCTCGAACTCGATCTTCTCCATCAGGCTCCGCGTCAGCGTGTGGAAGATCGAACGCTCGTCGTAGTCGTACGGGCTGAGCATCAGCTCCTTCCACCCCACCCGCTTCGTCTCCAGGGCCTTGCGCAACAGCGTCGCCACGATGTAGCACATCGAATGGTCCGCGGACTGCCGCGTGCGCGGGTCGCGCTTCGCCGGGTCCCCGATGATCCCGAACGCCGGCTCGTACGCCACGATGCGGATCTTCTTGATGGCCTCCCCGCCCCCCTGCTCCAGCAGCGACGGGTTCGCGCTCAGCAGGTCCTGCACCGCCTGCAGCGCCCCCGCGGACTGGTGCTCGTACAGCCCCAGCTTGAAGTGCATCCCCATCACCGCGAAGTCCGACCCCGCACGCGCCAGCGCCAGGTCGAACGGGCTCGCGTCCGCCTGCTTCGTGTTCGCTCGCTCCGCCCCCACCTTCTCGAGCATCTGCCCCGGACCCTCGAAGAGCCGGAAGATCGCCTCCGGGTTCCGGAAGATGTCACGCGGCCCGCGGAAGCCCCGCATCGACCGCTTTACGCTCAGCACCGCCGCCTCCGTCGAGATCGCCGCCGACGCCCCCTTCGAGTCCGACAGCTGCTTCCCCGCCCGGATCGCCCGGAACGGGATGTAGTGCGCCACCGCCATCCCGATCGCGCTCTCGATCTGCTCGGCGCTCGCCCCCAGCAGCGCCCCGAAAACCGCCGCCGACGCGATCGCCCCGTGCACCACGTGGTCGATCTTGTAGCTCTTGAGGCTGAAGACCTCCGCCAGACGCCCCCGGATCTCGTCCAGGCAGACCATCGCCAGCAGCGCGTCCTCCCCCGAACGCCCCGCCATCTGCGCCCCCGCGACGCACACCGGATAGAAGTCGTTGTGCCCGAACTCCCCCGCCGTGTTCCCCCGCTCCGGGTCGTACCCGAAGTTCGTCCCGTTCGAGTCCCACTCCCGCACCGCGGAGCTGTTCGCCACGATCGCCTTCTCCGGGTGCACCAGCGTCCCCGACCCGAAGACCGTCGCCCCCGTCTGCACGCTCCCCTCCGGCGACCACGCCTCTCCCGTCACCGGGTAGCTCAGCGCCTCGTCCCGAAGCACGTTCGGCGCCACCGTCCGCAACGCCAGCGCCGAGAGCCCGCAGATCACCGCGTCCGTGTGGAACAGACCCGTCCGCTTCAGCACCGACGCGTCCGGCGCCCCGCGCTTCGACGCGTCCCCCGACAGAAAGTCGATCGCGTACTGCGCGATCCCCAGGGCCTGGTTGCTCTCGGCCGGAAGCTTCACGAACGCGCCATCACCCATCTCGATCTCCATCGGGTCGTCAAAACTCTCGCCCACACGCGGTCCGAACCATAGCGCCGCGACCCTCCCCCCGGCGCCCCCCACAACCCCGCCAACCCTCCCCCCGCTACCCTCACCGCATGCTGACCCACACCGCCCGCCGCCTCCCCCTCGGCCTCCGCCCCCTTCGCCTCCTCGGTTGCAAGGCGCCCCCACGCACCCTCGCCCAGACCCGCGCCACCGACCAGGCCGACTCCGACCTCTGGCACGCCCGAGGCGACGCCTCCCTCCGATCCCCCGGACGCCTCGCCCTCGCCGAAACCTCCGTCCAGTTCGTCACCTCCAAGTTCGAGACCGGCGACGACCGACAGGCCGCCTTCATCCCACCACACCCCGTCTTCCTCGCCGCCAGCGCCGCGGGCGTCGGTCGCAAGGACATCGCCTTCGACGACAACGCACTCGACCGCATCGCCGCTGAGATCAACCGCGCCCTCGAGAGCGAACTCGCCGCCCGAGGCTGGCGCCTCGTCCACACCCCCGACATCCTCGCCGCCGACGCCTACGCCCGCTTCGACACCCTCCCCCCCCACCAGGTCCACCACGTCCGCCCGGTCAACCACGCCGCCCCCCACCCCCGACGCGTGCGCCCCAAGCGCGTCCACCCCGCGGGCGCCGCCGGCGTCATCACCGGCCCCTCCGGACGACGCGAGGCCCAGGCCCGCCAGGCCCTCCTCAACGAACTCGGCGCCGACGCCCTCCTCCGCGTCATCATCCGCGTCGGCGTCTACCAGGGGCGCGCCAGCTTCGAGGAAGGCTCCCGCCTCCTCCTCACCACCCCCAACGCCCAGACCGACCTCACCGCGCGACACTCCCTCCTCTCCGACCGCTCCGTCCTCACCGACGAGGCGACCGACGGCGACTTCATCGTCTCCGAGCAGGCCTACCTCGACGCCACCCGCAACACCGCCCCCCTCTTCCTCAGCCGCGCCCTCGACGCCCTCCAGCCCACCCGGCCCTAACCCCCACCCCGGGCTAGCATCCGCCCGTGGAACCCCGTCCCCCCACGCATCCCGCCCCCCCCCGCTCGCGACGCCTCCTCGCCCTGCTGGCCCTCACGCTCCTCTCCGCCTTGGGCGCCCTGACGCCGGGCGCCGCGGGCGCGCACGACCACCGCGCCGGCTCCACCCCCGCCCACGCCTGGCTCTCCCTCCCCGCCCTCCCCCCCGCCGCCGACACCGACCGACGCGCCCAGCGCGAGACACAACCCCACGACCCCGATTCACCCCTCGTCCCGCTCGACGACCCGCGCGCCCCGCGCCGACGCACCGCCGCCCCGGGCGACCCGGCCTGGACAACGCTCGCCGGATGGACGCGCACGCCCCGCGCCCGCGCGCCCCCCGCCTGACCCCCTCGCCAGGCCACCGCGCTCACGCGCCCCTCCAACACCATCGAAGCTCCCGCGCCGGGCGATCCCTCGCCCGCGCGCCCCCACGCACACCCGTGCGCCGTCATCGGCGCAGGAACCCGCTCGTGCGCCCAACTCACCATCCAGCGCCGCCAGTGCGGCCAGAGTCCCGCCGGTGGACAGCCCCATCACGACGACCTTGTTTCCCAG
>JBITAG010000270.1:0-5368 GCA_044439985.1 Phycisphaerales bacterium JB059 | reverse complement strand
AAGTTCGTCTCCCTCCGGCGCAGTCTCGTCGAGGAAGTCGAAGATAGAAGTGTGGGCGGTTAGCCAATCCCGTTCATCCGCGGCCTGGTGGAGGTCTTCGTCGTCGCTAATGATGTGCACCGAATCGCCAGTCTTGGCGTGGTGTTGTTCGAGTAGGTCGATGACAAACGCATCGCGGAACTCGTTTCGTTTCTTGCCCTTGCCGAACGGCGGGCGGCAATTGAAATGAGCGTCCATCACCATGTCAGGTCGAGCGTGTTTGGCCTCCAGAAGCACAGCCTCACAATCGGAGAGCAGAGTTGCATACTCGTGCTTCGCGGTGTCCGCGATCTGTGCAGTTGGCATTGTACCGAAGAGCGTCTCTTTCAGTTCGTCCGTAATCGCAATCTTCGACAGTACGTGCTTGCGAAACTTTTCATGTTGCTCTGCTACGGATTCTGCGGCCTCTTCGCATTTGCGTGCAATCTCTCGATTTGTGATATCAGTGCAGAGCAGGGTGGTTGAGCCAGAACGGCATCGGTGCCTCAGGGCTTGTAGCCCGGGGATGTCAAAGTGCATCCGTGCTTGAACGAATATACATGTATCGATGAGGCACGTGACAGGCATTGGATCTGCTGCTCGTCAGAGTTCAGGCTGCGAGTGATAAGCTCACCCCACCGCCGCCACAACCTTCTCCGCCGCGTCGCCGAGGTCCGTCGCGGCCTGAAGCGTCGGCAGGTCGCCCGCGGCGTTCTTGAGGAGTTCGCGTCCGGCTTCGACGTTGGTGCCTTCGAGACGGACGACGAGGGGGACCTTGAAGCCCTTGGAGCCGTCGGCGTTTTCGTAGCCCTGGGCGGCGTTGATGATGCCCTGGGCGATGATGTCGCACTGCATGATGCCGCCGAAGATGTTGACCATGATGCCCTTGACGGCGTTGTCGGCGAGGATGATTTTGAAGGCTTCGGTGACGGCTTCTTCGGTGGCGGAGCCGCCGACGTCGAGGAAGTTGGCGGGCTCGCCGCCGTGGAGCTTGATGGTGTCCATGGTGGCCATGGCGAGGCCGGCGCCGTTGACGAGGCAGCCGATGTTGCCGTCGAGGGCGATGTAGGAGAGGCCGAACTTCTGGGCCTTGAGTTCGGCGGGGTTTTCTTCGGTGGGGTCGAAGAGGGCCTGGATGTCTTTGTGACGGAAGACCGCGTTGTCGTCGAAGTTGAACTTGGCGTCGATGGCGAGGACCTGGCCATCCGGGTGGCCGTCGGGGCCGCTGCCGCTGGCGGGGGTGACGATCAGGGGGTTGATCTCGGCGATGGTGCAGTCTTTGTCGAGGAAGAGCTTGGAGAGGTTGAGCATGACCTTGACGGCCTGTGAGACCTGCTTGCCGCGGAAGCCGAGGCGGAAGGCGACCTCGCGGGCCTGGTAGGGCTGGAGTCCGAGGAGGGGGTGAAGGGGGGCCTTGATGATGGCGTCGGGGTTCTCCGCGGCGACTTTTTCGATCTCGACGCCGCCCTCGGCGGAGGCGATGAGGGTGTGGCGGCGGGTGGCGCGGTCGGTGGTGATGGCGAGGTAGTACTCGTGCTCGATGTCGACGCCGGCGGCGACGAGGAGCTTGGTGACTTCGAGGCCTTCGGGGCCGGTCTGGACGGAGACCATTTTGTTGGAGAGCATGAAGCGGGCGGCGTCTTCGGCTTCCTGGGGGGAGCGGACGAGCTTGACGAAGCCGGCCTTGCCGCGGCCGCCGGCGTGGACCTGGGCCTTGACGACGGCGAGGGAGGTTCCGGCCTCGGAGGTGACCTGCTTGTAGGTGGTGGCGGCGTCGTCGATGGACTCGATGACGCGACCGGGGGGGACGGGGACGTTGTAGGAGGCGAGGAGGTCGCGGCCCTGGTACTCGTGGATCTTCATCGTGTTGGGTCCTTGCGGGGTTGGTCGGGCATGGTAGGGGATGGGGAGGGGTGTGGGGGGGGTCAGGGGGCGGGATCGAGGCCCGGGAGGCGGGTGAAGATCCGCCGGTCGATGAGGTCGAGGGCGCGTTGGTCGGGGGCGGCGATGACGACGACGTAGCCGGGGGTGGGGTAGCAGCGGAGGAGGACGCGATGGGTGTCGCTCTCGCCCCCGACCGAGAAGGATCGGATGTCGCCCTCGGGGGTGTGGTCGATGCGTTCTTCGAAGCCGAGGGCGGCGCGGCGGGTGATGGTGGGGGAGGGGTCGAGGTCGGGGCCGACGCCCGTGGTCATGTCCCGGATGATCGCCGGGGGCGTGAGCTCGGGCGTGTGCAGTCCGCGTCCGAAGCGCGTGAGGTCCGCGGGGTCGAGGCGTCCGGTTGTCCCGAGCGGGACCTCGGATGAGTACATGCTGTAGGGTTCGAGCACGAGGGTGTTGATCAGTCCGCGTTGGTATTCGAGCTGTGGCTGGGAGTCGCCGGCGAAGGCGTTCCGGGCGAGCTGCTGGTACTGCGCGTGTCGGAGCGCGCGGGCGTGATCTCGGGCGGCCTTCCGCGCACCGTCGTCCTCGTACGCGGCGCGGATGTGCGCACGGTCCTGGGCGAGTTGTAATTCGAGCGTCGAGATCGCCGCGGGCTGATTGAGTGCCGCGTCCGCGGGGTGGCGTTCGTCCCACGAGGCGTCGAGGACCATGAGGGGCGTGATGAGCTTGATCTGGTCGAGGATCATCGTCATGGGGATCGACATGGGCATGTCCTCGCCCCGCCAGACGAGGACGGCGTCGCGGTTGTCGGGAAAGACGGGGGCGATGATCACGGCGCCCTCGAATCCCTGCGTGCGTTGAAGGGCGTCGAGGAACTCGGTCATCTCGGCTGTGAACGCGCCCGGGGAGGTTGGTCGCTGCCAGGCGTCGGGGGGGCCTTGTGAGGGGCGGACGCCGACGTTGGTGATGGCGTGGGGGGGCTGTGGGTTGACGGAGATGCGCAGCTCGCCCCAGATGCCGCCGTCGCGGAGGAAGAGGGTGATGTCGTGGTCGGTGGCGTGGGCGACGGAGTGGGGGGCGTTGAGGCCGGCGGCGGCGAGGGCGGTGTGCCGGGCGAGGTGCTGCTCGACGCCGACGCGGTCGCGGAAGTCGGGGTCGAAGTGGTTTTCGATGAGGTCGCGGATGTGGTCGGGGTTTCCGGAGCGCACGGCGTCGAACCAGCGTTGGGCGGCGTGACCGGCGGGGGAGTCGGGGTAGAGGTCGGGCTGGGCGAGGAGGATGGGGGTGAGGAGGGCGAGGAGGACGAGGGGGAGGAGTCGGTGTGGCATGGGTTGAGTATGGGGTGTCGGCGGGCGGGCGGCAACGGAGAAGGGGCGGAAGCGATTGGGAGCGGGGGTGATACAGTGCAGGCATGAGCGCAGCGGCGAGCAGGGAGGGCGGGGGGCGGAAGGTATCGCTGCCGGTGATTGACTGCGCGTCGGGGGAGCGTCCGGAGCGGGCGCCCCGGTCGAGGGTGGGGCGTTGGCGGGCGGGGGTGCTTGTCGCGGTGCACCTGGCGATCATCGCCCATGTGACGCACTGGCTGCTGACGGGGAGCACGGTCTCGCCGGTGGAGCCGAGCGAGTCGATGGAGACGCTCGAGCGGGGGAGCGTGAACGCGGGGTTTATTTTCTTTGCCGTCTCGCTGCTGTTGACACTGGTGTTCGGGCGCTTTGTCTGTGGGTGGGCGTGCCACATCGTGGCGTTGCAGGACCTGTGCGGTTGGATGATGAAGAAGGTGGGGGTGCGTCCGAAGCCGTTCCGGTCGCGGTTGCTGTTGTACGGGCCGCTGGCGTTGGCGCTGTACATGTTCGTCTGGCCGACGTTCAAGCGGGTGGCGTTGGCGCCGGCGCTTCGGGCGGCGGAGATCGACTGGCCCGCGTTCCTGCGCCCGGTGGAGCCGGTGCGTCAGCTCTCGAGCGGACTGATCGTGGAGGATTTCTGGGAGACGTTCCCGGCGTGGTACGTGGCGATTCCCTTCCTGTTGATCATCGGGTTCGCGACGGTTTACTTCCTTGGCGCCAAGGGGTTCTGCACGTATGCGTGTCCGTACGGCGGTTTCTTTGCTCCGGTCGACAAGGTTGCGCCGGTGCGGATCCGGGTGACCGACGCGTGCGCCCAGTGCGGGCATTGCACGGCGGTCTGCACGAGCAACGTGCGGGTGCATGAGGAGGTCCGCGACTACGGGATGGTGGTGGACCCGGGGTGCATGAAGTGTCTCGACTGCATCAGCGCGTGTCCGAACGACGCGCTCTATCTGGGGGTCGGGCGCCCGGCGGTGGGCGCCAGGGCGCGCTCGCCCGAGACGGCGAAGAAGGCGAGCGCGGCGCGGGAGCGTCGGTACGACCTGACGTGGCGCGGCGAGATCGCGATGGTGGTTGTGCTGCTGGTGATCTTCATCGCGACGCGGGGGCTGTTTGATCTGGTCCCGATGCTCCTGGCCGGGGCGTTGGCGGGGATCGGGGTCTTTCTGGTCCTGATGGCGTACCGCGTGGTCCGGGAGGAGAACGCGCGGATCTACGGGATCAAGCTCAAGTACAAGGGGCGGGTCCGGGCGCTCGGGTGGGCGTACCTGGTGGTGGTGGGGCTGTTGGGGCTCGGGGTGCTCTGGGGGTTGCCGGCGCGTCATGCGCGAGGGCGGGGGGACATGCTCTACACGCCGATGGACGTGCAGTTCGCGACGATCCTGCGTCCGGAGTTCGAGGCGACAGGGGAGGAGGCGCGTCGGGCGAGGGAGGCCCTGGGCTGGTCCGCGCGGGCGGCCCGCCCGCGCGCGGGCGGGTGGGGGTGGCGTCTGGACCCGGAGCGGCGCGTTCGGGAGGCGTACCTGCACGCCCTGCTCGGGGAGCACGACGCGGCGTTGGAGCAACTGCGGGAGGTGCTCGAACGGGGTCGGCCCACGGACTCGCTTATCAACCAGATCGGGCAGGTGATCCGGGCGAGCGGGGGGGGGCGAGAGGATCTGGTGGCGCTCGACCGCGAGGCGCTGGCCCAGCGGCCCGAGTTGCACGGCGTGCGGTTGCGGCTGGCGCAGCTGGCGGCGAGCCAGGGGCGGGGTGGGGAGGCCGAGGCGCTCTGGGCGGAGGCGCGGGAGGCGTTCGGCGATCGGAGCGAGCTGTTGCTCAGCGAGGCGAGCTATCGGCTGATGTCCGGGGATGGGGCGCGGGCCGCGGAGATGGCGCGAGACGCCGGGGCGTCGGCGCTGGACGCGTCGCACGGGGAGCCGGGGGTGGCGCTCCGGGCGGCGGGGATGCTCCTGCAGCTCGGGCGGGCGGATGAGGCGATGGGGATGGTGCGGCGGGCGGGAGCAAGCCGGCGTGCTTCGCCCGAGACGAGGCTTGGCGCCGCGGGCCTGCTCGCGGCGGTGGGGGTGGTCGAGGAGGCGAAGGCGTTGATCGAGGGGGTGCTCGGGGGTCTGGCGGGGGAC
>JBITAG010000269.1:0-18418 GCA_044439985.1 Phycisphaerales bacterium JB059 | reverse complement strand
CGCCCCCCGCCGCGGAAACACGCCCCGCACCACCCCCTCGAAAACCATCGGGCGCCCCCCAAAGGGTGGCCCGACCACCAATCCCCACCGTACATGGGGTAGCTGTTGCGCAAAAACGTCGGGCCCCCGGAGCGGGAGGGGGTGGCGACGTTCCTCCGCATGGCGAGTGAGCTGGGGCTCGCCCGGCGCGTCGAGCCCGTCTGGGCGGATGAGCCCGGCGTGAGAGTCGCCTGATGCCTCCCCTGCCTCGCCTGCGGATCGGGGCGCTCGAAGATCTGGCCGGGCAGTTGCGGTTCGCGCCGCGAGCGGCCCTCGACCGGCACATCGCCAGCGCGGAGCGGCTCGCCCGCGAGATCGAGGCGGATCAGCTCTACCCCGAGGACTGGTTTGTCTTCCGCCTGACCGGGTACCGGGCGGAGATCGAAACGCCCGCATCCTTCGTGGGGGCGGCGTTGCTGGGCGACCTCTCGGCGCTCGTGGAGCGGCTGAGTCTCGCGGCCGGGCACAGCGCGGAGGACGCCGGACCCGACGCGCTGGAGATTCCGGTGTTGTGCGAACGCTGGAACGTGAGCCGCAAGACCGTGGAGCGGTACCGGCGCCGGGGTCTGATCGCGCGGCGCGTCACGAAGGGCAAGACGCAGCGTCTGGTCTTTCCCCTCGCGAACGTGGAGACGTTCGAGCGGCGCGAGCGGGAGCGGGTGGACCGGGCCTCGGCCTTCAGCCGGATCGATGACGCGTTGAGCGACCGGATGTACGCCCGGGCCGCCCGGTACCGCTCGTCGCGGGGGTACTCGCTCAACGAGGCGGCGGCCCGGCTCGCCCAGCGGTTCGATCGCTCGCACGAGGGGGTGCGTCAGGTGCTGCGACGCGCCGACGAGCGGGCGGAGGCGGAGGGGCGATCGCCGGTGTTCACCGAGCCGCCACCGCCGGACCGACGCGAACGCCGCGTGGTGCACCGGGCGCTGCGTCGCGGGATCGAGCCGATCGAGCTGGCCCGCCGGTACGGGCGGGCGCGGGTGAGCATCGTGCGGTCGCTGAACCTGGCCCGGCTCGAGGCGATGCTCGGGCTCGACCTGGGCGGGCCGGTGCTGGCGACGTTCGAGCGGGAGGAGGCCGAGGAGGTGCTCCTCTCGAACGAGGCGGTGCGCACGGGGCTTGGCGTCGGGGCGCCGGATGGACTGATCGAGCTGGTGGAGCGGTCGCGGGAGCGCCGGGCGAGCCCGGCGCGGGAGGAGCAGCTGCGCCTGATCGCGTACCACTTCCTGCGCTGGCGTGTGGCGCAGGACCTGGCCCGCACGGACCGGGCTTCGCCGTCGGGGGAGATGATCGACACCTGCGAGACGCGCCTGCGCTGGGCGGGGCGGCTGAAGGCCAAGCTGGTGGAGAGCGAGCTGCACCTCGTGCTCGCCTCGTTCGACCGATCGGGGCTGGACACGCGCTCGATGGGGAGCGTGGACCTCTCGCGGGCGTTGCTCGCGGGGATCCGGGCCGTCGGGGACGCGATCGACCGGTTCGATCCGTCGCGTGGGTCCCGGCTGGCGGCGGCGAGCGGGATGGCCTTGGCTCGGGTGACCGGCGCGTGGTCGCACCCGGCGGGCGACGCCTCCTCCGGGCGCGCCACCCCGCGCCTCGCCCGGGGCACGCCCGCCCCGGACTGGGCCGGGTGTGTCAGCCCGTGGCAGCGTTGGCTGGAGCCGGACCGGCGGATCCCCGGGACGCTCGACCGGCTGGAGGAGCGGGACCGCCTCGTGCTCGAGCGTCGGTTCGGCCTCGACGGGAAAGCGCCCGAGACGCTCGCGGCCCTGGGGGATCGCCTGGGGACGACCCGGGTGCACGCGGCCCGTTTCGAGCGTGCGGCGATCCGCCACGCCCTCGCGGCCGCACGCTCGCTCGCGTGAGTCAGAGGCCGGAGAGTCGGGTGCGGACGTTGTCGAGGACGTTCATGAAGTTGATGTAGCTGTCGTAGGGCGAGTCGTACGGGCTGAAGTACTTGTGGACGTCGCCGTCGGACCAGAACTTGGTGCACATGTAGGAGAAGTGGTCGCTGGTGGTGAGCTTCCGCCAGTCGCCGAGGACGTGCTTCATGTGCTCGGCGCGTTTGGGGTCGTTGGCGTTCTTGATCTCGACGACGCGGTCCTTGATCTGCTTCTCGAGCTTGTAGGTTTCCTCGAGGGCGTTCCACTGCATGGCGTTGCCGCGCCAGGCGGTCAGGTCGCGCTCGGTGTCGGCCCATGAGATGAACTCGGGGACGTCGTACTCGCCGACGGGGTCGAACTGGCGGAGCGCCTCGGTGGGGGTGATGAAGTGATTCTGCCCGGGGGCGACGTCGAAGACGGCCTCGGGGAGCTTGTCGAGGAACTCGAAGATGCCGGTGTCGGCCCACTGGTGCTCACCGAACGTCTCGTAGTCCATGAAGAGGTTGCAGAGGAAGCCGTCGCCGTTGATCTGGTGGACCCACTTGGCGAACTTCTCGGCGGAGAGGGGCCACTCGGCCCAGCCCTTGTTGGAGAATCGGAAGGCGATGTCGTCGGAGAGCTGGTAGTTCTTGAGCAGCAGGCCGAAGGGTCGCCCGTCGCGACCGGTGAGCGGCTCGCCGTCGGCGTTGCGCGGGGGCTGGTAGACGTAGTTGGGGGAGCGGTACCCGAGGCGGTTGTCCACGCCCTCGCAGAGGCACCCGTAGAACCTCGGGTCCCCGTTCTCGTCGGTGATCTGCGCCAGCTCGCGGGCGAGTTCGTTGGAGTAGATCAGCTCGGTGTTGCGGAAGACGGTCGGCGTCTGCCCGAAGAGGTCCTGGACCTTCTTCGTGTGCATGCGGACCTGCTCGCGGAACTCCTCGCGGGAGTAGATGAAGCTGAGCGAGTGGTAGTAGGTCTCGCCGACGAACTCGCAGCACCCGGTCTCGGCGAGCTGCTGGAAGAGGTCGATGACATCGGGGGCGAACTTCTCGAACTGGTCGAGGACGGTCCCCGTGATGGCGTAGCTGACGCGGAAGTTGCCCTCGTGCCTCCGGACCAGGTCGAGGATCTTCTGCGTGGTGGGGCGGTAGCACTTGTCCGCCACCTTCTCGCAGATCTTCCGGTTCGACTCCTCATCGAAGTAGAAGGGGTCGGTGTGGAAGACGGAGTACCGCTTGAGGCGGTGCGGCTGGTGGACCTGGAAATAGAAGACGACCGACGCCATGGCGCCTCCGGGTAAGGGGAATCGGGCCTGAACCATTGTGGCGTCGTGACGGGCCGGTGCAAGTCAGGACTTGATCTGGCTGGAGATCGCGACGGCGGCGGTGGAGAGCACCATCACGGGGAGGAAGGCCCCGATCCCGGGCGGGATCCCCGGGAGCATCGCGGAGGAGCCCACCACGCCCAGCACGAGCGCGCCGATCGAGATGGGGGCGCACTTGAGGGACTGGAGGACCATGTTCTTCGGCACCCGGGTCACGAAGAAGGGCATGGACATGACCAGGGTGAGCAGGGCGGAGATCATCATCGAGAGGCGCCCCCAGCGGATCCGCTGGAGGTCCCGGCGCGTCTGGGTGTCGAGCTGGTCACCCCGGTCGAGGATCTGCCCGATCTGGGCGAAGCTCAGCGCGTTTCGGTACTCCTTGTACCGGTTCATCTTGAGGGTGGTCGGGTCGAGGCTGGACTCGACGCGCTCGATCGGCTCGGGAGGGGGTCGGGTGGTGCCCTCGCCGACGCGGATGGTGCGTTGGAGGCCGTTCTCCAGGTCCCACCCCCCGTCGCGCCAGACCGCGCGGTCGGCGGGGATCTCGCGCAGCGCCTGGCGGGTCTGCTCGTCGCGCTCGATGATGTAGACGCCGGTGAGCACGTCGGAGTCGGCGTCGAAGGAGACGGCCCGGTAGAGCCAGCCCCGCCCGTCGGCGGTCAGGGGCGCGGTGGTGACGCCCAGCCCGCGCTGCCCCGCGTCCCCGTGGTCCCGGGCCAGCAGCGGGGCGATCCGGGGGATCACCAGCTCCTGGTTGAGGGCCTGGAGGACGGTCATGCCCACGGCGACCAGGATGATCGGGCGGGCGACGCGCCGGAGGGAGATCCCCGCGGTGAGCATCGCGAGGAACTCCCGGTGGCGGACGAGCTGGGAGCAGGTAAAGCCCATTCCCGCGACCAGGACCAGCCCGAGCATGAAGTTGAACAGCTGGAGCAGGCGGGGCCACCAGAGGTCGGCGATCACGAGCACCGCGATGATCAGGCGACGGAAGAACCCGGGCTCCACCCCGTCGCTGGAGGTCCCCAGGATGACCGCCGCCTTGAAGAAGCGGTCGATGTTCAGGCTCACGTCGATCACCACGACGAAGCTGAAGAGGATCACGAAGAGCGTGATCACGTTCGTCAGGTAGAGCCTCGCGATGTAGCGGTCGAGTATCGTCACGTCGTGGTCCGACCCGAGTGGGGGGCGATCGGCTGAGTGTATGGGGCGATCGGGCTACAGGCCCCCCCCGCCCGGGCGCGGCGCCACCGAACGCCCGAGGAGCCAGGCCAGCACGACGCCCAGGACCGCGCCCACCGCCACGTCCGAGGCGAAGTGCGCCCCGGAGAGCAGCCTCGTGAGCCCGCACCCGGCGGCGAGGAGCAGGGCGAGCCAACGCACCGGGGGGAAGAGAATCCCCAGCATCGCGGCGCCGCCGAACGCGACGGCGGCGTGGCTGGAGGGCATCCCCAGGTTCCCCCCGTCCACAAACCCCTGGAAGAGGCCCTTCCAGGTGTACGACCCCTCGTTCTGCACCACGCCATCCCGGATCGGGCGCTCGCGCGAGATGACGAGCTTGGCGAGTTCGGCGGCGGCGCCCGCGGCGATGGGGGCGATGACCACCAGGAGCCCCCGACCGATGCCCGAGCGTCGCCCGAGGTCGCAGAGCGCAATGCCGAAGGCGAGCACGCCCCAGGCGGGGAGGTACCCGATTGCGCGGAGGAACTGATACCAGTCGCGTCCCTTGAGGCGTTCGACCCGGGTCGGGTCCGTCTCCGCGAGCCAGTGGAAGAGGCGCCAGTCGAGCATCGTCGTCAGGACGACGAGCAGGACCATCGACGCAACGACCCAGACGAGTCTGGGGGTGCGGGCCCGGGATTGGGCGTGGGTCGCGGTCATGGGGTCAGGGACGGGCCTTGGGGTCGGGAACAGTCTCCCGCGCCGCGGGCGGGGGTGCAAAGCCGAGGCAGTCACGCCCGATCAGGGTGGTCCGGCTGGCCTTGGGCTCGCCGGGGAGGGGGCCGACGTCCTCGAGGCTCTAGAAGCAGGAGGACCAGACGCGCAGGTGGGGCTCGGCCTTCCCGGTGAAGATCAGGGCGGGGCGCCCGTGGAGGGTGGCGTTGACCTCGGGGCGGGCCAGGTCGGTCTCGGGCCAGTGGTCGAACTGGCGGGAGCTGCCGCCGAGGGCGGTCGCGGCGCAGTAGACCGTCGGGTGTCCGGGGAGGTAGAAGGCGAGCTGGCTGGCGCGGCCGTAGTGCCCGGTGACGTAGAACGGCTCGAGCCCGGTCTCGTCGCGGAGGCGCTGGGCGAGGGCGTGGGCGGCCTCGGCGTGCTCGCGCATGCCCATCATGCGGTGGACGGGGATCTTCTCCCCCACCCCGGGCAGACGGGCCGCGAGCGAGGCGAGGGGTGAGACGAGGAGGGTCAGCAGGCCGGTGACGGCGCTGGCGCCCCAGAAGAGGCGGAGCCACGTCACGCGACGCTGGCGCGCGCTGACGACCATCCACCCCGCGAGGGGGCAGAGGGTCACGAACCCGCCCATCGCCCAGTTCCCCTCGGCGCGGGTGAAGAGGGTCACGAGCAGGTAGAAGACAAAGACCGGGGCGGCGCTCCAGAGCAGGAAGGCGGGGAGCGCGCGCGCGCGTCGGGCGCCCACGATCCCGGCGATCATGAGCGCCATCGCCGGGCCGGTGACCGCGCTCTGCAGGACGATGAACTCGAGCGTCCACTCGGGGGAGTAGGCCCACCCGGGGGATTCGTTCGTGACGCCCTCCCCGCCGCGCACCCCCAGGTGCCCGAGGAGGTGGCGGAAAGTGACCCAGTCGTGCTGGGCGTTCCAGATGAGCACGGGGAGGAGCCCGAGGGAGGCCAGCGCGAGTGTCAGGGCGGCGGCGCGCACGGGGCGGCGCTCGCGTCCGGCGCGTCTGGCCCAGTCGAGGGCGAGTCCGACGAGGAGGAGCAGGATGGTGTACTTGAAGAGGAAGCCGAGGGCGAGGGCGAGCCCGGCGATGGCCCAGCCGGGGCTCCAGCGTTCGCGTGAGGCGCGCCACCAGGCCCAGCAGACCACGGCCCAGCAGGCGAGGTAGGGGCCGTCGATGGTCATGAGGACGCTGGTGATCCCGACGCCGGGGAGGCACTGCCAGACCGCCCCGGCGAAGAACCCGACGCGTCGATCGTCGAAGGCCCGCCGCGCAAGGTCGGCGATCGCGAGGGTGCTCACGGCGCTGGCGAGGAGGGCGGGGAGGCGGACGGCCCACTCGGTGTGCCCGAAGAGGCTGGTGGAGAGCCAGATCGCCCAGGCGACGCCGGGGCCCTTGGTCGCGTAGCTCCAGTCGGGTCGTCGGCTCCAATCCCAGTAGTGCGCCTCGTCCTCGGCGAGGGTGAGTTCGGAGAAGAAGACGAGCCAGATCAGGCGGAAGGCGAAGAGGGCGAGCACGAGCGTCCAGAGGGCGCCGGGTTGCGCGGCCCAGGCGAACGCGCGCCGTTCAGCGGCGAGGCGCGATGGCGCGGGAGGGGACTGGTGGGCGTCGGGCCGGGGATCGGGCATGGATCAGTGGCGCTGCAGCGTCCGGAGGGTCAGGAGGGTGTAGACCGCGAGGAGGATGACGCCGCCCCAGAGGACGGGGATGCCGATCAGGCCCGAGCCGTGGGTCATCTGCTGGCCGGAGCTGATGAAGATGAGCGTGCCGATGGCGGGGAAGAAGCTCCAGAGGTAGACGATCAGGGGCATGGAGTCGCGGAGCTTCATCGCGGTGACGGCGCCGGTCAGCACCATCACGAGACAACTGACGGCCATGGCGAGGCGTTCGTGCTGCTTGCTCGTGATCTCGCGTTGGAGGTTGCGCATGTCCTTGCGCAGGGACTCGGCGGCCTGAGCGACGGGCTCGACGCGGGCCTCGCCCGTGGTGCTCGGCTCGACCTGAGCGAGCAGCTCGTCGCAGGTCATCTCCCGGAGGTTGCGCATCGGGTCGCCGGTGACCTCCAGCCCCGGGAAGACGACCCGCTCGGTCTGGGTGGAGGGGAGGTTGGCGTCCTGGGCGGCGGTGGAGCCGAGGATCTCGACGTTCTCGAGGCGGAGGGTGAACATCAGCCCGGAGCTGGGCGCCGAGCTGGTCGGGTCGTCGTAGCTGCTCGCCTCGGGGAGGAGGCGACCGAGGGAGGCGGCGTAGCGGTCGATCCCGCCGCCCTCGGGGCGGTAGACCTCCAGCTCGATCTTGCCGGTGCTGGTGGGAGGAACGAGTTCCCACCCGTCGCGCCAACGCAGGGCCGCGGCGCGGATGAGGTAGCTCTCGCCCAGGTCGCTGGTGAACCGGGCCATGCCGTCCTGTCGGAGGAGGCGGCGGATGGCGACCATGGTCTCCTGGGAGGCGTACGCCCGGGCGAGCCCGAGGCGTTTGGCGTCGATCCAGTTCATCTCCTCGGGCGCGTGGCGCAGGGCCCTCAGCTCGCCCCAGGTGAGGAACTTGGGGTCGTCGGTGAAGGGGTTGGGGATGCGCACGGGGGGCGCCGGGAGGCGCTCGCCCCCCACCACCGTTCCACCCTGGATGCCGACCGCGTCTTCGAAGCGGATGAGGGCCGCGGCGGTGTCCGCCTCGTCGAACCCGGCCTCCACGCCCGGGACGAGCAAAATCCAGGCCTGACGCGCGGTGATCATCGTCTCGACCTCGCCCTCGCGCGAGAGGTCAACGCCCGCGACGCCCGCGAGCAGGTACTGGTCGAGCACCGCCGAGCCCTTGCGCGGAGCGACCCGCTGAACGTCGTCGGCGTAGATCTCCGTCGAACCGATCCGAACCGAATCCCCCCGGTCGATGGAGCGGACCATGATCTGCATCACGTCCTGCGTGATGAGGCGCTCCATCCGCGTGAGGAACCGGGGGATGACCTGCTCGTTGAGCATGAGCAGGGCGAAGGAGAGGATCACCCCGATCGCCGCGGCGGGCACCAGGAGCTTGCGGTGGGAGATGCCGCCCGCCTTGGCGGCGAGGATCTCGTTGTCCTGGGCGAGGCGGTGGTAGGCGAGCGTGGTGCCGAAGCCGGAGGCGAAGGGGAGGGCGTAGGCGAGCATGGGGGGGATCGCCAGGAGCATGAAGCGGACGAAGCCCATGGCGCCGAGCTTGCCCTCGGCGAGCGGCTTGACGGACGCCGCGAAGGCGATGACCGCAACGAGCACCGCCGTGGAGAGCAGCACGAGGCGCGCGACCTCGGCGAAGATGTAGCGATACAGGGTCCAGGGCATCGGCGGTAGCATAGATCGATGAGCAGATCACTGAGAGGGCGAATCAGCAGGCGGGCGCGCCGTGACCGGCTGTTGCATCGCCTCCGTCGCTCACGGGCCCGCCGGCCCGGGCCTCTGACGTGCGTGAGGTGCGGGTATGACCTCCGGGGGCTGCCCGAGCCGGTCTGTCCGGAGTGCCGCGCCACGATCGATCCGGCGTGGTACCGGGCGCCCCTCGCCGCCGGCTCGGGCATCCGGAAGGCGCTGGTGGTGGTCGCGGTCATGAACGCGGGGTTGATCGCCCTCGCCCTGCTGGGGGGCGTGCTGGTCCTGGCGGTCGTCCCGGCGCGGATCGGCGCGTGGGAGGCGGCGCCGAGGGGGCTCATCGCGACGCTGTCGTTGGGGCTCGGGCTGGCCGTGGGTATCGGGGTCTTCGCCTGGAAGCGCCAACGCCTGCTGGTGTGGGGGCCTCGCCGGGGGGTGATCCTCGTCCACGCGGGTCTGCTGGCGGTCTTCCTGCTGCTGGTGATCGCGGGGGAACTGCAGACGCGTCCGACGGGTTAGGTTCTCGAGACCTCGACCTTGCCGCCGGCAACGTCCTTGATCGCCAGGCCCATGCCCGCGAGCTGGTCGCGGATGGCGTCGGAGCGGGCGTAGTCCTTGCTCTTGCGCGCCTCGGCTCGCTCGCTGAGCAGGGCCTCGACCTCGGGGGAGGGCTCCACGCCCTGGTAGACGCCGATGTCGGTCGCGGTCGCCTCGGCGCGTTTGAGCGAGAGCACGCCGAGGACCGCGTCGAACTCGCGCATCAGCTCCGCGTCCCCGGCGGAGGGCGCGCCGGTCGCGTTGATCCACGCGTTGATGACGCCGATGGCGCCGGAGATGTTCAGGTCGTCGCTCATGGCGTCGGCGAACGCGTCGCGGGCCGAGGCGCCCGCGTCGCTGAGCGATCCGGCGCCCGCGCTCTCGATGAAGCGGCGCCAGCGCTCAACCTGTCGCGCCGAGTCCTTGAGCCCCTGCTCAGAAAAATCCGCGTTGGAGCGGTAGTGGGTCTTGATGAGTTCGAGGCGGACGGCGCCCGGCTCGTGTCCCTTGTCGAACAGATCCCGCGCGGTGTAGAACGTGCCCTTGCTCTTGGACATCTTCGCGCCCTCGACCATGAGGAAGCGCGGGTGGAACCAGTGGCGCGCGAAGCGGTCGGCGCCGGTGAAGCAGCAGGACTGCGCCCGTTCGCACTCGTGGTGAGGGAAGATGTTGTCCTCGCCGCCCGAGTGCAGGTCGATGACATCGCCGAGGGCGTTGCGGGCCATGACGGAACACTCGATGTGCCAGCCGGGGTACCCCTCGCCGACGGGCTCCCCGCCGATCACGGGCCCGGGCCAGCGCATGAGATGCGCCGTGTCCGCCTTCCAGAGGAGGAAGTCGGCGGGGTGTCGCTTGCCCGCCTGGTTCTCCTCGGAGACGCGCCCCCCGGCGCCCCCGCGCAGCTTGTCGATGGTGTTGCCCGAGAGCTGGCCGTACCGGTCGTACTTCTGGACGTCGAAGTAGACCGCGTCCCCGGCGCGGTAGGCGAAGCCCTTCTCGGCGAGGGCCTCGATCATGGCGACCATGCCCTTGATGTTGTCCGTCGCGCGGGGCATCCGCTCGGGGTGGTCCTCCGCGTCCGCGGCGACCTTCAGCCCCAGCGCCCGGGCGTCCTCCACGAAGCGGTCCGCGTAGAAGGCGGCGATGGCGCCCGGGTCCCGCGGATCGACGTCCACGCCCGCGGGGAGCTTCCCCGACTTCTTGGCCGCCTCCAGGCGTTTGCCCGCGACGGCCATCTTGTCCTCGCCCGAGCCGTCGGCGACGTCGTCATCGGTCATGTGCCCGACGTCGGTGATGTTCATGACGTGCACGACCCGGCGCGGGCCGGGGTGGGTCTGGCCGGATTCGTCGGTGAGCGTGCAGAGGGGGCTCTCGAGGAAGCGGCGGAGCAGGTCCGCCGCGAGAAAGGACCGGAAGTTGCCGATGTGGGCGTCGTCGTAGACGGTGGGCCCGCAGGTGTAGAAGGTCACCCTCGACGGATCGCCCACGACCAGGGGCTCGACGCTGCGGGTGAGCGTGTTGTACAGACGCATCGGGGGGTGCTGGCGGTGGCCCATAAGGCGGGATCCTACGCCGGGCCGGGTTCGCTCAGCCCTCGCCCTCGGGCGCGTCTTCGAGCACGGGCTCGACGCGGACCCGGACCACGCGGGTCGGCTCGGCCTCGAGCACGGTGACCATCGCCCCGGCGTGCTCGAACCGCTCGCCCGCCTCCGGGATCCGCCCGAGCGTGCAGACGACGAACCCGCCGACGGTGTCGTACTCGTCCGACTCGGGGAGTTCGAGCCCGAGCGTCTCCAGCTCGTCGTTGGTGTCGTCGATGTGCGCCCGGGCGTCGATGGTGGCGGCGGTCTTCCCGACCTCGACGGCGGCAACGTCCTCGTCGTCCTCGTACTCGTCCTGGATCTCGCCGAAGACTTCCTCGACGATGTCCTCGATGGTCACGAGCCCGGCCGTGCCGCCGTACTCGTCGGCGACCATCGCGATGTGGACCTTCGCCGCGAGCAGCTCGCTGAGCAGCTCGCGGACGGTCTTGGTCTCGGGGACGAAGGTGGCGTCGCGGAGGATCTCGCGCAGGATGAAGGGGCGCCCGTTGCTGGCGTGGTTGATGATCCAGCGCAGGAGGTCCTTGGCGTAGAGCACGCCCACGACGTTGTCCAGGTTCTCCTCGTAGACCGGCACGCGCGAGTGCCCGATCTCCTCGATCGCCCGCTCCACCTCGAGCAGGTCGTCGGTGTAGGCGATCGCTTCGATCTCGGTGCGGGGGGTCATGACCTGCTCGGCGGTGGTGGAGCGGAACTCGACCACGGCCTCGATCATGTCGCGCTCGACCTCGTCCAGGCGCCCGCCGCGCTCGCCCTCCTCGACCGCCGAGAGAAGTTCCGCCTCGATCTCCTCGTGCTCGTCGAGGGACTCGCCCCCGACGAGTCGGCGTACGACCTCGTCCAGGAATCGGGCCACGCCCCGCGCCGGCGCCATCACCGCGTACCACGCGCGGATCGACCGGGAGCCGAGCAGCGCGACGCGCTCACCCGCGTGCTCGCCGACCGCGACGGGGAGCACCACGCTGAAAATCCAGATCAGGATCATCCCGAGCCCGAGGCCCAGCCCGACCTCCACCCACCCGTGGGCCTGCGTATCGCGCAGGGCGCCGATCCACATCACCGAGGCGAGGGCCATCGAGAGGCTGCAGAGCACGCGGGGCATCGCCAACGCCGCGGCGTGCCCGTCCACGTCGGCCAGGATCTGCCCGGCCCGCTTGACCACGCCCTCGCGCCCGGATCGCTCGGCGAGCGACTCGAAGCGGGCGCGTGACATCCGCTGGAGCGACTGTCGCGCCGAGGCGAGCACGCTCGAGGCGATCAACGCCGCGAGCCCGATGACGAACCACCAGGTCGCGCTCATCGCCGGTCCCCCCGGGCGAACGTGGCCCCGACTCCGATTCCCTCGAGCAGTTCGTCCTCGCGGGCGTGCATCGCCGCGGCGCTCGCCTCGTCCGCGTCGTCGAACCCGACGCAGTGCAGGACGCCGTGGATGATGTAGAGCAGCAGTTCCCGCTCCAACGGGTGCCCGCGTTGCTCCCCCTGGCGGCGGGCCTCGTCGGCGCAGACGAGGATGTCGGTGTCGAGCAGGCCCGGGTCGTCCGGTTCGAGGTCGAAGGTCAGCACGTCGGTCGTGCCGGGGACGTTTTTGTGGCGCTCGTGGGCGTCGGCCATCTCGGCGTCGCCGATGACCTTGACGCGGACCTCCCCACGGGCCCCGAGCCTGGCCAATGCGGAGCGCGCGTGCTTGAGCACCCACGCCCGCTGGGCGGCGGAGAGCCTCGCGTCGGGATCCAGCAGATCGAGCGTCACCCCAGGGAGCGCAGCGTCCCCGGGGTTGGGCTCAGGAGGCTCGGATGTCTCGGTGTCGTCCATGGGGATCGCGTGGGCGTCAAGATCGTATCGGCCTCGCCACCCCCGGCCAACAGCCCGAGCGCCGATCCCGGGGCCCGCACGCCCCCGGAGCCCTTCCCCACCCCGGGCCGGTTCCGAGAACCCCGTGATCCCGGGCCCGACCCGCCATGCAAGCAGCCCGGGCGGCCAGCGACCGCCCGGGCCCGGATTCATTCAATCACGACAAACCAGCGGCTCAGGGGCAGCCCTGGTTGTTCATGATCAGGAAGACGGAGAGGTCGAAGAAGTCGATCTGCCCGTCGCCGGTCAGATCCGCGGAGGGATCCGCAGCGCTGATCCATCCGGGGAAGATCGTGCCGCCGAAGTGGCGCCGGGCGATTGCTGCGGCGTGCAGATCCTGCGCGTCCGTATGAATGCGTCCGTCTCTTCAACAGATTGGCGTGTGAATCAGCTGCGCGCGCCGACCGTCATTTTGACGGCCACATGGCTCGGGCGCACCCGCGCCTCGAACTCACTGCGGTACTTGTTCATGATCGTCCGCGTCGCCCAGTTGTTCCCGTCCGCCAGACCGCAGATCGTTGTGCCGGGCATCGAGCCCATGCTCGTCGCGACCTCGAGCGCCAGGTCCAGGTCCTTCGTGTACGCGTCACCCTCTTCGATGCGGCAGAGCAGCTGGTAGAGCCACCCGGACCCCTCGCGGCAGGGCGTGCACTGCCCGCAGCTCTCGTGCTTATAAAACCGCGCGATGTTGCGCGCCACCGCGACCATGTCCGTGTCCTCGTCGAAGACCGTCGGGCAGGCCGTCCCCAGACCCAGCACGTTGTACTTGCGCCCGATGTCGAAATCGAGTTCCGCCTCGTACTGGTCCGGCCCGAGGATGCCCATCGAGACGCCCCCGGGGATCGCGCCCTTGAACTTCTTGCCTCCGCGGATCCCGCCGCAGAAGTCCTCGACGAGCGTGCGCAGCGGGATGCCCAGCTCGAACTCGTAGACGCCGGGCTTCTCGACGTGCCCGGAGACGCCCATGAGCTTGGTCCCGAAGCTGGGGGGGCCGCCGATGGAGCTCTCGACGCCCTGGTTGCAGAACCACTCGCTCCCGTGCTCGAGGATGCTGGGCAGGTGGGCGAGTGTCTCGACGTTGTTGATGATCGTCGGCTTGCCGAAGAGGCCCTGGATGGCGGGGAAGGGGGGCTTGATGCGGGGCCAGCCGCGTTTGCCCTCGATCGCCTCGAGCAGGGCGGTATCCTCGCCGCAGATGTACGCCCCCGCGCCGCGGTGGACGTAGCAGTTGGCGACGAAGGCGTCGTGGGAGGCGTTGCCCCCCTGGTTGATCAGCCCGCGCTCACCGAAGATGCCGTTGTCGTACGCCTCCTTGATCGCGTTCTCGAGGACGTGGGCCTGGTGGTGGTACTCGCCGCGGATGAAGATGAACGCCTTGGTGAGGCGGCAGGCGTACATGCAGATCGCGATGCCCTCAAGAAGCAGATGAGGGTCGAAGTCCATGAGCAGGCGGTCCTTGAAGGTGCCCGGCTCGGACTCGTCGGCGTTGATCGCCAGGTAGCGTTCGCCCGGGTCCTTGCCCTCCTCGATTTTGGGGAGGAAGGTCCACTTCACGCCGCAGGGGAACCCCGCCCCGCCCCGCCCGCGCAGGACCGAGTCCTTGACGACGGTGGTGACCTCGTCGGGCTTCATGGTCAGGGCCTTGCGGAGCGACTCGTACCCCCCCGTGCGGACGTACTCGTCGTATCCGACGATGTGCCGGTCTTTGGGGTCGCCGAAGGGCGCGGTGGGGATCCGCTTGCACAGGGCGTGGAACTGGGTCGTGTCGTAGGTCTTCTTGGGCATGGGGTCCTCGCTCCGGGAGGGCATGGTAGGGTTCACCCGAGCGGGCCCGCCCCCCTCTCGGGGGAGGTTTCCGGACCGCCCGTTCCCGGCAGATCAGGCGCCGCCCGGCCAGCCCGACCCCTGCCCCACGCCCCATTCCCGTGGTCGCTCGCCCCCGCCGGCCAGCGCGGCAGACTTGCCCGTCCCCCGCACACGCACCCAGAGAGGAACGAGCCATGCGCCCCCGCCCGGGCGTGTACGCCCTGCCGATCGTCCTGATGACCGCCGCCGGCGCCGCCCTGGGCGACGAGCCCCCGATCCCCGGCCTCGAGATCCGAACCGCGGACGGGTGGGGGAACAACCTGGGCGACCCCTCGATGGGCTCCACCGGCTCCCTCCAGCTCCGCCTGACCGACCCGACCTACGCCGACGGGCTGGGCGCCATGCGCGACGCCCCCCACGCCCGGGTCATCTCCAACGCCATCGGCCAGCAGACCACCAGCGGGAACGACGCCAACCTCAGCGCCATGTTCTGGCAGTGGGGCCAGTTCATCGACCATGACATGGTCCTGACCCACGGGGGGGGTGAGTTCGCCCCCATGTTCGCCCCGGGGGGTGACCCGGTCTTCCCCGCCGGCGCGATGATCCCCTTCGGTCGATCCGGGTACCAGACCGACGCCGACGGCGTCCGTCAGTACCAGAACAGCGTCACCGCCTTCCTCGACGGCTCGATGGTCTACGGCTCGGACGACGCCCGAGCCAACGCCCTCCGGGCCTTTGACGGCGGGCGACTGGCGACGGACGGGGCGGGCTTCATGCCCCGGAACACCGCGGGGATCGAGAACGCCAACGACGGGTTCCTCCCCGATCAGACGCTCTTCATCGCCGGCGACATCCGGGCGAACGAGCAGGCCGGGCTGACCGCGATGCACACCGTCTTTGTCCGGGAGCACAACGCCTGGGCGGACCGCCTCGCCGCCGACAACCCGTCCTGGAACGATGAGCAGATCTACCAGATGGCGCGCAAGATCGTGGGCGCCGAGATCCAGAAGATCACGTACGACGAGTGGCTCCCCGCGATGCTCGGGGGGAACGCCCTGGGCGCCTACACCGGGTACGACTCGAGCGTGGACGCGGGCATCTCGCTCGAGTTCTCGACCGCCGCGTTCCGCTTCGGGCACACCATGCTCAACGAGAACCTGATGCGCCTGGGCGAGGACGGCTCCGCCTTCAGCGCCGGCCCGCTGACGCTGCACCAGAACTTCTTCAACCCCGACTCGATCACGCCCGAGGGCTCGCTCGACGCTCTCATCCGCGGGATGGCCGCCCAGGAGGCGGAGGCGCTCGACACCCGCCTCTCCTCGGGCGTGCGGAACATGCTCTTCGGCGACCCGGGCGCAGGCGGCATGGACCTGCTCGCCGTGAACCTCATGCGCGGACGCGACCACGGCATCGGTACATACAACGACATCCGGGAGGCCTTCGGGCTTCAGCGCGTCTCCGACTGGAGCGACCTCACCACCGAGACCGACCTGGCCGAAGCCCTCGCGGGCGTCTACCCCTCCATCGACGAACTGGACGCCTGGGTCGGTCTCCTCGCCGAGGACAAGGCGGGTGACGCGATCGTCGGGGAGACGCTCGCGATGGTCCTTGCCGACCAGTTTGCCCGGCTGCGCGACGGGGACCGGTTCTTCTTCCTCAACGACGACGCCCTCTCGCCGTACATGCAGGAGATCGACACGATCACCCTCGGCGACATCCTGGCGCGCAACACCGGCGTCTCCGGGTTCGATGGGTCCGTCTTCTACGCCGTGCCGGCGCCGGGCGCCATGGGTGTCCTTGCCTTGGGCGGGCTGCTCGCGACGCGCCGTCGGCGCACCTGCTCCGCTACGGCCTGACCGCCCCGCCCCACGTCCGACCCGCCGGGTCGGGGGGGACGCCCAGGTCCCGGTCACGCCCCGCCGCCTCGACCAGCTCGCGCTCGAGTGTCAGCCCCGAGCCGGGGCCGCTGATCCGGAGCAGGTACGGACCGGGAGGGCTCATCGTCAGGCTCGTCGGCGCCCCACCCGCCAGCGGACGCACCTCGAACGCGACCCCGCGGTCGTGCCCACCCTCGGGGGGCGTCAACCGAAAGCCCCCGGACGTGCCGGGCGCCAGGTCAACCTGCCCCACGGTCCGGGCGCCCCCATCCAGCCCGGTGTTGAGTTCCGCCTCGACGCGGACCGAGGCGTCGGAGAGGTTCGCGACGCTCACCGCCGCCGAACTCGACGCGCCGGAACACGCCCCCAGCCCCGCGAGGGCCAGCGTCCCACCCAGACTCATCAGTCGGCGCATCACAGATCCTCCGCGGGCCAGTGCTGGTAGGGGATCTCCTCGATGGGGACCTCCTCGCTGCGGGCCACGATCAGCAGCGGCTTCTTCGGGTCGGGCTGCTCCACCACGATGCGCACCGGCGCCGGCCCGAGCAGCTCGTACCAGCGCACGCGCTGATCCGTCCACGTCGCCGTCACGACCTCGATGCGCAATCGGATGATCCGTTCGTCCGCGTCGGTGCGTGAGAAGAGCGACATGATCGGGCGCTTCACCCCCGCGACCTTCTCTGTGCCGCGCGTGATCGTCACGCGCTCGCCGTCGGCCAGGGGCGTGACGCCCAGGTCCCCCGGGCTGTGCTCTCCGACGTGCAGGCTCGCGCGGATCGTCACGTTCGTCTCGTTGACGACACCGATCTGCACCAGCCCTTTGCGCGGCTCGCCCTCGTCCCGGTTGTCGAGGAAACACCCCCCCGCCCCGAGCAGGGCGCCGAGCAGGAGGAGGACGGCCGAGATCTGATAGGTGACCCGCATCATGCGTCGTTCTCCGCGGCGCGCCCGTCGGGGACGCCCCGAGCCGAGTCCTTCGGCAGCTCGATCTCCTCGATCGTCGTGCGGCGCAGGATCACGCCGTCGCGCCGCTCCTGCTCCACCTCGCGCCGGACCTCGACCGTCTCGCGATCGTCCGCGGGCGTGCTGATCGCGCCCCAGACGTGACCGACGAACCGCCCGAGTCCCCGCATCCTTGAGATCGGTTTCTCATCGCCCATACGCACGTATCCTACTCTCGGCCCGATGGTTCCAGACGCTCCAACCGAGACCCGCTTCCAAGAGACTCAGCGCCTGGGTCAGAACCCGATCGTTCGCTTCTTCATGTACGGCGAGCCCGTCATCCTGGGGCTCATCTTCCTCGCGCTCGGGTTCAGCGTGGGACGGGCCGCCTGGCCCACGCTGGCGCTCACCTGGGTCGGGATCGGCGTGGTGATGCCCCTCACGCTCTCCCGCATCAACATGCAGACCCGCGTCACACACGAGCACCTGAGCGTCCGCTGGCCCTGGTTTCACCACACCCGCATCCCCCTCCGCGAGATCGAGCGGGCCGAACCGATCCGCTACGACCCACTCAGCCAGACCGGCGGCTGGGGCGTCAAACACTCTCGCAAGCTGGGGCGGGTGCTCAACGTCTACGGCGACCGGGGCGTCGCCATCGAGGCGGGAGAGAAACGCTACCTCATCGGAAGCCAACGCCCCGACGAACTCGCCGAGGCGGTTCTCGTCGGCGCCATCGCCTCCGACGATCAGCGGTCGTGATGCTCGGCGCCCGTGCCGCCCTTGACGTACGTCCCGTTGCGCTTCTGCTCGAGCAGCTCGGCGATCTTCTCGGGGGTGACGTTCTCGTGCAGGTCCTCGTCGATGAGCGCGACAGGGGCCGTGCCGCAGGAGCCGAGGCATTCAAGCTCGACGAGCGTGAACTTCCCGTCGTCGGTCGTCTCCCCGACGTCGATGTCGAGGACCTGCTTGATCTTCTCGGTGACGGCGGTCGCCTGGCAGAACTCACACGCGATCGAGCGGCAGACCGAGACGAGGCACTCGCCCTTCCGGTTGGTCCAGTACTCCTCGTAGAAGCTCGCGGTGTCGATCACCTCGCTCGGGGGGATCTCGAGGGCCTCGGCGATCTCGAGCATGGCCTGCGGCGGGACCCAGCCGTACTCGTGCTGGATCATGTGCAGGGCCGGGAGCAGGGCGCCCTTGCTCGTCTCGAACCGGGGCAGGAACTCGTCGCGCAGCTTGGCCCGCATCGAATCGGTCAGGTAGGGCTCGTCGCGCCGTTCAATGGACTCGGTCGCTGACTGTTTGGTGATCCACGCCATCTGAGCCTCCACAACCGCTCGGGAACG
>JBITAG010000268.1:0-34302 GCA_044439985.1 Phycisphaerales bacterium JB059 | reverse complement strand
TGAGCTTCGGCTTGACGCGCCCGCGCGACGCCGGCGGGGTGAAAGCGGTCGCGACCTCCGCCGCGGCCACCGCCGCCGCCGCCGCGACCTGATTCGCCGCGCTCGCCGCCGCGGGCGGCGTCATCGGCTCCGGGCGTTCCTCCCCGTCCTTCCCCGGCGCCGGCTCGTCCCGCTCGATCGCCCCCACCGCCCCGCGCATGCTCGGCAGATCCGCCGGACGCAGCGCGAACGGATCGCTCGCCGCCCGGATCGCGTCCAGGTCCGCCAGCATCTCCGCGGCGCTGGCGTACCGCTGGTCGTACTCGGCCATCGCCCGACGCACCACCCAACGCAGCGCCTCCGGGCAACGCTTCGAGATCTGGCTCAGCCCCCCGTG
Organism: Phycisphaerales bacterium JB059; assembly: GCA_044439985.1. GTDB lineage: Bacteria > Planctomycetota > Phycisphaerae > Phycisphaerales > UBA1924 > JAJRXR01. The sequence goes on along the minus strand of JBITAG010000268.1, from coordinate 33,926 downwards.
CGCCGGGAAGGAGTTCTCGATCACCGAGTACAGCACCGCCCCCGCGGCGTAGATATCGAACTTCGCCCCGTCGATCTGGTGCACCTTCACCCCGCGCAGCGCCTGGCGGACAAGCTCCGGGTCCCGGAAGTACTCCGTCCCGTGGGTCGTCAGCGTCATCGCGCTGCGCAGCGGCGTCACCAGTCCGAAGTCCACCAGATGCGCGTGATCCCCCTCGATGATGATGTTGTCCGGCTTGACGTCCTTGTGCCACAACCCCCCGCTGTGGTACCCGTGGAGCGTGTCGAGCAGCTCCGCGATGTACCCCGCCGCTCGCTGCAGCCCCGACGTGCTCAGCCCCTCCCCGCCGCTCTCGGCGTGCATCCGCTGCGTCACCAGGGCCAGCGAATCACCCGGCACGTACCGCATGACGTAGAAGAACCGCTCCCCTTCTTCCGAGTGTTCGAGCACCAGCCCGAGCTTCTTCGCCGCGTCGAGCGAGCGGCTCTCCCGCAGGATCTGGGGCAGGCTCGACCCGTCCTTCAGGCTGAAGACCTTGATCACCACACGGTCCAGGTCGCCAAGCCCGCGCCGCTCGAACGCCGCACGCTTCATCGCGTCCGGCTCGGCGATGTACAGCTTCCCCCCCGATCCCCCGCCCTGAAGCGAACCGACGATCGTGTACCCCTCGAACATGCCGACGCGCTTCTTGCTCGGCTTGTCACGCCCCGGCGCCGCCGCCATCACCTCCGGCAGTCGTTGCTCGAGCCCCTCCGTCGCACTGCGCAGTCCGATCAGCGTGAGCGGGCGCCCGATGAGGATGCGATAGCAGCACCCGAAGACGCTCGACATCTCCGTGCTGAACGCCCGCCCGTAGTGCCCCGCGGCGCTCCACCGACCGAACAGCACCGAGCCCGTCACCAGAAGCGCGAGGATCGGAAGCAGGACCAGCGATCCCACGATCCGTCCCCCGTCACCGATCACCCCGAAGATGAACGAGAAGACGTGCGAGAACAACGCCCCGATCCCCGTGAGGATCTTCCCGAGCAGCACCACCCCCAGCCCGATCACCACGATCAACAGGACCAGACCGAATGCCACCGCCAGCAAGGTCAGAATCAGGCTCGCGATGCTCATGTCCAGCTCCTCCGGTCCCCGGCGCGAGCCCGGGACCGACGATCAGTCGGCCAGCGCTCGCTCGTCCTCTCGCCGAAGCTCCATCTGCTGGTGGTAGATCTCAGCGATGGCCTCGTCGAACATGGCGTCCAGCCCCTTGTCCGGATCGCCCACCGCACCATTGGGAACTCCCCCCAGCCCGTTTCGCTCGGCCTCGGCCAGCTCCTCGGGCGTGAAGGAGTACGTCGCGATGACCTCCTCCAGCTTGGTCCGCAGCACCCCCCGGATCTTGGTCAACCGTCGCGAGACCGTCGGCTCCGAAACCCCGATGTTCGCCGCCACGTCCTTCCCGCTCATCCCGTCCAGGACGCGCATCCGGTAGATCGAGAACTCCGTGAAGTCGCTCTGACGCTCCACCATGCGGATCGCGGCCTCGACCTTGGCCCGGAAGACCGCCGCCTCGTACGCCTCGTCCACCCCCAGCCCCGCCGCCGAGCCCATCCAGGCCTCTTCCAGCGACGCGTTGGCCCGCCCCCCGCCCCGCTTCAGCGCGTTGCGCCGGTCCATCTCGTCCCCGAGCACGTGCTTCGCGATCGCGAGCAACCAGGTGGAGAACCGCGCCCCACGCCCGGGGTCGTACCGGTCAATGGAGTTCGACAACGCCGTCAGCGTCTCCTGCGAAAGGTCCCGGACCGTCTCCACCCCGATCCGTCCGCGACCCCACTTGGTCAGCTGCGCCCGGATCACGGGACCGAAGGTCTCCCACAGCTCGAACCAGGCGCTCTGGTCGTTGGCGCGAAGGCGGCTGATGAAGCTCGTCGTAAGCGAGTTGAGCATGCGGTGTTGACCCCGGTTGGCCCCTGATCCCCAGGGCGGCGTGTCGGCTTCTTCGGACCCGAACCGGGGCGATTTCCCCGCCCCCTCCCCCCCAGTCTCTCACAAGAGGGTACGCCTGGCCCCCTCCGCCGCCCCCGATTCGGGCTCTGCGCCGCCCACAACGTCCGAAAACGTGAAAGTCCCTGTCCGCGCTGAAAGCCGCCCCTCCCCCTTCCCAGCAAGTCTCCGGTCAGGGTGGACCGGGCGACGCCACGGGACACCAGCTCAGCACGCACGGCCGACGCCCACCGGGGCGTTCGCACAACAGGCGCCGGGACACCGCCCGGCACATCGGGACACCGTCCCAGGAGTAGATTCATGGCTTGTGTCACCAAGACTGTCGTTCGGGTCGGGCTGCTCGCGGCGCTCGCCGGCGGAACCGTTCTCGTCGTCGCTGGGCCCGACACCGCCCGGGCCCTCATGCACCAGGCGCACTCCAATGTCCGGGGCGTGGTCAACGGCATGGTCGATGATCCCGTCGCCCTCCGCGCCCAGCTCAAGAGCCTGGAAGCCGAGTACCCCAAGAAGATCAGCGAGGTCCGATCCGACCTCACCGAGGTCCAGGGTCAGATCGCCCAGCTCGACCGCGAACTGAAGGTCTCCTCCAAGGTGGTCGAACTCGCCAGCGCCGACCTGGCCCAGATCGACTCGACCATCTCCCAGGCCCAGCAGGTCCAGAGCGAGAACCCGCACGCGATCGTCCGGATCGTCTTCAACGAACGCAAGGTTCCCCTCGGCGACGCCTTCGGGAAGCGGGAGCACGTCCTGCAGACCCGCAACGTCCACGCCTCCCGCGTCTCCGAACTCTCCACGGACCTCTCCTACCTCCGCCAGCAGGAGGAGCAACTCGCCGCCCTGCTCACCAAGCTCGAGACCGAGCGGGCCGAGTTCCAGGCCCAGCTCTTCCAGCTCGACGCCCAGATCGACTCGATCGCCCGGAACGAGCGGATGATCGACATGATGGAGAAGCGTCAGGAGACCATCGAGGAGCACAGCCGCTTCAAGGCCCACAGCCTCGATCAGATCACCCACCGCCTCAACGCGATCCGCTCGAGCCAGCGGGAGGCCATCGAGGCCATCGCCCGGACCGAGCACCGCAAGAGCTACGAGGACATCGCCGCCTTCGAACTCGACCAGGAGGCCTCGCTCGACACCGAGCCGGTCGAGTCGCACCCGGTGATGCAGCGCAACTTCACCATCAGCCCCCCCGTCATCGACGTCCCGCAGACCCGCGCCGGCGCCGAGCCCGTCGCGACCCGCGACTGACCCCGCGACCGTCCGGTCGAACCGGGCGAGCCAACACGAACCCCAGACCCGCCCCGGGCGCCCGCCGCGCCCGGGGCGGTCGCGTTTTGAGCCGTCCACACCCACCGACAGGCGGCGAGAAACCCCCTGAGTTGCTAGGCTAAGGTCAACCACCGACGGCCCGATCCCCGGGCGGGGTCGTGGTATTGTGACGCGGGACCCCCTCGGGCCCACGCGCCCAGGTCGACCGGTGTCGGGCACGGACAGGCCCGAGCGACCCGAGGCGTGAGCAGGACGGAGACGCTCGGGCGTGTGGCTTGATTCGCTCATCGGAATGTTCAGCGTCGATATGGGCATCGACCTGGGGACCTGCAACACCCTCGTCGCGGTGCGGGGCCAGGGCATCGTCCTCAACGAGCCCAGCGTCGTCGCCGTCGCCAAAGGCACCAACCGTGTGCTCATGCGCTCCGGGCAGCCCGCCGTCGGCTGGGTCGCCAAGGAGATGCTCGGCAAAACACCCGGCAGCATCACCGCGGTCCGCCCCCTCAAAGACGGCGTGATCTCCGACTTCGAGATCACCGAGGCGATGCTCAACTACTTCATCACCAAGGTCACCGGTCGCGTACGCATGATCGGACCGCGCGTCGTGATCTCGATCCCCTCGGGCATCACCGCCGTCGAGAAACGCGCCGTCTTCGACTCCGCCGAGCGCGCCGGCGCCTGGCGGACCTACCTCCTCGAAGAGCCCGTCGCCGCCGCCATCGGCGCCGGCCTCCCCTTCGCCGAGCCCACCGCCTCCATGATCGTGGACATCGGGGGCGGCACCACCGAGGTCGCCATCATGTCCCTCGCCGACATCGCCACCTGCGAGTCCGTCCGCGTCGCCGGCGACGACATGGACGAGGCCCTCATGGCCCACATGAAAAGCACCTACAACCTCATGGTCGGCGAGCAGACCGCCGAACGCATCAAGATCCAGATCGGCTCCGCCGCCCCCACCGACGAGGAAGACACCACCATCGAGGTCCGCGGGCGCGACATGATCTCCGGACTCCCCCGCAAGGCCACCATCACCTCCGAGGAAATCCGCGAGGCCCTCCAGGAGCCCATCGGCGCCATCATCGAAACCGTCACCCGAACCCTCGAACGCGCCGAGCCCGAACTCGCCGCCGACCTCGTCGAAAACGGCATCACCCTCGCCGGCGGAGGCGCCCTCCTCCGCGGCATGCCCGAGCAGCTCCAGAAGGCCACCGGCCTCAACTGCGCCCTCGCCGAGGATCCCCTCACCTGCGTCGCACGAGGCACCTCCATCTTCCTCGAGAACATCGAAGAGTGGAAGAACACGCTCGAGAACAGCATGGACATCTAAGCCCCATGCCCCCCAACGCTCCCCCCGACTCAAGCGCCTCCCCCGCCCGACCGACACACCCCAAGCGGTCATGTCCAGACCTCTGAGCCAATCCCGTCTCGCCCGCTTCGCGTTCCCGGGGTTGGTCTGCCTCCTCCTTCTGCTCAGCGTCCTCCCCACCCGATTCCTCGGCTGGTCCAACTGGTTCGGGGACGTCGGGGTCGCCGTCATCTCCCCCATCGCCCATCCCGTCACCGAGCTGAGCCTCTGGCTCTCCCCCGGACGCACCGACGCCTCACTCGACAACGACAGCCGACGCGCCCTCATCGAGGAGGCCGAACTCTGGGAACGCAAGTACCTCATGGCGCGCCTCCAGGTCGATGAACTCCGCGAGCAGGTCGCCCGCCTCTCCGGCGCCCGCTCGATCAACCCCAGCGTCCCCGTCCGCCCCGTCACCGCGCCCGTCATCGGCGTCTCCTCCGACCCCTCCGCCACCTCCTCCCTCCGCGTCCGCGCCGGTCTCAGCGAGGGCCTCAGCCGCGGCGACGTCGTCACCGACGGCGTCGTCCAACTCCTGGGACGCGTGGACCTCGTCCAGAACAACTACGCCGAGGTCCGCCCCATCACCTCCCGAGCCATGCCCCCCATCAAGGCCCTGCTCATGCTCGACCGCGCCTCGGACCGCACTCTCGCCTGCCTCCTCCGCCCCGCGGGCGACGGCACGCTGCGCGGCGACGTCGAAGACCCCGGCGACGGCCCCTCCCCCATCGACGTCGGCGTCGCCGTCCGGCTCCGCGACGAACAGTGGCCCGAGAGCGCCCAGATGCTCATGATCGGGCGCGTTGTCCGCGTGGACCGCTCCCCCGACCAGCCCCTGCGCAAGGTCGTCATCGTCCGACCCGAACGCGACCTCAGACACGCAACCGAAGTCGTCATCCGCGTCCCCGAGCCCATCTCCGTCACGGAGGGCGCCCCGTGAACTGGATCGTCTTCGCCCTCGCCGCCTGGATCGCCTTCGGCCTCGAGATCGGCCTGCGCCCCCTCATCAGCCCGGGCGACGGCGCCCTCGCCCCCAGCTTCGTCATCCCCCTCCTCGTCTACACCAGCCTCTGGGCCCCCGCACGCACCGCGCTCTGGGGCGCCCTCATCCTCGGCCTCGCCGCCGACCTCCTCTCCACCATCGACCTCTCGCCCAGCGGCAGCGCCACCATCATCGGCCCCCGCGCCATCGGCTACCTCCTCGCCGCACAACTCGTCATCGCCAGCCGCGGCGTCGTCATCGGGCGAAGCCCCGTCACCCTCGTCGTCCTCTCCATCGCCGCCGCCTTCGTCGCCGGCGTCGTCGCCGTCTCCTTCTTCACCCTGCGCAGCTTCTACGACCCCATCGTCTGGAGCCCCGGACACCAGCTCGGCGTCCGCTTCTTCTCCGCGCTCTACACCGGGGTGAGCGCCCTGGACATGGCCCTCGTCCTCATCCCCCTCTCCAGCGCCTTCCAGTTCCCACACGCCCCCGGCGCCCGCTTCGCCCGACGCGCCTGACCTCAACCCCGCCAACCGCGCCCCCGGTCGTGTGCGCACCGCCGGCCAGACGCTCCGCCGATCGGTCCCCGCCCGGCCCGCTACACTCGCCGCATGCCCAAGGCGATTGTCTTCGACGACGGCAGGGGGCAGCTCGCCCCCCTGACCGATCTCCGACCCAGCTTCGATGTCCGCACCGGCGCCCTCACCACCCTTGAGCGCCTCGCCCGCTCCCTCGACCTGGACATCCTCGGCCTCTACGTCCCCGACGCCCTCGTCGAACTGACCACCTCACTCCACGACGAACCGGTCAACCAGCCCATCGAGGGCGACCCGGACGACCCCGTCGTCGCCATCAACGGCCGCTGCGCCCTCCCCCTCGAGATCTTCGCCGAACTCGAGACCGGACAGGTGCTTATCGAGCAGGAATCCGGCGACATGATCGCCGCCGCCCTCACCCTCGACGAGATGCGCTCCTTCCTCACCGGCGGCAACCCGGGCCTCGAATCCATCGAGATCGCCGACGAGGTCCTCCTCTCACGCCCCTGGCACTTCCGCCGCGTCCGCGACAACGCCATCCAGATCGACCTCTCCCTCATGCTCGCCCAGCAGGACCAGGAGGAGGACGTTGTCCCCGCCGGCGTGCTCTGCCTCGGCGAGCACCGCATCCTCATCGACCCCGAGGCGGACGTCTACCGGGGCGCCGTCCTCAACGCCGAGCACGGCCCCATCGTCATCGGCGCCAACACCACCGTCCGCCCGCTCGCCGTCATCAACGGCCCGTGCGTCATCGGACGCGGCTGCACCGTCTTCGAGCACGCCAACATCAAGCCGAACACCGCGATCGGCCCCGTCTGCAAGCTCGCCGGCGAGGTCGGCGGGTGCGTCTTCCAGGGCTACGCCAACAAGGGGCACGACGGGCACCTGGGCGACAGCTGGATCGGCGAGTGGGTCAACCTCGGCGCCGGGACGATGAACTCCAACCTCCTCAACACCTACTCCGAAGTCATCGCCAGGGCGACGCCCGAAGGCAAGAACGAACGCACGGGCGAGACCTTCCTCGGCTGCGTCCTGGGCGACCACACGAAGACCGCCATTGGCACCCGGATCATGACCGGCGCCATCGCCCACACGGGTGTGATGTACGCCGCGAGCGCCCCGCTCGCAGGAACCCTCCCCGCCTTCGCCTGGGTGACCGACGCGGGGACCAAGCCCTTCCGCATCGGCAAGTTCGTCGAGGTCGCGATGACCGCGATGGGGCGGCGCGGCGTGGACCAGACCCAGCCCTACGCCCGCCGCCTGACCGTCCTGCACGAGCAGGCAACCGGCCAGGACTCGGCGGTGAGCTGGCCGGGGAAGCCGAGCCTCTAGCCCATTGCCTATTGCCCATTCCCCACTGCCCCCCATGAAAACCCTCTACCTCATCGACGGCTACGCCCAGTTCTTCCGCGCCTACCACGCCATCCGCGCGCCCATGACCAGCCCGGTCACCAAAGAACCCACCAACATGACCTACGGGTTCGTCGGCATGCTCCTCAAGCTCCAGCGCGGCGAGGGCCAAGTCGGGGGCCCGCCCGACTACGTCGCCGTCGCCCTCGACGTCTCCGGCGACCGCGGCACCTTCCGCTCCCAGCTCTACCCCGACTACAAGGCCAACCGCTCCGAGCCCCCGGACGACCTCAAGCCCCAGGTCGAGCGGGCGCTGACGCTGCTCAAGGAGATCGGCGTCCCCGTGATCGGCGCCGAAGGCTTCGAGGCCGACGACGTCATCGCCACCCTCGCCAGCACCTTCTCCGACCAACACCCCGACGTCCGCGTCCGCATCATCTCCAAGGACAAAGACCTCAAGCAGCTCCTCGGCGAAGGCGCCCCCCCCACCGAGATGTACGACATCCACACCGACGTCGTCATCGACGAGAAAGCCCTCCTCGACGAGACCGGCCTGCGCCCGGATCAGGTCATCGACATGCTCACCCTGATGGGCGACACCGCGGACAACATTCCCGGGGTCGAGGGCATCGGCGCCAAGACCGCCGCCCAACTCCTCGCCGAGTTCGGCACGCTCGACGCCATCCTCGAAGAGGTCCGCGCCGACATGCCCAAGAAGGACTGGAAGATCAAGGGCAAGCGACGCGAGCGTATCCTCGTAGCCGCGGACCGCCTCCCGCTCTCCAAGCAGCTCGTCACCCTCCGCCACGACGTGCCGATCGAACTCGACCTCAGCGACGCGGCCATCTCCACCTTCGACCTCACCAAGCTCCCCCCCATCCTCAGTGAACTCGGCTTCAACCGCTACCAGGACGACGTCAAGGCCCTGCTCGGGTCCGCCGAGGACACGAACACGGAGCGCGCGGAGACGACGCGGAGTTCGGCGAGCAACGACGCGGGGGGATTCGGAGGTCTGTTCGACCAGGCGGGCGACGGCGCGACGCGCGAGGTCGACGGGGAATACACGTGCGTCACGACCAAGGCCGAGCTGAAGAAGGTCACCAGCGCCATCAAGAAGGCCAAGCTAGTCGCCATCGACACCGAGACGACCAACATCCGCCCGATGCGCGCCGACCTCGCGGGCGTCTCCCTCAGCGTGGAGCCCGGCAAGGCCTGGTACATCCCCACCCGGGCGCCCGAGGGTGAAGCACATCTCGACGAGGCGACCGCCCTCGACGCCCTGCGCCCGGTGCTCGAAGACGCCTCGATCCCCAAGGCCGGACACAACCTCAAGTACGACCTCCTCGTCCTCCGACGCGCCAGCGTCGAGCTGCGCGGCCACGTCCCCCTCAACGCGACCTCCCCCGCGGGTGACTCCATGGTCGCCAGCTACGTGGTGGACGCCTCGCGCTCCAGCCACTCCCTCGACGCCCTCTCCCTGGCCCTCCTCGGGCGCCAGAACATCTCAATCAAGGAACTCATCGGCAAGGGCAAGGCCCAGAAGCGGTTCGATGAGGTCCCCCTTGCCCAGGCCGCGCCCTACGCCGCGGAGGACGCGGACGCCACGCTGCAGCTCATGGGCCGGATGGCCCCCGCCCTCAAGGACGCCGGACTCGACACGCTCTTCCGTGAGCTGGAGATGCCGCTCGTCGAAGTCCTCGCCGAGCTGGAATGGAACGGGATCCGCGTCGATCCCGAGGAGCTGGAACGCCAGCGTGAGAAACTCCAGACCCGCATCGACGAACTCAAGCAACGCATTTCCGACGCGGCGTACGAGGCGTGCGACCGCGGCTTCGACCCCGACTCCCCGAAGCAGCTCAGCGCGATCCTCTTCAACGCCCCCGACGCCGCCGAGCCCGGGCTGGGCATTAAGCCGATCAAGAAGACCAAGACCGGATTCTCCACCGACGCGGAGGTCCTCGAGAAACTCGCGCAGGACCCAACGGTCGAGAGCGAGATCCCCACCCTCATCCTCGAGTACCGCCAGCTCGCCAAGCTCGTCAGCACCTACCTCGTCGCCCTCGACGCCGAGATCCACGACGACGACGGCAGGATCCACGCCAGCTTCAACCAGACCGTCGCCGCGACCGGGCGCCTCTCCTCCTCCGACCCCAACCTCCAGAACATCCCCATCCGCACCGACATCGGGCGCGACATCCGACGCGCCTTCGTTGCCGAGGACGCCCACCGCCTCATCACCGCCGATTACTCCCAGATCGAGCTGCGCCTCCTCGCCCACCTCTCCAAGGACGAGGCCCTCACCGCCGCCTTCCACGGCGGGGAGGACATCCACACCGCCGTCGCGGCGCAGATCCACCGCGTCAAGCCCGAGGACGTCACGCGCGAACAACGCTCCGGCGCCAAGATGGTCAACTTCGGGATCATCTACGGCGTCACGCCCTTCGGCCTCGCCCGACGCCTCGGCGTCTCCAACGCCGAAGCCACCGAGATCATCGACGGGTACAAGGCCCGATTCCCCGGCATCACCACCTTCCTCCAGGAGTGCGTTGATGAGGCCCGCCAGAAGGGGTACGTCGAGACGATGATGGGCCGCCGACGCCCCATCATCGACATCGACTCCAACGTCCCCGCACGCCAGGCCCTCGCCGAGCGCATGGCGATCAACTCCGTCGTCCAGGGCTCCGCCGCGGACCTCATCAAGATCGCCATGATCGACCTCCACCACCGCCTGAGCCCCCACGCGGCCCACTGGCGCGCGGGGTCGCCCCCGGAGATCGAGGGGGTCCGCATGCTCCTCCAGATCCACGACGAACTCGTCTTCGAAGCGCCCGAGGAGGCCTGCGAACAGGCCCGCGCCCTCATCGTCGAACGCATGGAGGCCGCGATGGAACTGAGCGTGCCGCTCAAGGTCGATTCCGCCATCAGCCAGAGCTGGTACGACGGGAAGTAGTCCAGTACGCGAAGGCGCGGAAACGCGAATGGGATCGACGGGGTGGAACGCGAAACTCCATCGGATCGCTCTCTGCGTCCTCTGCACGCCTCCGCGTCTCCGAATACGCCTGTTCCCCCCCGATCACCACGCGGTAGACTCGCGGGATGATCAGACGCCTCCTCGCCGCACTGACCCTCGCCAGCGCGTCTGTGTCGCTGGCGAAGGATACGACCATTTACATCAACGCCCGGATCTACACCGCGAGCGACGACCTCCCGACCGCCGACGCCATGGCCGTCTCCGACGGCAAGATCCTTGCCGTGGGCAACCGGCGCGACGTCATGCGCCACATGCACGAGGGCGCCACCCAGGTGGACATGCAGGGACGCACCATCCTGCCCGGGCTCATCGACGCCCACGCCCACATGGCCGGGCTCGGCGCCCTCGACGCGGGCGTCATCGACCTCTCCGCCACCACCAGCTACGACGAAGTGATCGAGCTTGTGCGCACACACGCCGCCTCTGTTCCTCGTGGAACGTGGATCCTCGGTCGCGGGTGGGACCACGAGAGCTGGGCAAGCAGGGAACTGCCCACCCACCAGCGCCTCTCCGACGCCGTGCCCGACCACCCCGTCTGGCTCTCGCGCGTCGACGGGCACGCGGGGCTGGCCAACCGGGCCGCGATGGAGGCGGCGGGTGTCTCGGCGCAGACCCCGACGCCCGATGGCGGGGACGTCCTCCGCACACAGGACGGCTCGCCGACGGGCGTGTTCGTGGACAACGCCGAACGCCTCATCGCCCGGGCCATCCCGCGCGACGCCCGGGCCTCCGCCGAAGAACTCATCCTCCTCGCCCAGCAGCGGTGCCTCCGGCACGGGCTCGTCGGCGTGCACGACATGGGCATCGGGCACGACGAGATCGAGGCGTACGAGGCCCTCGAAGCGGACGGGCGCCTCAAGCTGCGCATCTACGTCGTGATCCATGCCGACCTCGCCGAGGAGTACTTCGAGGCCAACCCCATCCGCGTCTCGGACCACTTCACCCTGCGGGCCTGCAAGCTCTACATGGACGGCGCCATGGGCTCCCGCGGCGCCTGGCTTCTTGAGCCCTACCTCGACCGCCCCACCGATGACGAGGGCGAGCCCTACACCGGGCTGAGCGTCACCGACCCGCTCACCATCGACCGGATCAGCAAGCACGCCGTCAAGCACGGCTACCAGGTCTGCACCCACGCAATCGGGGACGCCGCGAACCGGCGGACGCTCGACGCCTACGAGTACGCCCACGCGACGGCGCTGCCCCAGCGGACTGCAACGTCGCAGCCCTCCCCCACCGACACCGACCCGAAGCACCCGGGCATCCTGCACGAGCGCGGCACGCGATTCCGCATCGAGCACGCCCAGCTCATCCACCCCGACGACATCCCCCGCTTCGAGGCCCTCGGCGTGCTCCCCTCCATGCAGCCCACGCACTGCACGAGCGACATGCGCTGGGTCGAGGACCGCGTGGGCGAGGCGCGGGCCAAAGGCGCCTACGCCTGGCGGAGCCTGATCGACTCGGGCGTGCCCATCCCCGGCGGGAGCGACTTCCCCGTCGAGAGTGAGAACCCGCTGTACGGCTTCTACAGCGCCATCACCCGCCAGAATCACGAGGGCCGCCCCATCGGCGGGTGGATGCCCGAGCAGCGGATGACCCGGACCGAGGCCCTCAAGAGCATGACCATCTGGGCGGCGTACGCCAGCTTCGAGGAGGACTGGCGGGGCTCGCTCGAGCCGGGCAAGGCCGCGGACTTTGTCGTGCTGGACCACGACATCATGACGTGCAAGCCGGGGGAGATCCTGATCACGGAGGTGGTCCGGACGGTCATCGGCGGGGAGACGGTGTACGAGCGGAAATGAGGCGCCAGGCCCATTCCTTCCCCGCCACAGGCAAACAAGGACGCCCGCACCGATCAGAGACCCCGTGAACCCCGAGAACGTCCGAACCCTTCACGACGGGATCACCATCCCCCCCACCGAGCCCCAACGGCCCCGGCGGCTCGACACCTACCGCATCCGCAAGCTGCTCTGCCGGGGCGTGGTCCTCGGCGCCCCCCTGCTGATCGCCCTGCTCGTCCTCGACTTCCTCTTTCTGCCCAACGCCGACGGGCGGTACTCGACCGTCGCGGCGTGGCGTGATGAGCTGGTCACCGGACGAACCGCGTCCTGGAAGAACGGCGCGTACAGCTCCGCGATGGGCCTCTCCTGGCCCGTCCTTCATGTCATCGCCTGGCGTGAGAACGGAGCATGGCACGCGGCGGACACCAGGTCCAACCGCGGGCAGGCGCGGCAGCGCCTGGGCGTCGGGCGGGTGACCTGGCAGCAGGGCGGGGACGTGTTCGTCTGGATGAGCCTGCCCGACACGCGGGCGGGGTGGTGGGCGCCGGCCTCGGAGATCCGCCCGGAAGTCTGGGCGATGGACCCGATGACGCCGACGTTCAATCCAAGGGCGCTGCCGCAGCCGGCGGTGGACGCGATCCGGGCGGCGTTCGTGAACGCGGGGGGCGAGGTGGCCGGCACGACCTTCGACACGGCGCCCAACACCCTTACGCCCGGCCTCACGGGGCTGTCGCGGTCGGTCAGCACCGGGGGGATGATCCACAACCTGCTCTCGCTGGCGCTGGCGGCGCTGACACTGGCGTGCCTGGTGTTGTGGATCCCAGCGCTCCGTCAGCACCGACGCCTCACCCGGGGGCGGTGTCTCCGGTGCGGGTACGAACTGCGGGGGGTGACGCTGGGCCACTGCCCGGAGTGCAGCCTTCGGTTCACGCGGACACCGACGTACCCCGGAGGCGGGGGCGGCCCCGTCGCTCACGCCCCGGGCTCGTCTGTTCGCTCGCTGCCGCGTGGGGGTTAGACTTCGCCCATGCCCCCCACCGGCACAACCCAGGCCTGGACGACCCGGCGCCTCCTCCGGTGGATGGGGGACGCCTTCACCCAGAAGGGGATCGACTCGCCCCGCCTGTGTGCCGAGATGCTCATGGCCCACGTGCTCGGGTGCGAACGCCTGAAGCTCTACATGGACCCCGACCGCCCGGCCAGTCCGCTTGAGCGGGACCAGCTGCGCGGCCTGGTGAGCCGGGCGCTCGAGCACGAGCCGATCCAGTACCTCGTCGGTGAGGCGTGGTTCTACGGCATGGCGCTGCACGTGGACCGGCGCGTCCTCATCCCCCGCCCCTGCACCCAGACCATCGTCGAGCAGGTCATCGAGCACTCGCGCACCACCCCCGGCTTCGGCGGGCACCACGACGGCGACGGCCTGCTCATCGCCGACGTCTGCACCGGCTCGGGCGCCATCGGCCTCGCGCTGGCCAAGAGCCTCCCCGGCGCTCGGATCGTCATGACCGACCTCAGCGCCGACGCGCTCGAGGTGGCGCGGGCCAACGCCGAGAAGCACGGGCTGAGCGAGCGGGTAGATCTGGTGCAGGGCGACCTGCTCGAGGCGCTCGAGGCTCACGCCGGGGCGCGCAGCGGGCGCCTGCACTACCTGGTCAGCAACCCCCCCTATATCCCCGACGACGAGTGGGACGCGGTCGAACCGAACGTGAAGGACCACGAACCGGAGATGGCGTTGCGCGGCGGCGCGGACGGGCTCGACCTGGTCCGCCCGATCCTTGAGGGCGCCCCGGGACGGCTCTGTCCCGGCGGGCTCGTGCTCGTGGAGGTCGCCGACGCGCGGGCGGACGCCGCGGCGGAGATCGCGCGGGGCCAAGACGGACTCGACCGGGTCGAGATCGTGCGGGATCAGGAGGGGTTTCGGCGGGTCATCCGAGCGAGCCGGGCCTAGCCCTCGTCCTCGCCGGTCGCGTCGCTCGTCAGGGCCTTGCGCACCTGATCGAGGAACGCCTCGATCTCGAACGGCTTGAAGAGGACGCTCTGCAAGCCCTCCTGGCTGGCGCGCACGATCGAGTGGTGCGGGTCATACCCGAATCCGGTCATCAGAATGACGCGGGCCTCGGGCGCGTGGGTCCGGGCCGAGGAAAAGACCTCGTACCCGTTCCGGTCGGGCATCTGGATGTCCGAGATGATCAGGTCGAACGGCTCGTCCCGGTTCCTGGCGTGATCCTTGAGCGAGTCGATGGCGCCCTGGCCGGACTCGTGGACCTCAACGCTGGCGCCCCGGTGCGAGAGGATGTCCCCGATGATCTTGCGGATCTTGGGGGCGTCGTCGGCGACGAGGATGCGCTTGCCGACGAGGACGGGATCCTTGTCGCGGTGGAGCATCGCCCGGTCCACGCCGAGGATGGTCTGCGGGCCGGAGGCGACGTTCCGCATCCGGGAGCGGATGGACTCGACATCGTCCATGATCTGGGCGATGTGACGGGCGGTCTCGGGATCGTGGGCCGCCTGGCGGAGCCAGCCGACCTCGCTGGCGATGTCCTCGAGCGGGTCGTTGAGTTCTCCCGCGAACCGCCCGGAGACGTCCTGGTTCGTCGTGGTCCGCTCGGCGACGAGCAGGTCCAGCATGTGCAGCGCCATCGCGATGTGGCGGGCGAAGATCTCGACGAACTGGCGGTCCTCGTCAGAGAAGGCGTTGGGGCGGCGCGACTCGATGTCCATCACCCCAATCACGCGGTCCTGCAGGCGGATGGGGACGGTCAGGGAGCTGTGCGCCCCGGCCAGGCCGGGCAGGAACCGTTCGTCGGCGCCCGCGTCCCGGCAGATGTAGCTCATGCCCGTCTGCGCCACCATCCCGGAGATCCCCGAGCCCTCGGACTCGATGAACAGGTCGAGGTCCTGAATCCCCTCGGGGAGGCCCTCGGAGACGATCAGCTCGAGCTTGCGCCGCTTCTCGTCGATCAGGAAGATCGCGAAGTGATCGAAGTTCAGGATCTCCCGGGTGTACCGGACGATCTTCTCCTCCAGCACCTGCAGGCGCTGGTACGAGTTGAGCTTGCGCAGCTCCTCGGTGTCCATGCGGACCAGTTCGTACCCCGCCCGGTCGATCGCGTCCATCTTCCGGCGGGCGAGGTAGGCCTCGGTCACGTCACGGGCGATGACCGCGATGCTCGCCAGCTCACGCCCGTCCTTCCCGCCGACGACCGGGGTCACGTAGATGTCCAGACGCCGGTCGGACTCGCTGCAGTGCACTTCGAACTTGCACGAGAGCGAGGCGGGGGAGACGTCCTTGTTCTGGGTCAGGCAGGAGGCGAGATGCTCGGCCGCCTCCCGCGCCACCGATTCGATCTGCGCCCGGCAGCTCGGGCTGAAGGCGCGGAAGAAGTCGTTCGCCCACAGGATGCGTCCCTCGGGGGATCCGAGGCAGATGCCCTCGCCCAGGCACCGCAGCAGGGTGCGGGC
Source organism: Phycisphaerales bacterium JB059 (assembly GCA_044439985.1). Lineage (GTDB taxonomy): Bacteria > Planctomycetota > Phycisphaerae > Phycisphaerales > UBA1924 > JAJRXR01. The sequence continues at coordinate 18,184 of JBITAG010000268.1, read as the reverse complement.
GTGCTCGGTGTCCACCCGGTCAAGACTCTCGGCGGTGCTCTCGCCCTCGGCGCCGGGGGCTTCGGCTTCCTTTCGGGCGTCGTTCTTGCGCTCCACCCGCTGGACGAGATACCCCGGGCCCAGCGCCTGTTGAACGCGCCGGACGTCCTCGTCCGACCCGTCCACCCGCACCACCCTGGGTTTGGCACGGGTCATCGTTGACTGACGCCCTCCACGAGCATTCATTCAGTCTAGCTCCGACTCGGCGATTGGCCGGTCAATCCGCAAACGCGATTCCATCACAAGGTGTCCGCACTCCCTATCGGCTCGGTTCCCGCTGGTATCGTGTGACAACGATGATCCTCGTCCGAGAAATTTCCAAGTCGTACGGGCGGGTCCGGGCCGTCCGGAACGTGAGCCTGGAGCTGCCCACCGGGCAGGTCGCGGGGCTCCTGGGCCCCAACGGCGCCGGAAAAACCACCACCATCCGGGTGATCACCGGGGTGCACCCGCCCGATTCCGGGCAGGTCACCGTCGGCGGGGCGGACATCGTCACCGAGTCGGCCCGGGCCCGGCGCCAGATCGGGTACCTCCCCGAATCCGCCCCCCTCTACCCCGAGATGACCCCGATGGGGTATCTGGACTACCGGGGGCGACTCTTCGGCATGGACCGGCGTACAAGGCGTCGGGCGGCGGCGCAGGCTCTGGAACGCTGCCGCGTGGGCGCCATGGCCCGTCGTCGGATCGGCGCCCTCTCCAAGGGGTACCGCCAACGCGTCGGGCTCGCCTCCGCGATGCTCCACGACCCGCCCGTGCTCATTCTCGACGAGCCGACGAACGGGCTCGACCCGAGCCAGATCCGGGAGACCCGGAGCCTCATGCGTGAGCTGGCCGAAGACCGCACCATGCTCCTCTGCTCCCACATCCTCCCCGAGATCGAGCGCACCTGTGACCGGGTCATCGTCATGGCGGGCGGGCGCGTCCGGGCGGACGGCTCGCCCGAGGAGCTGACCGGGGGCGGCGCACGGGCGTCGCGCTACACGCTCGAACTCAGGGCCAACCCGAGCGCCCCGGGGGACTTCAGCGCGTCGAGGCTGGAGGCCGTCGCGGGGGTCTCCCGCGTCTGGCCCGATCCGGCGACACTCCCGGACGCCCACGCGGGCTGGAGGCGCCTGCTCGTCGAGGCCCGCCCCGGGGCGGGGGATCTGCGCGAGGCGCTCGCGGGCGCCGCCGCGGACGCGGGCCTGTTCGTCCGGGAGTTGACCACCCAGCGCCGCTCTCTGGAGGAGGTCTTCATCGCCCTCGTGGACGAGGCCGGGGAGAACGGGGAGGTGACGCCATGACCGGGGTGTGGGCGATCGCGTCGCGCGAGGTCGGCTCGCTGCTCCGCCTGCCGGTGGGGTGGATCGTCATCGCGCTTTTCACGTTTCTCAGCGCCGTGATCTTCGTCACCGGGACGCTCATCCCGGGCCAGCCGGCGACGATGCGCTACTTCTTCGCCAGCGCTTCCTGGATGCTCATCCCCGTGGCCCCGGCGATCTCGATGCGCCTGGTCAGCGAGGAGCTGCGGTCGGGGACGATCGAACCTCTCCGGACGGCCCCGGTGAGCGATTCGGCGGTGGTCTGGGGCAAGTACCTGGGCAGCGTCGCCTTCCTGGGGCTGATGCTCGCCCCGACGCTGGCCCTCGTGGCGGTGCTGGTGGTCGTGGGTGAGCCCAAGCCGGACCCCGGGCCGATCCTCGCCGGGTACCTCGCGCTCATCCTGACCGGGATGCTCTACCTCGCCGTCGGGCTGCTCGCCTCGGTGCTGACCGCGAGTCAGACGCTCGCCTTTCTCGGCACCCTGATGTTCCTCATCCTGATGATGGTGCTCTCCTCGATCGTGGCGACCTCCGGCTCCCTGCCTGAAGGGCTCTCGAGGGGGCTGGTGGCGCTGGGGGTTCAGGGACGGGTTCGTGATATGGCCAAGGGCGTGGTGGACACGGGCGGGGTCGTCTTCTTCCTCGCCGCGAGCGCGTGGTTTGTGCTCCTCGCCTGCGCGGCGCTCAGCAGCCGGAGGTGGCGTTGATGGGTCGGACCGCATCGCGACGGGCCTGGAACGGGGTGCTGCTCGTCGTCTTCACACTGGCAACGGGCGCCTCCATGCTCCTGGTCGGCCTGCTCGCCGACCGGCACAGCTTCCGCGTGGACCTTTCCCTCACCGGCGCCCACCGTCTTTCCGAACGGACCACGCGCACCCTCGCCCAGCTCACCGGGGAGTACGAGATCGTCGCCGCCTTCGATCGGGCGCGCACGCCCCGGGCGATCGGGGACCGCGTGCTTGACGTGCTGGAGGAGATCAGCCAGCGGAGCGAGGGGGTGCGTCTGACCACCATCGACGTCTCCTCGAGCACGGGGGTCGCCCAGCTCGACGAGCTGAGCGCCCGGCTGGCCCTGCGCGACGCCCCCACGATCGAGACACAGCGCCGGGTGCTCGGGACGGCGTTCGGGGAACTGGAACGCCTGGCGGGGGAACTCGACGCCCTCTCGCCCGCGCTCCAGCGCATCGGCGCCCAGATCCCCGAAGAGGCGCCCGGGAGCGCCAACAACCGCGCGTTCTTTGAGCAGCAGAGCGCCGTCGCCCGGGTCGCCGGGCGTGAGCTGCGGACTCTGGTCGAGTCGGTCCGGACCCGGCTCGAGAGCGACGAACTGGCCTTCGACGCGCAGGGGATGGGGCAGACCCTCGCCGCGGCGCTGGCCACGCTCGCCTCGCAGCAGGGCGCCCTCTCGGACCAGCTGGCGGCGTTCAGCGAGGCGGAGATCATCCCCCCCGAGGCGAGGGCGTCGGCCCGCCCGCTGGCCCGGGCGACGCGCGCCCGGCGTGATGAGCTGGCGGTGCTGGGCGACGAGCTGGGGCGCCTGGACCGTCCCGACAGCGTGCGCGTCGCCCGAGCGCTCGAACGCAACCAGGCCCTGCTGGTCATCGGCCCGCCGGGCGAAGGGGTTGCGGCGGTAGATCTGGACCTGATCCTCCCCACGACGGTCGCGGCCTTCGAATCCACGGGAATCTCCGCGGCGGCGACCATCGCGCGCCGCACCGAGGAACTCGTCACCAGCGCGATCGGCTCGCTCGCCAGCCCCGTGCGCCCGATCGTGGTGGTGACGCACGGCGAGCGGGCCCGCGGCCTCTCGATGGACGGCGTCTTCGCTCCGATGAGTGATCGCTTGTCCCAACGCGGCATCGATGTCGTCGAGTGGGCGGCGGCGGTCGAGCCGGATCCCCCGGACCTGGTCGCCCTCGACCCGAGCGCCGAACGCCCGCGGGTTTATCTGGTCATCAACACCAACAGCGCGGTGGCGGCACGCGCCGAGGGGGAAGCGGGCGGGTCGCAGCGTGCCCAGGCCCTCGGGCGGGCGATCGACCGCCTCGTCGAACAGGGCGAGAGCGTGCTCGTCTCCCTGAACCCCTCGGTCTTCCCGACCTACGGGGACACCGACCCGACCGGGCGGGCCCTTGAGCAGTTCGGGATCAAGGCGCTGACCGGGCGCCCCCTGCTCCGACGCGTGGTGGGCGAACGCGGCGTGATGGTGGGCTCGGAACTTCGCCCGGTCGCCTCCCTCGGGGAGCACGCGATCGCCGAGGCAATCTTCGGGCTCGAGATCCGCCTGCCCTGGGCGATCCCGATGGAGCTGGAGGAGGGGGCCACGCCCCTGCTCGCGGTCGAGGACACCCCCTCGCTCTGGGGCGAAAGCCAGTGGGGCCTCCTCTGGCAGACCCCCGCCGCCGAGCACGCCCTCCTCCCCGACCAGCCCGAGCCGGGAGGGGAGCGCGACCTGGAGAGCGACCGCTGGGTGGTCGCGGCCTGCGGAACCCGCGCGCACGAGACGACGGGGCGAACGCAGCGGATCGTCGCGATCGGCTCGAACGGGTGGCTGGTGCGTGACGTGGCGGGGTCGCCGCGCGTCGTGGACGGGCGGATCGTCGCGCCGGGGAACCTGGAGCTGCTGGAGGCGAGCGTGCTCTGGCTGGCGGGGCAGGACGAGCTGATCGCGCAGAGCGCTCAGGCGGACGCGATCTCCCTGATCAAGCCGATGTCATCGACCGGGCGCCGGACGCTGGGGTGGTCCCTGATCGGGGGCCTGCCGCTGGTGATCCTGCTCTTCGGGCTGGGGTGGCGGCTGGCGCGCGGGTAGGGGCCGGTCGGAGGCCCGCAGGTTCTCACGCTCGAGGCCCGAGGGGCGGTGCCGGTCAAACCGCCGTCGGGCCCGGAAGTCGAACCCGCACGCCGGGCAGCAGGGTTCGGATCGCGAGACCTGACGCAGATCCGCGGCGCACGAGGGGCAGGTGTCCGGGCGCAGGTCCGTCCCGCACTCGGGGCAGAGACGCTTGCTGATGGGCAGACCGACCAGGGAGTACCCGCACCCGGGGCAGCAGCCCTCGAACGTGCGAGGAAGCAGGGCGATGAAGAGGCCGACGACGCCCACCATCACCGTGTAGGGGTAGAGCAGGGCCTGCATCCCCTGGATGTACCAGGAGGGGGTCAGGCGTCCGAGCTGGTAGTGGGCGATGGAGATCCCGACAAGCCCGAGGAACCCGAGCAGCACGATCAGAAAGGCCTGCCACTCGCGCCGAAACCGGGCGACCGGGATCCAGACCAACAGGGCATATCCGACGAAGAAGGGGATCATCGTGACCCCCCATTGTTCGCACGCCCACCGCGGCCGTATTCAGGCGACCGGCGTCCTTGTGGACGCGGAGAGCCCCTCCAGGAAGGCGCTGAGCCGATCGAGCGTGCTCCCCCAGCCCTGATCGATCCCCTCGAGCCCGGACGCGAAGCGCCGTCGCTCGGCCTCCGTGGGGTCCAGGGGGGTCCACTCGATGCGGACCACCGACCCCATGGATACCCCGGCGTGGGGCTCGAAGGTGACGACTGAGAGCCAGAGGAGGGGCCAGGCGTCGTCGAAGGGCGCCCGGGTGAGCCCGCCGTGCTCGTCCACGAACGACATCACGCTCACCAGGCGCTCGCCCGGCACGATCTCGCAGAAAGCGCTCCGCCCCCAGTGCGGGGCGTCCTCGAACTTCAGCTCGTACAGGAACGCGCCCCCCACGCGCAGGTCGAGCGAGCAGCGCCCGACCGGGGCGTGCGCCGGCCCGTACCACCTGGCCAGGTGCTCGGCCCGCGTCCACGCCTCGTACACCAGCTCTCGCGGCGCGTCGAAGTGGCGGGTGATGACATGAGAGACCTGCGCGCCCAGGCCGGCCTGGTTCTGGACGTGACGCCCGAGCCGGTTGAACGTCTGGATCGCGCCCTCGTCGGCGCCGTACGTCTGCACGACCCGCCGGAGGGCCTCGCCCGATTCGAAGATCATTCTGAACGTCAGCCGTGTCCGGAGTGGGTCCGCCTCGATCGCCCCGAACCGGACCTCGGCACGCAGCCCGGGGTGCGGTGCGTCGGGCGTCTCCGCGTGCTCGTACGCGAGAAAGTCGGGCTTGCGGAGCGAGAGGTAGCGGATGTGGTTCGAGTAGTTCTGCCCGTCGGGTCCGTGCATCGTGAACCGCCAGTCGGCGCCCTCGCTCGGGTCATGCTCATGCGTGGTGATCGAGAACCCGGTGGGCCCCCACCACCGGGCCAGGTGCTCCGGATCGGTCCAGATCTCCCAAAGCAGATCACGGGGCGCGTCGAACTCGCGTTCGAGCATCAGCTCACGATCGCTCGGCATCGTCATCACGGAGGCGTTACGGGGCGTCGGGCTCATCGGCACGGTCCTTGTCCTGCAGAATCTTGAGATACGCGTCGAGCGCGTCGAAGCGCTCGTCCCAGAAGCGCTGGAACGCGGCCGCCCAGTCGGCGACCTCCCGAAGCGGCTTGGCGTTGAGCGTGCAGACGTGCGAGCGTCCCTCGACACGCCGAGAGAGCAGGTTCGCCTCCTCGAGCACGCGGACGTGCTTGGAGGCCGCGGGGAAAGACATCTCGAAGGGGGACGCCAGCTCGCTCACGTTTCGATCCCCCTCGGCGAGCGATCGGAGCATCGCGCGGCGCGCGGGGTGGGCGAGGGCGTGGAAGACGCGATCAATCGCCTCGGGCTCTTGTGCAACCATATGGTTTAGCATAGCGCCTCAGAGGCGTTTGTCAACCAACTGGTTTTATATCCTGGGCGTGCTCAGCGTCCGGCCTGGAAGAAGGTCTTGAGCGAGTCGTAGATGTCGTCCTTGGTGTTGACCTTGGAGGTGATCAGGCGAGGCCCGAGGTCATCGGCGAGGTTGTCCGGGAAGGCCTCGCGCAGGACGTTGATGAAGTTGCCCGAGCCGTAGGCGCTGGCGACCTGGCAGTAGCCGAACATGTTGGCCCGGGGGGCGAGCTGCTCCTGAATGAGCTTGACCGAGAGGCGGTTGTCGGCCTCGGAGGAGTTGTCCCCGTCGGAGAAGTGGAAGAGGTAGATGTTCCAGGCGGCGGGGTCGTACGACGCGTCGAGCAGCTCCCTGCAGCACTGGTAGGCCGAGGAGATGCGCGTGCCCCCGTCCTCGCGCAGGGAGAAGAAGGTCTTGCGATCGACCTCGGCGGCGCGAACGTCGTGGACGATGTAGCGGCTCTCGATGCCCTCGTAGTTGCGTCGGAGCCAGGTGTCGATCCAGAAGGCCTCGAGGCGCACCAGCTCCTTCTGCTCATCCCCCATCGAACCCGAGACGTCCATCATGTAGATGATCGCGGCGTTGGACTGCGGCTTGCGGACCTCCTCGAAGCTGCGGTACCGGAAGTCGTCTCGGATCGGGATGATGACCGGGTTCTCGGGGTCGTAGTCCCCCATCATGAGCTGACGCCGGAGCGCTTCGCGGTACGAGCGTTTGAAGTGGCGCAGCGAGGCGGGCCCGGTCGGGCGGATGCCGGTGAACTTGTTGCTGGTGGTCTCGAGACGGTGCTCTCCCTTGGGCTCGATGCGCGGGAGTTCGAGTTCCTCGGCGAGAATGTCGGCGAGTTCCTCCATCGAGACGTCCACCTCGAGGATGTGGCGTCCCTCGTCCTCGCCGCCCGACTCGTCGCCCTGCCCGGGCTGGGCGCCGACCTTCTCCCCCTCCTCCCCCTCGCCCAAGCCCCCGCCGGCGGCGTTGTCGCCGTAGCGGAAGGTGGGGATGTCGATGTCGTGGACGGGGATGGAGACGGCCCGCTTGCCCTCGCGCCCGATGAGTTCGTCGCGGGAGAGGAATCGGCGCAGGTCCTTGCGGATCCTGCCGCGCACGATCTGGCGGAAGCGTTGATGGTCTTGTTCGATCTTAGAGATCATGGCGGTCCGTGCCCCACAGGAGGTACGGAGCAGAGCATCGGCCGGATCGGACGAAGGAGACAACGAATCGGGTGAATCAGGCCTGCGCGGGGGCGCCGGGCGGCGTCAGAGGCCCCCCGGAACGGAACCGGGCCAGCCGTCGGGTCACCAGGGCCGTGCAGAGCAGGCCCAGGGGGACCGCGAGGACGACCTCGCTCGCCCGGTTGAGCAGGTCGGCGGTCAGGGCGACCGCGGTGGTGGCGCCCTTGGCGGCGCCCACGAGCCCCACCCCCCACTCCCGCGCGCCCAGTCCGTTGCCCACGAAGGGGATGAGCTGGGCGACCTGGCTCGCGGCGGTCACGAGCACCGCATCAGAGAGCGTCAGGGGCGCGTCGAGGAGCGCGAAGAGCAGCGCGTAGCGGGCGATCCAGACCACGATGTCGAGGTACCGGAGGAACATCGCGGCGCCGAGCAGCGCGAACCGCTCGCTCCGGATGCGCGCGATGGGGACGAAGAGCAGCAGGGCCAGGCCGGCGCCCCCCACCGCGCCGACGGGCGCCCACGCGCTCCGCACCCCGAGGAGCAGGAGCGCGACCCCGAGCAGGACGCCGGTCGCGATCGCGGACATGGCGACGGATTCGCCCAGCGCCCTGGCGCTGTCCTTGACGCGGATCTCGTTGACCCGCTTGTGGTACGCGATGCGTCCCATGAGCCCGGGCTTCATCGGGAGGAAGTTGAGCAGCCAGGCGCTGGTCACCAGCGTGACCATCTCCGCGAAGCCGACGCGCCCGTACCGGATGGTGATGAACCAGAGGGAGGAGCCGATGAGCAGCAGGTTGAGCGGCGGGAGAAGGATGCTCAGCACGATCATCCACGCGGGGGCGGAGCGTGCGTGCTGCATCGCCTGCGCGATGTCCTCACCCCGCATGGCCACGGCGCCGATCGCCAGCGCGATCAGGGCGATGGAGAGGACGAACCCGGCCACACGGCGCGGGGAGGCTCGGCGCGGCGTGGGCTCCGACGCGGGGGCAATCATCCGCCGGCGCCCGGCGGCGCGGGCCGCTGGTCCTTCAGCGCGTCCTCCACCGCCCGCTGCCTGGCCACCTCCTCGGCCTGATCTCGGAGGAGCGAGAGGGTCGGCCCCACCAGGGCCTCGGGGCTCGCGGAGGCCTGCGCGTAGCCCGTGCCCCCGACGTTGAAACGCCGGCGCAGGAGCACCGCGATGCTCTGGAGCACCTCGGCCTCCGGCGACCCGGAACACTCGGTGAGCAGCTCGTCCCCCACCCCCCGCGCCCGGGTGATGAGCACCAGACTCGCGACGATCTGGTCGATCGGGTCGCCCGAGCGGATCTGGGCGGAGACCAGCTCCCGGACCCGCGCGTCGAAGGGCGCCATCACCGGGTTCATCGTCGCGTGCGGGAGCACGCTGAGCATCAACGCCCGATCGAGGGAGTCGGCCCGGTTGTACCGCTCGATGGCGGCCTGCGCCACGTCGGCGAGGGGCGAGGTGTCCGCGGTCGGCGTCTCGTCCTTGAGCAGCGCGGCGCGGGCGGCGGCGAGCGTGTTGGGCAGGTCATCGACGGGGACCGTCCGCAGCCGACGGGCCAGCTCCTCCGGGCCCAGCGTGGTCGCGCTGGCCGGGAAGCGGATGAGCATCGGGCGTGTCTCGGCGCTGTGGCAGAGGGGGCCCTTGGCCATCGCCCCCGCCTCGCTCGCGGCCCGGAAGCCCTGCAGCAGTCGCCAGGACTGACGCATCGTCGCGTCGGCGTTGAGCCCGAGCAGCCAGCGGGTGAAGGGAGAGTCCACACGAACGATCGCCTCCACAGACTCGCGCGGCATCAGACGCAGGCGCCGGTCCAGCTCCAGCACCTCGGGCTGCGGCTCGGCCTCGAAGACCCCGATCTCGGTGTCGATGTGAGGCTGGATGAGGAACCGGGAGGAAATCGGGCTCATCGGTCCGAGGGCGAGGGGGATCGTCGAGGTGTTCTGGATCACCACGCGCGCCTTCGCCGGCTCTCCCGCACTCAGCGTGCGCTGCAGCGGCTCGAACCGGAGGTTCATGAACTCGCTCGGGCCTTCGAGCATCTTGTCGATCACCGGGGGGATCGAGCGGGCGAAGGCGTCGAGCCGCTTGCCCTCCCGAGTCCGGATGTCATCGGTCCCCACCAGCTTCTTCAGGCGCGACCCGGCCCAGGCGCCGAGGGGGGAGATGGGGCTCTCGCGCATGACGCTCAGGAAGAGCCGGGCGGCCTGGGACTTCTCCCCCTTGGCCAGGGCCATCTCCGCGTCGAACAGGTCCCGTCCGAGGCCCGTCTCCAGGAAGTCCCGGACCTCGGCCGCGGCCTCGTGGTCCTCCAGCCGGAGCGTGATCCACGGAATGAGCCACCGGATGAGGCGGTTGAGGTCGGGCGCCTGGGAGGCGAAGACCTGCACGGCCCGGGCGGAGGTCTCCGGCTCGGCGTCGGCGAGCACGGCGGTGAAGTGCAGCTCGCCGAAGAGCTGGGCCATCTGCATCATCGCGCGGGCCCGGAGCTGCTCGTCGTTCCCGCCGAGGTAGGTGCTCATCTGGCGGACCTGCTCGGTCGTCTGCTCGCTCATGTCGCGCAGGGCGGCGAGCATGCTCTCCTCGTCGCCCGCGGCCGAGGCGGCGAGCACGCGGATCCGGTCGATGCTGGGGTCGAGGCGTTCGTCCTCGGGAAGGGGCATGTCCACGGTGGACTCGCCGGCCGCCTCGGCCATGGCGCGGCTCTCGGCGATCGACTGGCGTCGGCGCGCGATCATGTCGTTGAGCGTCTTGACGACCGACTCGGGCCCCTCGTCGTGCCACTGGAACAGCAGGCCCTGCTGGAGCAGGCTGAGGTTCGCGTCCCCCGCGTGCTGGTGGATGAGGGCCGCGTTGCTGAAGTACCGCCTGGCCTGCTCGAAGGCGCCCTCCGAGGCGAGCAGCTGGGCGATCGCCTGATGGATGTTCGAGTCCAGCGGGTCGGCGTAGAGCAGGTTGACGAGCATCTCGAGACGCTCGACCGGGTCATCCCGGCGCTCCGCGTGGTAGGCCATCGCCAGGGTCGCCGCGAGCTTGTTGGTGATGTCCAGGCTCGTCGCCATGCTGAGCAGCTCGACGAAGCGACGCTCGTCGCCGAGTTCACGGGCGAGGTTGGCGGCGTCCACGGCCAGGCGTGAGCGGACGCTCGGGTCGATCGCCTCGCCCCGGGGGCCGAGGTATCGCTCGTACGCCGCCAGTCGCTCCTCGCCGGTCTGGTAGTCCCCGATGCGGTCGCTGATGAGGCGGAGCTGGGCGACGGTGTCCTCGGGGTCGAGGCGGACGATGCGTTCGGTCGCCTGGCGGAGGAGACGCTCGTCGGTGCTGGCCCAGGCGGCGGCGGCGAGGGTGTGCAGGCGGTCGAGGTTCTCCGGCTCGAGGACCGCCGCGATGGAGATCAGGTGGTACGTGAGCTGGTAGTCGAGGGGGAGGGGGTTCTGCTGCATCCGCAGGTCGAGCAGGGCGACCTGCTCGATGGCGTCGGCGACGCGGGCCGAGCGTTCATCGGTGGCGGGCGCCCGTTGCGCGGGAGCGGCGGCGACGGCGGCGGCGGCGACCGCGATCAGCCCCAGGTTCAGGGCGCAACGGAGAGGGCCAGCAAGGAGAGTCCGGCGAGCATGGTGAGGCACGTGAAGACCTCCGCCGCCCACACCACCCCCCGGCTGGCGCCGGGGAAGAGGCGATCGGCGACACAGAAAGTAAAGACGAGTGACCCCGCGGCCACCCCGGAAACACCCGCGGCGACCCGCTGGGTTGGGCTGAGCCCGAGCCAGGTTCCGCCGGAGATCAGCACCCAGAGCCCGGCGACGACGAGAGCGCCCGCCCAAGGCAGGGCCAGCGACGCAACGAGCCCGAGACTGACTGATCGTCGGATACGCACCGGCGCTCCCTCCATGTTCGCGCGGATCGGCCTTCCTGGCCCCGTACATTAGCCGAGTTCTCGGACCGAGGAGGGATTCGCTTAGGGGCAGCCGGCGTGAAACGCCGTGAGGAAGGCGAGGATGTCGCTGAAGTCGAGCACCCCGATGGGCGGGGCGAGATCGGCCCGCGGATCGCCCTCGGCGAACTCCCCGAGCATGATGGAGACGTCTGTGAAATCGAGCACATGGTACGGAAAGCCGAGATCGGCCGGGTTGCACCCCTGGGGAGCGACCCGGCCGTAGAGCTCGAGGAACCCGGACGCGAACGGGACAGGGGGTGACGCGTCGCAGTTGAACCCACCGAACCACTGCGTGGACTCGTAATAGAAATTCATCACGTTCCCGGCCGGACCGCAGACGAAATCGGGCGGCGCCGTGTAGACGTCGAACCCGTCAAAGACCCCGGGAGGATCCGTGTTGAGCACGCCGGGGGCTTCCAGCCGATCGGCGACCGCGAGGAACCCGGTCGCTCCGGGTGAGAGGGATTCGGACTGGTCGAACGTCAGCTGGTAGGAGAAGTCGGTGAACCCGTCCGAGTCGTGATCTCGTCCGACCGAGACGCCGTAGATCGCGCTGCCCGAAAGACCGGTCCCGGCGTCGTCGAATCCGTTCGTGTCGCCGAGTTCGAAGATCATCGAGGGCATGGACGTCAGGTCGAGCGTGATGAGATAGGTGGCGATCTCGCCTGGCGCGAGCCCGACCGGGGAGCCGGGGAGGTCGTGGAACGTGAACTCGAAGATGCAGCAGCGCCCGGAGTACGCCTGGCGGTCGCAGGGAATGAGGTCGTTCCCGAACCCGTTGTCGTTGTCTGAGAAGCGAAGGGTGAGGTCAAGGCCGGAGATCCCGTCGCCGATTCCGTCAGCATCCATGTCGGTGTCCGGCGCCGCCGTGGCGTACGCCAGCACGACGTGTGTGATCACCGAGTTGGGTGGCACGTCACCCCAGAACAGGTAGAGCGAGTCGATGAGTGGGAAGTCGCTGACGGACGGGTCCGTGCCCGCGAAGTCTCCGAAGGAATCTCCGTCAAGGTCCGGATCGTCCATGAGCCCAACGGTGGCGCCCGTGCCGCAGGGATCGGTGTAGTTGTTGATCCAGAGCGGGCTTCCATCCGGGCGCCACTCGAACGGCTGGGCGTCGAATCCCCCCGTCTGGGGGTCAAAGACGAGATTCGCGATCGGCAGCGGGGTCAACTGCCGCTCCGGATTGACGATCCCCCTTGGACCCGCCCGGTCCTGGGCGAGCGATGAGCCGGAGCCGGCGACGAGCGTCAGAGCGATTGCGAGCCTTCGCGGCAGTTGTCCCATGTCCGGCAGACTACCACCGCGTGTGCTCCGGACGCCCATCATTCTTTCGATCGCGGGGGGCGACGCCCCCCCCATCCCCCCTCGACCGGGAGGCCTTAACATCGGCCCCCGGCCTCAACCGTCCGAGGACTCCCCGGTCTCCGCCGCGTCCTCCCGGCCCTCCTCGATCATCTCGGCGGCTTCCTGCCGGTCGCCGGCGTCGGCGTCTGGCGTTCGGGGTTCGTCGCGCTGGAGGGCGAGGTCCGCGAGGATGGCGAAGTGGTCGGAGCCGGGGATCTCGACGCGGCGCATGTTGGCGATGGCGAAGCCGGGGGAGACAAAGACGTGGTCCACGGGATACCGGAGCAGGGGACGCTTGGCGTTGTAGGTGTTGAACAGCCCGCGCCCGATGCGCGGATCGTTCAGCCCGCTGACGCGTTGGAAGAGTCGGGTGGTGTGCGACCAGGCGACGTCGTTGAAGTCACCGGCGACGACCCAGGACTCGTCGGTGTTCCTCGCGATCTCGTCGGCGATGAGCAAGAGCTCGGCGTCGCGGATGCGGCTGTCGTAGCGACCCTTCTCATCGCCGGCGTCGTTGTCCCTGGGGAGCCCGGGCGGGGTCGGGTGCAGGGCGACGAGGCGGATGGAACGCCCGTCCGGGAGACGCAGCGCGGTATGGATCGAGGGGCGGTTGTCCGAGACGAGCTGGCGGATCTGCGGGTCGAGGAGCTGGGCGCGTGACCAGAGGGCGAGGCCCAGCCCGTCTTCGCGGATGTCCTCGACATGGTGGGCGTAGTGCGGGCGCTCGCTCGAGAGCGCGTCGGCCCAGTCGGGGCCGAACTCGATGAGCACGAGCGTGTCGGGATTCTCGCGGCGGATCATCCGGGCGACGTGGTCGTGACGCGTGTTGCGCTTGTCGAGGTTCACGACGAGCAGGCGCCACTCGGGCTCGCCCGTCGCGGGGACGGAGACGGGCCAGAGGGGCGTGTAGGGCGCGATGCGTCGGATCTGCCACGCGCCGGCGAGGGTGAGCAGGGCGATGGCGAGGGTGAGGTCGAGCCCCCAGCCTCGGACGGCGCCGAGCGTCACCAGGAGAGCGATGAGCAGGGCGCACCCGACGGCGATGTGCACGCGCGGGAAGTCCCAGCCCCGGACGAGCCAAGCGCCGAGGGGGAGGAAGGGGATGAGCGTGCCGACGACGAGCACCGCCGCGAGGGCGTGGGCCGCGTACGTGAGCATGGTCAGCGCCAGATGCATCTGGAGAACGCTTCGGGTTTCGGGCGGGCGCCCGCGGAGCCCCGAGTGCTTACCCCATCGACATCGTCACCAGGAACTCGGCGTTGGTCTTGACCTTGCTCAGGCGGTTCTTGAGCAGCTCCATCGCCTCGACGACGTTCATGTCGCTGAGGACCTTGCGCAGGCGGTAGACCAGCTCGATCTCCTTGGGATCCATGAGCAGTTCCTCGCGCCGGGTGCCGGAGGCGGCGACGTCGATGGCGGGGTAGATCCGCTTCTCGACGAGGCGCCGGTCGAGGTGGAGTTCGGAGTTGCCCGTGCCCTTGAACTCCTCGAAGATGACCTCGTCCATCTTGGAGCCCGTGTCCACGAGCGCCGTGCCGATGATGGTGAGGCTGCCGCCCCGTTCGATGGCGCGTGCGGCGCCGAAGAACTTTTTGGGGCGCTGGAGGGCGTTGGAGTCCAGGCCGCCGGTCATGATGCGCCCGGAGTGGGGCATCTCGGCGTTGTAGGCGCGGGCGAGGCGGGTGATGGAGTCGAGGAGGATGACGACGTCCTGGCCGAACTCGACCATGCGCTTGGCCTTCTCGATGACGACCTCGGCGACCGCGACGTGGCGGTGGCTCTGCTCGTCGAAGGTGGAGGCGACGACCTCGACGCTGGGGTCGGTGTTGCGCTTGAAGTCGGTGACCTCCTCGGGGCGTTCGTCCACCAGGAGGACGATGATCTTCACGTCCGGGTAGTTGGTGGTGATGGCCTTGGTCATCTTCTGGAGGAGGACCGTCTTGCCCGTGCGGGGGGGCGCGACGATGAGGGCGCGCTGCCCCTTGCCGAGGGGGGCGACGAGGTCCACGATGCGCATCTCGATCGACTCGGGGGTCGTTTCGAGGATGAAGCGCTCCTCGGGGTGGAGGGGCGTGAGGTCCTCGAAGTTGACCAGGTCGTGGATGACGCTCGGGTCCTGGTCGTTGACCTTCTCGACGCGGAGGAGCGCGAAGTAGCGCTCCGATTCCTTGGGGGGTCTGATGGCGCCGCGGACGGTCATGCCTCGGCGGAGGCCGAAGCGTCGGATCTGGCTGGGGGAGACGTAGATGTCGTCGGGGCCGGGGAGGTAGGAGAGTTCGGGGGAGCGGAGGAAGCCGAAGCCGTCGGGCATGATCTCGAGGGTGCCGTCGCCGAACATGATGCCCTGCTTGGCGGCGCGGGCCTTGAGGATCTTGAAGATGAGGTCCTGCTTGGGGATCTGGTGGAAGTCCTCGAGGCCCTCCTTCTCGGCGACCTCGAAGATGTCGTCGATGCTCATCTTCTGGAGGTCGGAGAGGCTGATGACCTCGGACTCGTCCACCTTGCCGCCGGCGGCGGCGATGATGCGCTCGAACTCCTCGGCCTCGCGTTCGAGTTCCTCGTCGGAGGGGAGGTGGCTGTAGTTGATGGCGGGGCGACCGCCCCCCCCTCCGCCGGAGCCGGAGGCGCCGGAGCTTTGGCCCTTGCGCTTCTTTCGCTTGCGTCGGTTGCTGCGGGCGCCCTTGCCCTGCGCGTCCTGGCGGTTGTCGTCGTGGCGTGAGGAGCCGGAGTTGGAGCCGGAGTTGGAGCCGCCCGAGCGGGAGGCGTCGGCGTTCTCGGCGCGGGGCTCTCCCTTGCCCTGGGCGTCGCCCCGGGATTGGCTCCCGGCGTCGGGCTTGGGTGCGGGCTTGGTCTTGGGGGCGTCGGAGGAGGACTCGCCCTTGGGCTTGGAGCCGTTCTTGGGCTCGACGGCGCCCTCCACCTTCTTGCGCGTGGTCTTTTTCTTGGATCGCGCCGCGGGCTTGGTGTCCGCCTTGGCGCTCTCTGCGACGTCCGTTGCCTTGGCCATGCGACTCGGCCTCCTGCGTTCGGCGCCGATGCCTTGGCGCCTGCGTTGTGGGTCGTTGGGGAACCGCCGATGGGCGGTGAAGGATCGTGTTCCGGTCCTCAATGCGTCGGGCGCCATCCAGGGCGCGAGCGCCTCGGACGCGGGACATTCATCGATGAGCAGAGGGGGGTGGCGGGCCGCGTATGGCCCGCACAGGTACCTCTCATGATAGGCCCGAGCGCCGGGGGGCGTCCGGGGGTGAACTCGAAGTGGCCCCGGCCCGGACAGGGGCGGGGACAAGCGTGCGTGTCCGGAGCCGCTCGCCCGGTTTCAGCACGGGGCGGGGCGTCACGGGCGGGAAAGAAATGCCTCACGGATCAGGGCGAGCGTGCGGCGGACCTGCTCTTGCAGCGCCGCCTCGTCGCCGTCGTTGACCACTGTATATTCGGATCTCGCCCGCTTCTGTTCAAGGGGAAGCTGGGCTTTTTCGCGTCGATCGAGTTCGTGCTCGTCCCAGCCTCGGGGGACGCGGAGCCTTTTCATGCGGATTTCACGGGGGGTCTCGACGAAAATAATCGCATCGCACCCGGCGTCGAGGCCGGCTTCAAAGAGCAGGGGCGCGTCGATGACGACGCAGGGCGCCCTCTCGCGCTCTCCCTGCTTGATGATCTGTTCGCGGGCCCGGAGCGCGTAGGGGTGGAGCAGGGCCTCGAGGCGGGCGCGCTCGTCGTCGTCGCGAAAGACGATCCGGGCGACGGCGGAGCGGTCCACGCGTCCCCGGTCGTCGAGGATGCCCTCTCCCCACCACCGGCGCAGTTCGTCGCGGACGTCATCGGTGGTGAGCGCCTCGCGGATCTGGGCGTCGGAGTCGGAGACGAGGGCGCCGAGGGCGGCGAGGTGCCGGGCGACGCTCGACTTGCCCGAGCCGATGCCACCGGCGATGCCGACGACGGGGACGGAGGCGCCGCTGGAACGTTGGGGGGCGCCGGTCTTCGAGTGCCTGAGTCGTCGGCGGTGGCGAGGACGTCGGGTTTGAGGACGGCGATCTCGGGGTGGTTGCGGTAGTAGCCGTTGTAGTCGAGGCCGTAGCCCACGACGAACTCGTCGGGGATGTCGAAGCCGACGTAGTCGGCCTGGATGTCGGCCTCGCGTCGTTCGGCCTTGTCGAGGAGGACGCCGAAGCGGAGGCTGGCGGGCTTCTGCTTGGCGATGAGGCTCTTGACCATGTGCATGGTGCGGCCGGAGTCGAGGATGTCGTCGAGGACGAGGACGTGCTTGTCGCCGAGGTTGCGCGGCATCTCGGATTCGAGGTGGGCGCCCTTGGAGCGGACACTCTCGCCGGGGTAGCTGGAGACGGCGACGAGGTCGAGGGAGACCTTCATGGGCAGCTCGCGGATGAGGTCGGCGACGAAGACGATGGAGCCGGTGAGGATGGGGACGATGACCAGGCGCCCCTCGTCGTGGATGGAGGCGCCCTCGCGCTCGAGTTCGGCGCGGAGGTCCCTCGAGATCTCCAGGGCCATCTCACGCACGCGCTCGGCGATGCGTTCGCGGGTGATGAGGACTTTGTCGATCTCGCGGAACATGGCCCAAGGGTAGCGTGCCGGGGGGATCAGAGCCCCGTCATCGCCCCCTGGCGTCTGGCGCGGGAGTATCGGCGGAGGGAGTCGTCGATGATGGCCTCGGCGGCCTCGGCGGGCATGATCTCGTCCACCTCGACGGCCTTGCCCTCGAGCATCTTGTAGTCCTCGAAGAACCGCTTGAGCATCTTGAAGGTGTGGCTGGGGAAGTCGCTGGCCTTCTGGTAGTCGGCGAACTCGGGGTCGTCGCAGAGGACGCTGACGATCTTGTGGTCGGGCTGGCCGTCGTCGACCATCGTCATCACCCCCACCACGCGGGCGTCGCAGACGCAGAGGGGGGGGATCTTCTCGGTGCAGAAGACGAGGACGTCGAGGGGGTCGTCGTCCTCGGCGAGGGTCTGGGGGATGAAGCCGTAGTTGGCGGGGTAGTAGACGGCGGAGTGGAGGACGCGGTCGAGGCGGAGGAGGCCGGTGGACTTGTCGAGTTCGTACTTGTTGCTCGACCCCTTGGGGATCTCGATGAGGGCCCGGAAGTGGTGCGGGAGTTCCTTCTTGGGGACGCCGGGGGTGACTTCGTGCCAGGGGTGGATCATGCCCGAGCGTAGGCCGGGGGAGGCGGTCCGGGAGGGGAGACAAGGGGACCAAGAAGACCAAGGGGACCAAGGGGGTCAAGGGGACCAAGGGGGTCAAGGGGACCAAGGGAGGGGGTGGGTCGGATGGGGCTGGGATGGGTTGGCGGTGTTGAGGTGGGAGAGCGTGCGCCCGGTGTGCGGCGAGGACGGCGAGTCGTGGCGCCCTCGACCCCAGCATCCGCCCAAAGCTGCGCTGCGCTCCGCGTTGGGTGGGCGCCCGGCGTTGGGTGGGCGCCCTGAGGTTCTCTTTAGGGCGCCCGCCCATCGCGCAGCTATGGGCGGCGGTGGGTGTTGTGTCTCCCATCATCCGCCCAAAGCTCCGCTTCGCTTCGCGTTGGGCGGGCACCCGGCGGGCGCCATGTGTGTGTTGAGGGGCGCCCTGCGCCCTCTCCGTCCGCTCGGTGTGGTTAGGGGCAGCCGGCGCCGAAGGCGGCGAGGAAGGCG
>JBITAG010000267.1:0-5289 GCA_044439985.1 Phycisphaerales bacterium JB059 | reverse complement strand
GCGGGGGCGGCGCCCACGGCGTGGGCGCCGGCCCGGGCGAGCATGCGCAGCTGCCCGATCTGGCCGTACCCGAGGTCAAAGACACGGGCGCCCTCAAGATCAAACGGCGCCGACTCGTCCCCCAGATGCGCGGCCCCGAGGTCGATGGCGCGCAGGTAGGCCAGGGGAGAGCCGTAGAACGTCTCGTCGTACCGCCCCCCCGGCTGGGCGGTCAGCTCGCGCAGCCCCTCGCGTTCAGCCTCGTCGAGGGCGGCGTACTGCTCGGCGGTGTACGCGGTATTCCCCTCGCGCGTCCGGGTGTAGTAGATCGACCGCGACTCGAACGGGGGCAGGCGCTCGGCCTCATCGAGCCAGGCGTTCGCGCCCGGCGTGGTCGCGAAGGCGCGGAGCGCCTCGGCCTCACGCGCGTACTTCTCGTTGTGCCCGGGGGCGTCTTCCTGAGCGAGCGCGGCGCCGGTGGAGAGAAAGGCAAACAGCAGGACGGTCAGGCGGCGGTTCATATCAAGCTCCCGGGAGATCCCGAGGGCTCTACCGTCCAGACCGGGGCGGGTTGAGGCGCCCCTCACCCCGCCGCGATGTCGCGCAGGATCTGGAAATGACGGGTGAGCAGCAGGGCGCCGGTCCCGGCGACGAGGGCGACGACCGAGAGGAGCACCCACCCCGCCTGCCCGCGCGGGATCTTCCACGCGCGGACGATGGCGCTGCGCCACCAGAGCAGTATCCAGAGGCCAACGAGCGCGAGAACCACGGGTGACTCGGTCGCGCGGACGAGGCCCGCGCTGACGGACTCGAGAACGCCCGGCTCGCGCGTCAGATCGCTGTATTCCCAGGCGCCGAGGGCGACGGCGTCCAGAAGGCCGGCGACCGCCCCGAGCAGGAAGACCGCCCCGAGCCAGACCAGTCCGTAGACCCACGCACGGACCACGTGGGGCGAGGTGACGCCCACGCGCTTGCGGTCACTCGAGAGGGCCAGCAGCATGAGGAGGAAGGCGGTGTGGGCCGCCAGCGGAGCGCCGAGCCAGGTCGGGTCGATCGCCCCGTCCTGCCGACGCAGGTTGGAGAACTGGGGAGACGCGATCTCCCGGGCCAGCTCCGCGGCGTCGGCGCCCGGCGCGCCGGACGGTGGCGGGCTGATCGTGAACGCGATCGCGTCGGCCGCTCCCGCCACGCCCATGAGCAGCCGCATCCCGAGAACGACGAGCAGGAATCCGAGCAGCGCCGACCAGGAGACCGGCACGTGGGCGGTGAGCGCGCTCCAGACCCGCCACGGGCGCCAGAGGCGAGGCGCCAGCGTGACGCAGCGCCACACCCGGGCCGGGAGGGTGGTCGCCGACTCGGGAAGCCAGCGGGGGATGTCCTGCGTGCTCGTCGATTCGCCCATGAAGGGGATGCTACCCGCGGGCGGGTCGGTCAGTCGTCCGCGGGGGCGTTGGCCTGCCCGGGGATGGTCGTCTCGCCGACCTTCTTGACGAGGGTGTAAGCCGCGTACATCTGGGTCTCGAGGCTGATGCCGTTGGGTCCGCGGTCGAGGAAGATCGCCTTGCCGACGGCGCGCATCGGCTCGCTGTCCATGGTGTTGTCGGCGATGACCTCGAACCCCGCGGCTTCCCACTGCTCGCGGGTAAAGGGGCAGGAGAAGTCGCTGGCGGGGAACTGGTCCCAGAGTTCCGGGCCGGCGCCCCCGATGTTGTAGACGATCGCGTACCCGCCCATGTTGAGCGCTTCGTTCATGCGCGCGATGAACAGCTCGGGGGTGACGCGCAGGCGGACGCGCAGCTCCGGGCGGACGTCCGGGTTCTCCAGATCCATCGGTCCCTTGCGGAGCACGTTGCGCGCCATGATCAGGTCGTAGCCCGTCCCGACGTTCTCACGCGCGAACTTGCCCGCGGGCCAGTACCCCTGGTAGAGGCTCAGACGCCCGGTCTTGTCCGTCGTCCCGGTGAACTCACCGGTGTCACCCGGGAGGGTGTACATCGCCGCGATCATCGAGGAGGCCTCGATGCCCGTCACGTCCGCGCCGCACTGCGCCAGCATGCGCAGCTGACCGACCTGCCCGTACCCGAAGTCGAGGATCTTCTTGTTCTCGAAGCTCTCCCACCCCGCGTGCGCCGCGACAAGATCGAGCGGGCGGGCGTACGCGAGCGGCGAGCCGTAGATCGTCTGGTAGTACTTGGTCGTGTCGATCTCGACGGGACGCAGGGCGTCTTTGATCTCCTCGGGGAGCATGTGGAACTCCGCCTCGGCGACCGCCTCGGGAACCGGCCCCTGACGGACGAAGATCCGGCGGATCGGGACGTTGTGCAGCAGGCTCACCTGGTCGAGGAACTCCTTGGTCGCCTCGCTGGTCATCAGCGGCAGGAGGCCCTCCGCCTCCATCTCGAACCGGCGGACGACGCGCGACTTGCGGACGCGGGGCTTCTCCTCGACCGGCTCGGCCTCGTCGGACGCCCCCTGCGCCTCCGTCCCCGACGGGGGCGGGGCCTCCGCGGGCGACTCGGGCTGGGCCGGCGCCTCCCCGCCGGGCGCCACGAGGGCGTTCTCGGGCTCACTCGCGTTGGCCGAGGGGGCCTCGTCGCAGGCGGCGGTCAGCGTCAGGGCGATCGTCGGGAGCAGCAGGTGCAGGGCGTGGGGTCGCATTCGGTCAGTCCTCGTCTCGGGCCTCGGGGCGGCGCCGTCGCTTTCGTGGAGAGTCATACGCCCCGGAGCGGCGGCGGGGTCGGCTCAATCGCTCAGCGGGACGACGAGCCCCACGCAGTCGCGAACCGCGGGCGGGTGCTCCAGGTCGATCGGCAGGTAGACCCCCCGCTCATGATCGCTGGAGAGCACCAGGGCGTTCGGCTCGACCAGCATCGCGCCCTGGGGCGCGTGCTCGTGTCCGAGAATGAAAAGATTCACCCCCCACCGCTCCACCAGGTCCTCGAGCTGCTCGGCGTCGTACCCCCGCCCCCAGATCATCAGGTGGGCCGACCCCCGGCGCGGCTCGTAGTCCTCCTCGGTCAGGTCCCGCAGCAGCACCGACGGATCGAAACGTCCCATCATCGCCGGGCCCGGCAGCGAGTGGGCGCACAGGATGTCCCCGAAGGGCGTGTGGACACGCAACGCCAGCGGCATCGAACGCACGAAGTCTGCGATCGCCGCGGCGACCCGCTCGCTCTCCTCGGCGAAGACGTACTCGAGCCCCTCGTTGAACGCCTCCACGACCCGCACGCCGTTCTTGACGATCCCCGAGCCGAGCACCTGCGCCAGCTCGTGGTTCGCCAGCAGCGTGTGGACGAACTCGGGATGCGCGGCCTTGAGCGCCGCGACCCGGGTCAGGGCCCGGTACGAGAAGTCGATCCCGTTGAGCAGACGCTCCGGGTGGATGATCTCGTGCAGCGTCAGGTGCGCCCGTCCCGATTCGGGGTCCTCGTCGCGCAGGCCCGCGGCCTCCACGAGCTTGGCGAAGTGGATCGGATTGTCGTGCAGGTCACCCGTCGCGATCAGGCGCCCGGGGGCGCTGATGACGTCGATCGATCCCTGACGGCACGCCGCCTCGCGGTTGGCCGACGCTCCCGCACGGAACGCGGCGACCACGCGGTCGGGGTCGTTCAGATCGATGGGGGGCACGTTCGCCTCACTCGTCCTCGTCGAGCGTCAGGCCCGCCCGCGAGGCCTCCGACTCGGCCCGCGTGCGCAGGATGCCCAGGATCAGCTCCAGGCGGTCCGCGACCTCGTTCATGGTGGGTCGCTGGGCCTGGTTCGGCTCGACGCACTGCATGATCAGATCGCTGAGCCGCTCGTCGATGTTGGGATTGATCTCGTTGGCGGGGACGGGCTTCTCGATCACCGCGGACTCGAGCGATCCGGAGAGCGAGGCGCCCTGCTTGGAGAAGGCCGTGGGGATGTGCTGACGCGTGAGCACCCAGTACATCGTCGCCCCGAAGTTGTACACGTCCGTCTTCGGAACGATCTTCTCGCGCCGGACCTGCTCGGGGGCGATGTAGTCCGGCGTGCCCTGGATGCGGGGCTTGACCGTCCCCACCTTGCAGCTCTGCCCCAGGTCGATGATCTTGGCGATCTTCCGATCGTTGATGTCCGGGCAGGCCATCACGTTGTGCGGCTTCATGTCCGCGTGGACGTACCCGCGGTCGTGCATCTGCGCCAGCGCGTGGGCGGTCTGGCAGAACAGGTCCACCGCCTCCACGAAGGTGCGGGGGCGGTAGGTGTCCAGGGCGGCGCCGTCCACGAACTCCATGACCAGGTACAGCTCCTTGGCGGAGAGGAGCGAGCCCTTCTTGATCATGCGTGGGATCTGGCGGATCGAGTCGTGCTCGAGCTGCTGGGCGATCTTGTACTCGAT
This sequence comes from Phycisphaerales bacterium JB059, assembly GCA_044439985.1. Lineage (GTDB taxonomy): Bacteria > Planctomycetota > Phycisphaerae > Phycisphaerales > UBA1924 > JAJRXR01. Next base: position 950 of record JBITAG010000267.1, on the reverse strand, counting down.
CTCGGCCTGATCGAGGAACCGCTGGTCCTTCGGGCCCTTCTTCTCGAGGTGCTTGAGGGCCCAAACCTGCTTGGTCTTGGGGTCCTGGACGAGGTAGACGATCGACGCCGCCCCTCGCCCGAGTTCCGCCATGACGCGGTAGCCCTCGACGAGGTCACCCTTCTCCTTGATGGTCGGCGTGGTTGACATGCCCAGGCGTCCACCCAGCTCCTCGAAGGCCAGAACTCATCCCCCGGAGAGACTCCTCCGGTCGCGGGCGCCGTCCGGGTCCGACGGTCCGGGACCGTCCTCTCGGGCAACGCGAGTCGATCTTAGTCGGCAGGATCACCCCACGGGTGCACAACGAGGCCCGATGAAGCGTATTCCATGGGTCGGCTCGGTCTCCCCGAGGGCCCTGATCAGGGCGCCAGCAGGATCAGCTCGCGGAACCGGGCCTCCGGGAAGAACGCGCCCGGGCTCCGGGCGCCCGAGAGGTCCGAATGCAGAAGGACCCGATCCGCCGGGATCCCCAGCTCGCGGGCGAGGGAGGAGGTCAGTTGGGCGAGGCGCTGGATCTGGGCGTCGGAGAACCGGCGCCGGTCCCCGTTGCCGACCCGGCAGATCCCGAGGGAGGTGCGGTTGTAGTAATCCCCCTGGGGACCGGCGACGTGGGCGCCGGGGAGCTGATCGAGCCATCGACGCCCGACGTGGATCTCGCCGTCGCTCATCCCGACGCCGTTGCCGATGACGAAGTGATACCCCAGCCCGGCCAGACCCATCGAGCGGTGCTGCTCATCGATGGAGGCGGGCGACCCGGCCGGGGAGCCGGAGTGGTGGATCACGATCGACGTCCAACGCTCTCGGTCGAGCGGGGCGTCGGTGCGGAAAATCGATTCGATCGTGGAGGGACCCGAGAGGCTCGCCAGCGGGGAGAGCGTGGCGCCCTCGAGGGCGGCGATCCCAGATCGGAA
>JBITAG010000266.1:0-6273 GCA_044439985.1 Phycisphaerales bacterium JB059 | reverse complement strand
AGGGCGTCGCTGGCCAGACGGGTTTGGCCGTCCGACAGCTCGATCTCGGCCAGTTCCAGCGATTCGTCGATCGACCGCGTCGGGGTGTCGAGGCGGGCGCGGGCGAGGGCGTTGGCCTCCTCGACGCGGTCGGCTTCTCGGAGGAGGCGTTCGCGCAGGCGAGCCATCACGGGCGCGCCGGTCGCTCGTTCGCACGCGTCGAGGACGCCCAGCGCCTCATCGGTCCGCCCATCGGCGGCAAGGAGCCGGGCGAGGGCGCCCCCCGGCGTCGGGCTGCCCGGGAGACGCTCGGTGAGGGCACTCAGCCAGTCGATGGCGTCGGCCCGCGCCTCGGGGGTCTTGCGGCGCCAGAGCTGGTGCAGCAGCTCGAAGGCGCCCCGCTGCTCGGCGTCGCGTTCAACGACGGCGCGCAGGCGGCGTTCGGCTTCGTCGAGGAGGCCCGACGAGGCGAGGTCCTGGGCCGCGAGCATGGAGGCGTAGAGACCGTGGGGCGTGCGCTCACGCTGTGAGCGGAGGGCCTGGGTGTGGAGGGCGTCGGACTCGAGGGCGGCGCCGGGGGCATACAGGGCCAGCTTCGCCGCGAGCACGCGCTCATCGAACGGGTCGTGCTCCTCGGCCATGGCGAGGTAGAGTTCGGCGTCGCGCGGGCGGCTGAGTTGCACCCCCAGCTCGGCCAGCTCCAGGAGCAGATCCGTGTCGAGCTGGTCTTCGAGTGGAAGCGACTCGCCCATGCTGGCGGCGGCCTCGAACCGGTGCGCGGCTCGCAGCAGCCGGACGGCGCTCGGTGAGGGCGTGGCAGGGTCGATCGCATCGGCAAGCGGGTTTGCCACGTCCCAGCGCCCGACCGCCACCGCGGCCTCGGTCCGCAGGAGGCGGGTGGCGAGGCCCTCGGGCGCGGTCTCTCCGATGAGGCGATCGAAGGCGTCGCGGGGGCGCCGGAGCTGGAGATCGATCGCGCCGAGCAGCAGCGCGTTCGGCGCGGTCTGCGCGTGTGCCCGCTCGCGGATCTGCGCCGGGGGCGTGGGGCCGGAGAGCAGAGCCGCGGCGACGCGTCGGGCGTGCTCCGGCGTCCGCTGCACGATCGATTCGGCGATGGCTAGCCGCGCGTCGAGGGAGGACCGCTCGCTCGCGAGCAGGGCCCGGGCGATCGTGTCGTTGAACGGGCCGATGCGGAGGGCGCCACGGAGCAGCTCGTCGGCCCGGTGAACCGGCAGAAGGTCGGCGCTCGCGATCAGCAGGCTGGCCCGCGCGGTGGGACCGAGCGCCGCGTGATGCGCGGTGTCGCGCAGGGACTCGGCGAGGGCGGGGCGGAGGTCGTTGTCGAGGGCGAGGGACTCGATGAGCGCACGCTCGGCGTGGCGAAGCGGTCGATGTGTGGCCTCGATGTCGTGGAGGGATCGGAGGAACGCCTGCGTCGGTCGTCCGACGCTGACGAGGCGAGCGATCTCCGCGTCGGTGGTGGGGGGGGACGCGCCGGTATCGGCGTCGGTGGGGGGGGCGCCCGCCTGGCGGAGAAGCGCGGCGCGCCGCCCGAGGACGCGAACGAGGTCGGCGCGGAGAAGCGTGCTCGGCTCGGGGCGTGGGGGGTCGGCCAGGGCGCTTCGGATGGCCTCGGCGCCGGCGCGGTCCGCCCCCTGCTCAAGCAGGCTCTGTCCGATCGTGGCGAGCGCGATCGCGCGGGTGACCGGGTCGGCGGATTCGTCGGCGAGGGCGCGCGCCAGAGCGCGGGCGGCCCGGTCGTGGCGCCCCTCGGTGCTCAGGTCGAGCCCGAGGAGAGTCAGGGTGACCGGGTCGGTGGACCCGAGGGCGGCGCCGAGCCGGGCGGCGAGGCCCGCCTCCGTGCGTCGCCCGAGCCGGATCAGGGCGCGGGCACGGGCGTCGTGCGTCGCGGGGTTGGACGCGTCGAGTTCGGCGGCGCGATCGAGGGTTTCCAGTGCGCCGTTCGGGTCCGACTCGAGGCGCTGACGGGCGTTCTCGAGGAGGAAGCCGGCGGCCTCGGCGTCCGTGGCGGGCGTGGAGGGGGCGTCGAGTTCGAGGGGGAGGGTGCGGAGACGCTCAAGCTCCTGCTCGAGCGAGGGCTGCTCGGCGGGGGGCTGCGTCCCGGCGCGGTGCGGCTGGACTCCCATCAACGACCAGACGGGGCTGTCGGCGGGCAGCCATCGCGGCGTGTTGGACTCGGCCTCGGCGACCCGGCGGAGCCGGTCCGTGGCGCTCGAGGGGTCCACGTCCGGGGGAGGCGGGGGCGTGAGAACGATCGCGTCGGACACGGTCGTTCCGGCGAACCCGTGCGCGGCGAGCAAGGCGGTGCACGCGAGCGTCAGTGTGGCGCGGGTCTGCATGAAGGATCACCTTGGCGTATGCGTTGAACGGCTCACGTCGCCTTGGTCTTGGACTTGCCGGACCGGGATGACTTCGTGGCGGACGCGCCGCCCTTTCGCCCGCCGGAGCGGGTCTTTTTCGCCTCAACGGGCTCGGCGCCCTCGAGGGCGAGGTAGGCGGGGGCGGCCTGCCCGGCGCGATAGTACCGTTCGAGCTTCGAGGCGAGCGATTCGGGGGACTCCTCCGCGTCGCAGACGCCCGCGCCCGTCAGGATCGAGACCAGTCGCCGGTCGACCGGGAAGGCGTGCGCGGAGAGGCCGATGAGCGTGACCCGGGAGGCGACGAAGGGGGTCATCCCTTCGATCGATTCCAGGTAGGCCCGGCCCTCCCGCTTGGGCATGTCATCGAGCGACTGGAGGGAGAGCGCGTGCTCGCGCGAGAAGACCGTGTTGAGGACGACGCGGAGGCGGCGGCATCGCTCCTCGGCGAGGGGGTATTTCTTCGGGAGCAGGTCGGCAAGCTCGTCGCTCATCCCGATGCGGGCCTCGTTGTAATCCACGAAAGCGTCGGTGATCGAGCGGATCGCGTCGGCGGCGAGCGCGGGGCCGGCCTCCCAGAGCATGAACGCAAAGACCAGTTCATGGACGAGCCGATCGGCGCCTTCCGGGGGGGGCGGGGTGGCGCCCGCTTGCGGGTCGGCGGAGGTGAGCCGCTTGATCAGCGCGTCGAGTTTCTTGGCCTTGGCCCCTTCGATCACGGTGTGCTTTCCTTCCCGTCCTGGGCGGGGGTGTCGGGGGCGCTGTCCCCCGTCGTGTCCGAATACTCGGCGCGGGCCTTGGCGAGCAGGCTCATGACTTCGGCCTGCTTCTTGAGCCCCTCGTCGAGCGTGAAGACCAGCCGGGGCATCTCCCTGATGTGGATCTGCTTCATGACCCGGCGCCGGATGTGTGAGGTGGCGTCGCGCAACCCGTGCATCGTGAGCTTCTCGTGCTCCTCGGGGTAGACCGAGATCTTGGCGGTACAGGTCTTGAGGTCCTGCGAGAGTTCGACGCCGGTGATGGAGACCAGACCCCTGATGCGGGGGTCGTTGAGCCCGCGGGCGAGGGTCTGTTCGAGGGCTCGCTGGATGACCGCCGCGAGCCGCTTGTTGCGGGTGTTCGGCTGATCGCTCACGAGATGTTCTCCGCTCGATCGAGCAGCTCAGCGGCGATCGCGTTCTCGTCGAGGGGGGCGTCGGGGTCGGTGGTGAGCTGCTCACCCCGGATGATCTCGCGTCGGGTGGAGCCGAGTTCGGCGTCGGTCAGGGCGCGGAGCTTGGCGTCGAAGGCGTCGAGCACCTTCGCGACCCGGGCGCCCTCGGTCCCGACGACGGCCACACCCATGAGGGCGAGATTGAGGGTCTCGAGGGCGCCGACCTCGGCGACGGACACGAGGTGCTCGCGGTGCAGGCGGTCACGGACGGACTTGACCACGCGGCGTTTGTCCTTGAGGGACTCGGCGCCGTGGACGTGCAGCTCGAACTGGAGAACTCCGATGACCATCGCGGGGGGTTAGAGGGTTCGCTTGACCTCGACCTGCTTGTAGCACTCGAGGACGTCGCCTTCCTTGATGTCGTCGTAGCCGACGATCTTCATGCCGCACTCCATGTTGCTCTTGACTTCCTTGACGTCGTCCTTGAAGCGTTTGAGCTGCTCGAGCTTGCGGTCGTTCTCGACCACGATGCCGTCGCGGGTGACGCGGACGAGGGCGTCGCGTTCGATGGCGCCGTCCGTGACGTAGCAGCCGGCGATCCAGCCGACCTTGGAGACCTTGAAGACCTTGCGGACCTCGGCATGCCCCAGAACCTCCTGGCGGAGTTCGGGAGCGAGAAGTCCCTCGGCGGCCTTCTTCATGTCCTCCACGATGTCGTAGATGACCTGGTAGTTGCGGATCTCCACGCCCTTCTGGTCGGCGAGGGAGCGTCCCTTGGCGTTCGCGATGACGTTGAAGCCGACGATGATGGCGTCGGAGGCGTCGGCGAGGAGGATGTCGGACTCGGTGATCCCCCCGACGGCGTTGTGGATCACGCGGACCTTGACCTCGTCGCCCGAGACCTTCTCGATCTCGTTCTTGAGCACGTCCACCGACCCCTGCACGTCCGCCTTGAGAACGATCCGGATCTCCTTGAGTTCCTTCTCGGCCATCTGGTCGAACATGCGATCGAGCGTCAGCTTGGGCTGGGCGAGCTGCTTTTCGCGCTCGGAGTGGCGGCGCTGCTCGGCGGCCTGTTCCGCCTTCTTGAGCGTGTCCACGCAGTAGAACTTGTCACCCGCGTCGGGGAGCATGTCGATGCCGGAGATCTGCACCGGCATCGGGGGCAGGGCGGACTTGATCCGCTTACCGTGATCGTCGGTGATGTCACGCACGCGTCCGAAGGCGCGACCGGCGACGATGAAGTCGCCGACCTTGAGTTCGCCGTCCTGGAGCAGGATGTTGGCGACGTTGCCGCGGCCCTCCTCGGGTCGGGCCTCGATGACCGTGCCCCGGGCGGGGCCGGCGAAGTCGGCCTTGAGTTCGAGGACCTGGGCCTGGAGATCGAGGATCTCCAGGAGGGTGTCGATGCCCTCGCCCGTGTGCGCGCTGGTGCGCACCACCTCGGTGTCGCCGCCCCAGTCCACGGGGTTGAGTTCGTGCTCGGCGAGCTGACCGAGGATCCGCTGGATGTTGCTGTCGGTCGCTTCGGCCTTGTCGATCTTGTTGAGGGCGACGACGATGGGGACGCCGGCGGCCTTGGCGTGGCTGATCGACTCGATGGTCTGGGGCATGACACCGTCGTCGGCGGCGACCACGAGGACCACGATGTCCGTCACGTTGGCGCCTCGGGAGCGCATCTCGGTGAAGGCCTCGTGGCCCGGCGTGTCGATGAAGACGACCTGCTTGGTGTCGTCGCCCAGGGAGACGGGGACGCGGAACGCGCTCGTCGCCTGGGTGATGCCCCCCGCCTCGCCCTCGGCGACCTTGGCGTTGCGGATGCGGTCCAGCAGCGAGGTCTTGCCGTGGTCCACGTGGCCCAGGATGGTGACGACGGGGCCGCGGTCGCGTTCGTCCACGACCTCGCGCTCGGCGAACTCCTCGGACACCTTCTCTTCGGCGGTCTTGGCCTCGACCACCTCGAGTTCGATGTCGTACTCCATCATGATCTCTTGGGCCTTCTCCGTTTCGATCGGAGAGTTGATGGTCGCCATCACGCCCTGCATGAAGAGCTGCTTGACGATCTCAGCGCCCTTCACGCCGGTGGCGGCGGAGAGGTCCTTGATGGTGAAGGGCTCGGCGATGCTGACCTTGCCGCCCTTCTGCGCAGGGGTCGCCGGGCGGTCGGTCTGGGACTGGCGCTGGAGCTGCTGGCGGCGCTGCTTGAGATAGCCGCCGGATCGCTGGAGACGCATCTCGCGCTCGGCGATGTCGGCCTGGGTGAAGCCGGAGCCCTCCATGCCACCGCGACCCTGGCGACGGGCGGGCACGCCCGCACCGCCACCGCCGCTGCGTCGGCGATTTCCGCGATCGCGACCGCCGCCCCCGCCGGGCATGTCCATGGGCCCGCCGAAGCCGGGTCCCCCGAATCCGCCGCCGCCCGGGCGGGGCGCTCGACGTCGCGGCGCCTCGACCTGCTCGGGCGCTTCCACGCGGACCACCTTCGGCCCGGAGAGCTTGATCTGCTGCTTCTTCTCGAGCTGACGCCCGACCGGCGCGACAACCGAGGGGCGCTGCGGCACGTTCATCTGCGGCTTCTTGGGCGGGGAGGAGGCCGCCGGCGCCGCGGTGGTTGGGGTGTCGGCCTTCTCCGTCTGCGCGGGCGCGTCGGGCTGGCTCGGGCGTGCGGGCTTGTCCGCGTCCGCATCGGCCGGCGTCTGGGGCTCGGGCGTCTTGGCCGCGGGCTTGCTCGCGGGCGAAGGGGGCGAGACGCTCGCCGCGGGA
>JBITAG010000265.1:0-3405 GCA_044439985.1 Phycisphaerales bacterium JB059 | reverse complement strand
ACCGGAGGCGGGGGGCGGGGGGTAGACCCGGGTGAAAGGGGATCTGCGATGAGGAAGCGGGTGGCGGGCGTGATCGGGGTGGTGGGGCTGCTGGGGGCGGGCTTGGGCGCCTGCGGGGGTGGCGAACCGGGTGGGGCTTCGGGAGGGTCATCGGGGGGCGGAGGTGTGGGGGAGGCCTTGGACCCCTGCGAGTGGTGCGGGGCGCAGGATGTGCCGGAGGGGGAGCTGGGGGCGGTGATGACGATCGCGGGGCCGGAGGAGCCGGGGGATCGGATGGTGCTGCGGGGGCGGGTGGTCGAGGGTCACGGGGTGACCCCGGCGGCGGGGGTGCTGGTGTACGCGTATCACACGGACGCGACGGGGGTGTACCGGCGTGAGGGGCAGGAGACGGGGAACGGGCGGCGGCACGGCGTGCTGCGGGGGTGGTTGCGGACGGACCCGCTGGGGCGGTACGAGATCCGGTCGATCCGGCCGGCGGCGTACCCGTTGAGGTCGGAGCCGGCGCACGTCCATATCACGCTGGAGTATCCGGGGGGGGCGGAGGACTGGATCGAGCCGACGATGTATGAGGGGGATGAACTGCTGACGGCGGCGTTGGTGGAGGCGGACGCGGAGGAGGGGCGATTCGGGGCGGTGGTGGCGTTGCGGGCGGACGGGGACGGGGTGTTGGTGGGGGAGCGGGATCTGCGTCCGCGGCCCTGACCTTGAAGGGGTGAGAACGCCGCTAGACTTGACGCGCCGCGAGACGTTCCCCCGACGAGAGACACCTGTGCCCGATCAGACCCCGCCGCGCCGGATCCCGCTGGACGTGTTGAGATCGTTGCGCCCGGAGGGTGACAAGGGGAAGGAGAAGTGCGCGGTGTTCGGGGTGTGGGGGAGTCCGGACGCGGTGCACCAGACGTACATGGGGCTGTACGCGCAGCAGCACCGTGGGCAGGAGGCCAGGGGGATGGCGGTGCGGGTGGGGGTGGGGATCCAGGGGCACGTGGGGATGGGCCTGGTGCCGGAGGTGTTCGGGGCGCGGACGATCGAGGAGTTGCGGGAGAAGGGTCCGGGGGAGGGGCGTTCCGGGGGGGTGATCGGGCACAACCGGTACTCGACGAGCGGGGGGAGCCAGTCGTGCAACGCGCAGCCGCTGATCGAGCGGTACGTCGAGGGTGAGGTGGCGGTGGCGCACAACGGAAACCTGGTGAACGCGGAGGCGTTGCGGGAGGCGTTCGGGCAGGAGGGGCGTCTGTTCCACACGACGAGCGACACCGAGGTGATGATCCACCTGCTGGCCTCGCCGGAGCAGCGGGCGAGCAGCGACCCGCTGGCGGCGACGCTGCGTCGATTGCAGGGGGCGTTCAGCGTGGTGTTTCTGTTCGAGGATCGGATCGAGGCGGCGCGGGATCCGTGGGGTTTTCGGCCGCTGGTCCTGGGTGAGCTGGACGACGGTCGCGCGGTGGTGGCGAGCGAGACGGTGGCGTTGGACGTGATCGAGGCGCGGTTCGTGCGTGAGGTGGAGCCGGGGGAGATCGTGACGCTGTCGGACGCGGGGGTGGAGAGCCGCACGTTCGCGGCGCCGGCGGAGCGTCCGGCGATGTGCGTCTTCGAGCATGTGTACTTTGCGAACCCGGCGAGCGAGGTGTTCGGGCAGAACGTGCTCGCGGCTCGGGAGGCGATGGGGGAGGCGTTGGCGAAGGAAGCGCCCGTCGAGGCGGACTATGTCATGCCCATGCCCGACTCGGGTCGCAGCGCCGCCAACGGGTACGCGCACGCGAGCGGGATTCCGTACCGCGAGGGCATCGTGCCGAATCGGTACGTCGGGCGGACGTTCATCAAGCCGACGCAGGCGGAGCGGCGCAGCGCGGTGCGGCTGAAGCTCAACGTCGTCGCGGAGATCGTGAACGGGAAGAAGCTGATCGTGGTGGACGACTCGATCGTGCGGGGGACGACGACGCGCGAGAAGATGAAGCAGATCCGCGACGCGGGGGCCGAGGAGATCCACCTGCGGATCAGCTGCCCGCCGATCCGGCACCCGTGCTACTTCGGCGTGGACTTCGCGACGCGTGAGCAGCTCATCGCCCACGGGCGCGAGGTGGACCAGATCCGGGATTACCTCGGTGTGGACTCGCTGCACTTCCTGAGCCTGGAGGGGCTGCTGGGTGTGATGAAGCACGACAAGGCGTCGTACTGCACGGCGTGCTACAGCGGGGACTACCGGGTTGATGTCGAGCACCCGCGGACGGATCAGGTTCTGCTGAAGGATCAGCTGGGGATGTTCTGATGCGGGTGGGGACCCAACCCGGGGTCGCTCCCCCTCACCCACGCCAGACGCTCATCGATCGATTCGTGCTCAACACGGTGCGCGACGAGCGGGGCGTGCGTCTGCGTCCGCTGCGCGGTGGGCGGCGGCGGGTGGCGGTTCGGGGTCTGGGCCGGTTGCCGGAGTTCGATGGGGTGCGTCGGGCGCTCGTGCCGCGGGTGGTGCGGTATCCGATGTTCGGGCTGGTGGCGTTGCTTCTGGTGGGGTCGCTGGGGTTGTTGGTGTCGTGGTTCGTGCCGTGGGGGAGTGGGGCGATCGGGTCGGTGGGGATGGTGATGGCCTCGGGGAGCCTTCTCCTGCTGCTGCCGTTCGGGTTCATCTATGAGCACCTGGACGACCGGGCGTCGGTGCGGGCGATGCTGGCGGCGCGGATGTGTCTGCGGTGCGCGTACGACCTGGAGGGGGCGCCGGTGGATGGGGCGGGGGTGTGCGTGTGCCCGGAGTGTGGGGCGGCGTGGCGGTTGAGGGGGAGGGCGTGATTCGGGACGACCGGGGGCGCCGGATCCCGCTGCGCACCAGGGGCGGGGTGATCGCCGTCCGCGTGCGCGGGTTTGACGGCGTGCGTCGGCGGCATGTTTATGAGTTGCGTTGGATGAGCGTCGAGCTGGCGGTCGTGGCGTTGCTGGTCGGCGCCGGGCTGTTTCTGGCGCCCGGTCCGGGGTGGGCGTCGCAGACGTTGGCGATGGTGATGCGCCTGGGCGGGACGCTGATCCTGGCGCTCGGGGCGCTGGTGCTGGTGTCGGTGCTGATCGTGCGTTGGCGCTCGGAGACGATGGGCGAGCCCCTGACCCGGGCGCGGGCGGAGCGGGGGCGCTGCCGCGGGTGCGCGTTCGAGCTGGAGGGGGTCGAGGCGGAGCCCGACGGGTGCGTGGTCTGCCCGGAGTGCGGGGGGGCGTGGCGGCTTGCGGCGAGACCGGCGATCAGATCCGTCGGCGGCGGCACGTGAGCACGCCCGCGGCGGCGAGGAGGGCGCCTGTGCCCGGTGCGGGGATCACCGCGTCGATGCGGATGGCGCCGAGGTAGAAGAACCCGTTGACGTTGTCGTTGTCTGGCCCGGGTGTGACGCTGAGGGAGATGACGCCGTCGGCGTCGGCGAC
>JBITAG010000264.1:0-3025 GCA_044439985.1 Phycisphaerales bacterium JB059 | reverse complement strand
GCCGAAGAGGCCGGCGGACATGAGGTCTTCGATGTCCACCTCGTCGGGGAGGCGGGCGTAGATGCGTTCGGCGTTGTAGCGGACCAGGTGCAGATACTTCTCCATGAAGTAGTTGCGCAGGTCCTGGCTTGGCTTCTTCTTGTACTCGATCCAGAGTTCTTCGGGCTCGCGTCCGTCGAACTTGGTGGGGAGCCCGGAGGGCTCCGCGTGACGTGCGTTCTGGCGTCCGCCGGCGCGCGAACGCGTTGATGGCTTTGTCGCCGTCATGGTCGACTCCTTGACCCTGTCCCCGACGCGTGGTTGAGCAGAACGCTCGTCCACGATCGGCAAATCCGCCGGGCCGTCCCTGGACCGGCGGGCCGAGTATAAGGACTCCGGACGCCGCGTGGGGCGGGGCCGAAAGATGTTTTTGCGATTGGATCAGGCCGCGGCACGGGAAGGCTCCGGCTCGGCGGTTGGCTGGTTCAGCGTGTGCGGGTTGCGCGAATCCTGCGCGGTCTCGGCGTCGGGCTCGGTCCGGTTTCCGCCCGTGGGAACGGGGTTGGCGGCGCGGTGCTGGGCGAGGTGTTCGCGGACAACGAGCGAGGCGGCCCAGCCGATGACCTGGCCGACGGCGTAGCAGACGACCATCGCGATGATGGCGCGGGTCAGGACCGTGTCGAGCGGGTTGTGGACCGCCCAGCCCGCGATGAGCGCGAGGGAGAAGGCGGTGAGGCCCATAACGGCGGAGATGGTCCTGGTCGGCGAGTCTGCGTGCATGCGATCACCCACGCCGCGTGAGGCGGCGTGATGGGCGAGTTATCGAGCGTTGGGCGGGGCGGGTTGAGAAATGGTGGGCAGTTTCTCGCCCGCGTTCGGGTGGGGCGGCTCAGGCGCCGGGGGACTGCTCGTCGGCCCAGCTGCGGACCCGCTTGGCGAGCGTGGACATGTCGCGGCCCGCGGCCGTGCGGGGCGCCCAGAGCATGAAGGGCTGGCGCCGTTTGACGGCCGTGATGACCCGCTTGTCACGCCGGATCGAGCCGATCATCGGGAGGTCGTACGAGAGGAAGCGCTGGCAGACCCGGGCGATGCGGTCGTGGACCTCGGCGGCCTCGCGGGTGCTGGCCTGGTTTACCACCAGGGCGAGTTTGGCCCGGGAGCGTCCCTCCCGGGCGCTGGTGCCCACGATGCACTTGATCAGCGCGTAGGCGTCGGCGATCGAGGTCGGTTCCGGGGTGGCGACGATGAGCCCCAGGTCGGCGGCGTTCATGAACGCGGTCACGCCGGGCATGATGCCGGCGCTTGTGTCGATCATGACCAGGTCGCTCTCCCGCTCAAGCTCGATCAGCCGGGAGACCAGGGCGTCGCGCTCGTCCCGGGGGAGATCGGCCATTTTGGAGACGCCGACCGATCCGGGCACGAGGCGGAAACCGCCGGGGGCTTCGACGGCGATCTGGTCGAGGGTGGTGACGCCCCCGGGCGTGACGACCTTCTCGAGGCGGCGGGTGGGCATCATGCCGCAGAGCACGTCGGCGTTGGCCAGACCGAGGTCGGCGTCCATGAGGATGACGCGTTTGCCGAGCGAGGAGAGGGCGATGGCCAGGTTCACGCTGGTGGTGGTCTTCCCGACGCCCCCCTTGCCGGAGTCGATGTCGATGACGGGCGCGGCGCGTTCGCGGACGCGGGATCGGGCGCCGCGGGGTCGGTCGGCGCGGGGGGCGCCGGGGACGGGGCGGGGTGGCTCGCGCTTGGGGTCGAGTTCGCGCACGAGGTCGCGCAGCTTGGACGCCTGGTCCTCGCCCGCTCCCGCGTCTGCGCCCGCGCCGGAGCGCGCACCATCTCCGTTCACGTCCGCGCTGGGACGGTTCATGGCCTGTGTCATCCGGGCGATCCCTCCACTGCCCCCACGCCCTCGCTGGCGTCTGCCGGCCCGTCCAGGATGCGTCGCGCCAGGCGCATCGCGTCCCCGGGCTCGATGTCGTCGGGCACTTCCTGGCCCGTCGTCACAAAGCTAATTGGTACACCGGTCTGCTCCGTCGCGTCCAGCGCCAGCCCGAGCGATTCGGCCTCGTCGAGCTTGGTCAGGATCAGGCGGTCGGGCGAGAGCTGTGAGAAGCGTTCCACGGTCCGCTTGAGCACCCGGGCCCCCACCGTGGTCGAGAGCACGAGGTGAGTCTGGTCCGGCTCAGCGGCCCGCAGGTGAGCCTGAAGCTCGTCGAGCCGCTTGGCGTCGTTCTGGCTCCGCCCCGCGGTGTCGAGCACGACCACGTCCATGTCAAGCAGCGACTCGATTGCGCCCCGGGTTTCCTGCGGCGTCTTCACGACGTGCAGGGGGAGCCCGATGATGCCCGCGTAGGTGCGCAGCTGCTCGACGGCGGCGATGCGGTAGGTGTCGGCGGTGATGAGCCCGACGCTGCGCCCGTGGCGGAGCTTGTACGTCGCCGCGAGCTTCGCCACGCTCGTCGTCTTCCCCACCCCGGTCGGCCCGATGAGCGCGATGACCGTCGCCCGGCCCTTCTCCGAGCGCAGCGGCGGAGGGCTGGCGATCACGGGGATCCGCGTCTCGATCTGGCGGAGCATCGTCTGGCGGACGATCTGCTTGTCCTCCAGTTCTGCGACGGAGAGTTCGTTGCGCACATCCGCGGCGATCTGCTCGGCAAGCTCCGGGCGCACATCGGCGTCGATCAGACGCATGTAGAGGGCCATGAGGGGCTCGGGCATCGGCGCGTCGAAGCGGAGCACGGAGCCTGTGCGCACCTCGGTGCGCCGGGTGGATTGGAGGACCTGACCGACCAGGCGTCGGAGTTCGCCCAGCTCCTGTTCGACCGACCCACCCGGCGGGGGCGTGACCCGGGCGGGGAGAGGGGGGGCGGCGGCTTCGCCGACCGGCGCGGTCGGGGCCGGCGCGGGCCTGGGGGGCGGGGGTGTGCGTTGGGCCGGACCGGAGGCCGGGCTCGACGGCGGAGGGGCGAAGGCGGGGGGGTCGAGGACGGTGGGGACGGTGTCGTGCGGGGCGACGGAGGGGGGGCGGGCCTGCGGCGGGGAG
>JBITAG010000263.1:0-3682 GCA_044439985.1 Phycisphaerales bacterium JB059 | reverse complement strand
GAGACGTGGTGCTCGATCCCCTCGGCGTCGATCTCCGCCTGGCGACGCCCCACCCCGATCGCCCGAAGGAAGGCCAGCACGACCTCGTGACGCTGACGGGCCGCCCGCGCCATCGCCCGCCCCTCCCGGGTGAGGGTGAGGGGGCGGTACGCCTCGGCCTCCACCAGCCCCGCCTCCCGGAGACGTCGGACGATCCGCACCACCGTCACGTGGCTGACGCCGAACATCTGCGTGAGGTCCTTGTTGCGGCACTCCCCGCGTTCCTCGATCAGCTGCGCGATCGCCTCAACGTAGTCCTCGGCCGTCTCGTCGCGGTGATCGGCGCGCGTGCGTCTGAACGCCTCGGCCCGTGCCTCACTCTGCTGTCGGTTCGTTGCCGCCACGACGCCTCCCGGTCCCGATCCTACCCGTCGAGGAGCGCCTCCCGCGCCCGCCCCGGCTCAACGCCCGACGCCTCCACCGTTTTCTCCGGCGAGGTCGCCCCACGAACCACCCGCACCGCGGACGCCCGCACACCCAACGCCGAGGCGATCAGGGCGCAGACCGCCCGGTTCGCCTTGCCCCCCTCCGGCGGGGCGCTCACCCGGACCTTGAGCCGGTCGCCCCCCGGCGTCGCCAGCACCCCCGCGATCTGGTCGCGACGGGCGCCCGGCACCACCTTCAGGTCAATGCGGACCCCGCCCTCGCCGTCGTCTTCAATCATGCCGACCGAGCCTAGCGCGCGCACCCCGATCCCAGCGCGTCGATCAGCCGCAGCACGTCCGCCCCGTCGAGCGCCCCGTCGGCGTTCAGGTCCGCCCCCTCGTCCCCCGCGAGCAGGAGCGTCACGAACACGATCGCGTCCCCGAAGTCGATCTGACCCGACCGGTCCAGGTCCGCCTCGTGCCAGGCGAACACCTCCACGCGCGACCCGCCCGGGACGCTCTCAAGGTCGGTCCGGGTTCCGTCCGCCCACCGGAGCGTGATCCGGTCAACGGCGGACGCCCCGCCCAGCCCGAGCAGGACGCTCGTCTCGCTCGCCCCCAGGTACGTCGAAGACCCATCCACGGCCCGCACCAGCCGCCGATCCCCGGTCCACGCCTCGACCCGGGTCCCCATCCCCCCGGGCGCCAGGCAGGGGTTCACCTCGGTCCGCAGGACGATCGTCACGCCGTTGGCCGGGTCGTTGAGGTTGTTGCGGAACAGACGCATCGGGCCGGCGCCATCCACGATGACCACGTCCCGGTCCTGGTCCCGGTCGAGGTCAAGGGTCACGAGCCCGCGCCCCTGCCCGAGGAAGGTCAGCCCCGTCGCCGCCGCGGCTTCCTCGAAGCCCAGCCCCTCGCCGCGCTCCAGTTGATTGAGGTAGACCCGCGCCGGGACGCCGGGAAAGCTGCTCCACCCCCCCGTCGCCAGCAGATCCAGGTCCCCGTCCAGGTCCAGGTCCACCAGTTCCGTCCCCCACCCCCACCCCGCGTCGTGCACGCCGACATCGCGGGCGTGCTCCGTGAATGCGACGCGCCCCGCGGCGTCGGCGCCCTGGAGGTAGAGCGTGTTGCCGCACGAGTCCGCGGGCGGGGGGAAGTAGATGTTGGTCATGAACCAGTCGAGGTCCCCGTCGGCGTCCACGTCGCCCACACTCGACCCCATCCCGTTGCAGTCGTGCGTGACGCCGGCGTCCTGCGTCCGGTCCTCGAAGGCCACCCCCCCCAGATTCTCGTAGTACCGGCTGGTTCCGAAGTCGTTGGTCAGCAGCAGCTCCGGGTACCGATCCCCGGTCAGGTCCACGAACCGGGGCGTGAACCCGCGCAGCCCGTCCGTCTCCAGCGCCAGCGCTCCGGTCACATCCGTAAACCGGGGCACGCCCCGCTCGTCGCACCCCTCGTTGCGGAAGAGCCGGTTCCCCCCCGGCGCGTTGATCCAGGCGCTGACGAACAGATCGAGGTCCCCGTCGAGGTCGTAGTCCCCGAAGCAGGCGCCCATCCCGTCGGTCACCTGCGAGACGCGCGAGACGCCCGCGGCCGATCCGACCTCCTCAAACGTGCGTGCGCCCCCGTTCGCTCGGTTCAGGAACAGACGCGAGTGCGTCGGCCCGGGCGCCCCGGGCACATCCCCGTACGACACCACGAACAGGTCCACCCACCCATCCCGGTTCACGTCACCGACGGCGAGGCCCGCGGTGCGCCGCCGCTGGTCGATCCCCCACGCCGGGGCCTCGTCGGCGAAGGTCCCGTCTTGCTGGTTGATGTAGAGCCGGTCGGGCTCGACCCCCCCGGTGGGGGCGAAGAGATCGGGCCACCCATCGTTGTTGAAGTCCGCGACGACCACGCCCCCGACCATCTGGTGGTGCATGCCGGGGTACCCCTCGGCGCAGGCGTAGACGTGATCGACGCCCGCCTGCAGGGTGATGTCGGTGAAGGAGAGGGTCTGGGCGCCCGCGGGCGACCACCCGGAGGCGAGCACAACGCTCCACGCGATGCCGATGGCGGGTCTCACCCCGCCGTCGTACCGCGCCGGGCATTCCGGTTCAAGCCTGAGCCGCGTTGGCGCCCCTCGGGTTGCGTCTTCTCGGCCCGTGGATGGCCGTCACGCTGCCGCGCGCCTGGCCCAGTTCCCGGATCGGCCCCATCGAGATCCGCTCGCAGGCGCCCTTGGCGTTCGCCTTGGAGTACTCGCACCCGATGAAGTTCCGCCCCAGGGCGTGCGCGACGACACCCGTCGTCCCCGAGCCGAGGAAGGGGTCGAGGACCAGGTCCCCCCGGTTGGAGCTGCACTCGATGACGCGCTCCAGGTAGACCTCGGGGAGCTGGTTGTCGTGCCCGTGCCGGCGTTCCTTGTTGTTCCCCTGGACGCGTCCCCAGTACTTGCCGTACCAGACGTCCATGGGCACGCGCAGGCCCGAGGGCATCCCGTCGCGCTTCTCCTCGGTGCGCGCGTCGAAGTAGATCGCCCGCAGGTCGGAGGTCTCCAGGATCGGGTCCGGGTTCCAGGTCCGGTTGTTCGGGTCCTTGCAGAAGTAGAGGGCGTGGACCTTGGAGTTGATGAACTTGCCGCGCGTGTTCTGCCCGAACCGGTAGTGCCAGACGCACCAGTTGACCATGGTCATGGTCTTCTTCAGGTGCACGACGATCTCCGCGGCCCACGTGTCCGGGATGTTCACCCACATCGAGCCGGAGGGTTTGAGCGCGTCAGAGCACAGATCCAGCCACTCGTAGGTGAACGCGAGGTACTCCTCGTCGCTCATCGCCTTGTCGTCCCAGGCCTGTCCCGTCTCGTGCCGGTCGTAATCGCGCGCCCAGTTGAAGGGGGGGTCGGCGAAGACGAGATCGACCTGCTTCTTCTTGACCTCGGGGATCGTCGGCAGCACCTCCCGGCAGTCCCCCAGGTACGCCCGCGCCTCGACGCCCGTCTCCGGGTGGATCCGGGAGGAGGGTTTGGTCTTGGTTGGCGCGCGCATGACCGCGGTCTTCTTGCTCGTGGCTTTGCTGGGCATGGGAGCGGTGAGGATAGCGCATCTCGCGCCCGAGCGCCAGCAAGCGACATACCGGCCCGGAACCTCCGTGTCGGGCCGGCCCGACCGGGAAAGCCCCCGCAACCCCACACACACGTTCGGGGATTGAAGCGCCCCCCAGGCGGGGGCCGCATCCAACCCGCCCCAGCGGGGTGTGCACCCGGGGCGGATCCCCCGGAGCCGGCACAACGC
>JBITAG010000262.1:0-13844 GCA_044439985.1 Phycisphaerales bacterium JB059 | reverse complement strand
GACTACCTGGCGGACCAGCACCCGGTGCTCGAGATGGCGAACTGGGCGCCGAAGATCATTGATCTGCTCGACCGGATGGGCGTGCCCTTCAACCGCACGCCGGAGATGAACCGCGATCTGCGGCTCTTCGGCGGAAGCCTGTTCAAGCGGACGCACTTCGCGGGGGCGACGACGGGGCAGCAGCTGCTCTACGCCCTGGACGAGCAGACCCGGCGGTATGAGGCCGAGGGCAAGGTCACCAAGTACGAGTTCTGGGAGTTCCTCTGGCCCATCATCGAGGGGTCAGGCGACCAGGCCAGGTGCGTGGGCATCGTCGCCCAGGACATGCGGACGATGCAGATCCGCTCGTTCCGCGCGGGCGCGGTGGTGATGGCAACCGGCGGGTGCGGGCTGATCTTCGGCAAGTCGACGAACTCGGTGATCTGCACCGGGGGCGCGGCGAGCCGGTGCTACCAGGCGGGCGCGTGGTACGCCAACGGCGAGATGATCCAGGTTCACCCGACCGCGATCCCCGGGGCCGACAAGCTGCGGCTGATGAGCGAGTCGGCCCGCGGCGAGGGGGGTCGCGTCTGGGTGCCGCGCAAGCAGGGGGACACCCGCAAGCCGAGCGAGATCCCGGAGCCGGAGCGGCTCTACTTCCTGGAAGAGAAGTATCCCGACTACGGGAACCTCGTGCCACGCGACATCGCCAGCCGCGAGATCTTCGACATCTGCGTGAACCAGAACATGGGGGTCGGGGGGCAGAACCAGGTTTACCTGGACCTGACGCACCGTGACCCGGAGTACCTGACCCGCAAGCTGGGCGGGATCATGGAGATCTACGAGAAGTTCGTGGGCGACGACCCGCGCCACACGCCGATGCGCATCTTCCCGGGCGTGCACTACTCGATGGGGGGGATGTGGACGACGTACACGGCGGGGGACTACCACCCCGATACGCCGTACGGGGAGCACACCCCGGGCGACACGGCGCCGGTGGACAGCCAGGTCGGGCACGGCATGCAGTACGGCGCCCACAACAACATGATGACGAACATCACCGGGCTCTACGCCTTCGGTGAGGTCAACTTCGCGTTCCACGGCGCCACGCGGCTGGGCGCCAACGCGCTGCTCAGTTGCATCTTCGACGGTCTGTTCTCCGGGCTTTCCGTGGTGAACTACGTGCGCGACGGCGTTCCCCGGGACGAGCCGACCGACGCGATCGATCAGCGGGTCTACGACGAGGCGGTGGCGCGGGAGCAGGCGAAGATGGACCGTCTCCTCGGGACGAACGCCGAGGGATCGGACCCGACCGACCCGGCCCACAACCCGTACGCGATCGGGCATGAGCTGGGCGTGGAGATGACCGCGGCCTCGACGGTGGTCAAGACCGGGCCGCGTCTGGAGAAGTGCCTGCAGAAGCTCGACGAGCTGACGGAGCGGTACCAGGGCGTCAAGCTTTCCGACGGGAGCATGTGGACCAACCAGACGCTCAGCTACGCCCGAGCGGTGGGGGACATGCTCGTGCTGGCGCGGGTGATCGCCGAGGGCGGTCTGCTCCGCAAGGAGTCCCGCGGGTCGCACTACCGGACGGACTTCCCCGAGCGCGACGACACGAACTTCATGAAGACGACGGTCGCGAAGTTCAACCCGTCCGGGCCGGACACCATCGAGTTCATCCCGGTCCGAGCCGATCTGGTCAAGCCCCGTCCGCGGACGTATGGGCGAAAGGACGCGGGAGGCGAGAAGATCCCGCCGAAGAAGGAAGTGGTTGCGAGCAGCTGACCGAGAACCGAAGGACCGACCATGGCGATCGCCTACGCACACGAATCCACCGCCGACCAACGCCGAGCCAACCGCCAGAGGGCGGTCGAGGGACGAACGGTCATCTGCAAGGTCAAGCGAAGCGACGGCCCGGGCAAGCCCTCCCGCTGGGAGTCGTTCAAGGTCCCGGTCGAGCCGGGGATGAACGTCATCGCCTGCCTGAAGCACATCGCCCAGAACCCGGTCACCTCGGACGGGAGGACGACCACGCCGGTCGTCTACGACGCGGGGTGCCTGGAGGAGGTCTGCGGCGCCTGCACGATGGTGATCAACGGGAAGGTCCGGCAGTCCTGCTCCTGTCTGATCGACGAGTACGCCCCGCTCGAGGGGGACACCATCACCCTCGAGCCGATGAGCAAGTTCCCGGTCATCCGGGATCTCTGGGTGGACCGGTCGCGACTGTTCAACGGCCTCAAGCGGATCAAGGGGTGGGTGCCGACCGACGGGACGTACGCTCTGGGCCCGGGGCCGAAGGAGAGCCAAGCCCAGCAGCAGGTCCGCTACGACATCTCCGAGTGCATGTCCTGCGGGTGCTGCCTCGAGGCCTGCCCGCAGTTCACCATCGAGCCGGACGAGAGCGAGTGGGACTCGAGCTTCATCGGCCCGCACGCCATCGCGCAGGCGAGGCTCTTCAACGCCCACGACACGGGCAAGGTGCTCAAGAACGACCGCCTCGATGAACTGATGGGGCCGGGGGGCGTCTCGAACTGCGGCAACGCCCAGAACTGCGTCAAGGTCTGCCCCAAGGGCGTCCCCCTGACCGAGTCGATCGGCGCCATCGGGCGTCAGGTGACGCTCCGCTCGTTCTCGAAGTTCTTCCGCTCTCGCGCGTGAGGGGCTACGCGCTCAGGTCAAGGCGCTGGGGGTCCTCATCCTCGTCGGGCTTGTGGTAGCCCACGTCGTGCTCCTGACGGTCCTCGTTGGACTCTTCCTGGGTTGAGTCCTTGGCGCTGCGCACCGCATCGGCCTCGAGGACGTGGCCGATGGTCTTTTTGAACTCATCGCGCACGCCGCGCCGGCGTTCGGCCTGTTCGTCGCTCTTGCGGATCTCGCGCTTGCCGACGTTGGCCTGGCCCTGGGTTCCGGCGAGCGATCCGGCGATGTTGTTGATCGCGCCCGTCATGCCTTCAAGATCGGCCTGATGCGGAGGAGACCTTGACTTCGGCCCCGATCTGTCGGGCTATCGGGCGTTAGCGACTACTACATGTGGGGGGAACCCGGTCAGGTCCCGACTAGGCGCCGATCGTGTTCACGCCGCAGTCCACGTAGATCGTCTCCCCGGTGACGCCCTTGGAGAGATCCGAGGCGAGGTAGACGGCGGCGCCGCCCACATCGTCCCCCTCGACGCCTCTCCGCAGGGGGGCGCGGAGCTTGGCGTGCTCGTCCATGGCGTCCGTCCCGCCCACGGCGCTGGCCGCGAGGGTGCGGAGGTACCCGCCGGAGATGAGGTTGACGCGGATCTTGTCCTCCCCCAGTTCGCTGGCGAGGTAGCGACCCGTGCACTCGAGGGCGGCCTTGGCGACGCCCATGACGTTGTAGCCGGGGACGACCTTCTCGGCGCCGTAGTAGCTCATCGCCATGATCGAGCCGCCCCCGCTGGCGCGCATCTGCTCTCTGCCCAGGCGGGCCATGGCGCTGAGGGTGTAAGCGGACACGCTGATGGCGTCGAGGTAGGCCTGACGCGGGGTTTCCACGAACTTCCCCTTGGCCAGCCACTCGCGTTCGGCGAAGGCGATGGAGTGGACGATGAAGTCGAGGCGTTCGTGGTCCTTGGCGTACCGCTCAAAGAGAGTTTCGAGTTCTTCGTCGCTCGAGGCGTCGAAGGGGCAGTACCAGGGGTTGTCAATGCCGAGCTTTTCGACCGCTTTGGCGGTGCGTCGGAGGTTCTTCTCGCCGGGGAGGTGGGCGAATGCGCACCGGGCGCCGTGCTCCGTGAGCGACTTGGCGATGTGCCACGCGTAGGAGCGATCGTTGGCGATTCCCGTGACGAGTCCGACCTTGCCTTCGAGCAGTCCCATCCGATTCCTTTCGCTGGATTGCCCGGAGGGCCCGGGCCTGAACGGGACAGGGTAGAAGGGCGGGCCGCCCCGGGCCAAGCGCCCCCGGGTGGGGGACGGGGGCTCGGCGACTAGGATCCGTCATGCGACCCCCTCGACACGACGTGCTCGCGGATCTGACGCTCGAAGGGCTCTACCGGGAGCTGACCGGCGGCGGGCTGGCGGGGCGCCTGTTCGAGCTGGCCCGGGACGAGGATCTGGGCCCCCACGGCCTGGACGTGACCTCGGGGATCACGCTGGAGGCGGGTGAACGCGTCGCGGCCCACCTTCGTGCCCGGGAGGCCGGGGTGGTGTCCGGGCTCGTCAGTCTCCCCGAGCTGTGCGACGTGTTCGCGTCGGAGGCGGGGCGAGTCGAGTTTGAGACCCACGCGCGCGACGGCGAGCCGATCGAGCCGGGGCAGACCCTCGCGACGCTCACGGGCCCGACCCGCGCCGTCGTGCGTCTCGAGCGGACGATGCTCAACCTCATCAGCCGCATGAGCGGCGTCGCGACGCGCACCCGACGGTTCGCCTCGGCGATTCCCGACGGGACGCGGGCGAAGCTCTATGACACGCGCAAGACCACGCCGGGGTGGCGGGCGTTCGAGAAGTACGCCGTCCGGTGCGGGGGCGGCTCGACGCACCGGATCGGCCTGTACGACGCGGTGCTGCTCAAGGACAACCATCTCGCTTCACTTTCGGTCGGCGAGCTGCGTGCGCGGCTTGAGGCCGGCGCCCGCCGCGCACGGGCTGAGCATGAGCTTCGCTTTTTCGAGGTCGAGGTGGACACCCTCGAGCAGCTCGACGCGGTGCTCGGCGTGGAGTCGGGACTGATCGATGTCGTGATGCTCGACAACTTCAGTGTGGAGGACCTGCGTCGGGGCGTCGAGCGGCGCAACGAGACAGGGGCGGTGGTCGAGCTGGAAGCCTCGGGAGGCGTCACGCTGGACACCATCGGGACGATCGCGACGACGGGTGTCGAGCGGATCAGCGTCGGGTCGCTCACGCATCACGCCGTGAGTCTTGATCTGGGGCTTGACATCGAGCCGGTGGATCGGTGAGCGAGGACCTGACCACCTGGGCGAGGGCGTTGGAGGCGGACATCGCCAGCCGCCGGGCGACGCGCGCGATCAACCGTGTCGTGGTGCTCGCGGAGACGGCGAGCACGCAGGACGCGGCCAAAGCGATGAGCGGTGGCGCCCCCGGGCTCCTGACGCTCTGCGGGCGTCAGACGAGGGGGCGCGGGCGCCTCGGGCGGGCCTGGCACGACGCGCCGGGGACGAGCCTGGCGATGAGCGCCGGCATCGACGCGGGCCGGTACGAGGCGGCGACGCTCTCGCTCGGCGCCAGGCTCGCCGCGGCGCGGGCGGGCGCCAAGGCGTGCGGGGTCGATCGCCTCGGGCTGCGCTGGCCGAACGACGTCGTGGATCCGGAGACGGGGCGGAAGATCGCGGGCGTGCTCGTCGAGCGGGCGGGCGATCTGTTCGTGGTCGGGATCGGGATCAACGTTGCTCAGGAGCGCGCGGACTGGGGGGAAGAGCTGCACGATCGGGCGGTGTCGTTGCGGGCGTTGGGCTCGGGATGGTCGCGGCTGGAGGTCGCCCGTCGGGTGGTCGTGGAGCTGGAATCCGCGCTCTCGATGCCCGAACAAGACCTGTGCGGGGCGTGGAGTGAACTCGATGTGCTGACCGGCACGGTGCGGACCTTTGAGCGGGGAGGGGAACGGTGGACCGGGATCGTCCGATCGATCGAGCCGACGAGCGCGATCGTCATCGAGAGTCCCTCCGGGCGCCGACGTACACTCGACGCCCTGACGACCTCACTGGTGCACGGCGCGGGGGACGGGTGCGACGTGGAGCGGGCGAGATGACCGAACGAACGAACGAACAGGACGTCCCGACGCCGGAGCCCGAGCCGAGCGTGCCCGAGTCGAGGGATGGGCCGGCGCCGGAGCCCGAGCCTTCCGATCGCGGGGGGCGAGCGTCCGGCTCGCCGGGGTCGGGGGATTCGGACGATCCGGCGCGCGCCACTGAGCCTTTGGATGACCGACTCCGCCCGCTCGATCCGAAGGCGTTGACGGTGGATCGAATCGTCTCGATCATCTTTGCCGCGTCGGTCACGCTGGCGTTGCTCGTCGTGCTCACGCTCGATCTGGTCATCGGGTGGTGGGCGTGGACGGTCCGCGTACCCGTGTGGGCGGGTGTGACGTTGACGGTGCTGGGGATGCTCTGGCTCGCCATCGTGTGGACCAGGCTGAGCCACAACGCGACGGTCTTCCGGGTGAACGAGCAGGGGCTGGAGATCCGTCGCGGCGTGCTCTGGCGCCGGGTGATCTCGGTGCCGCGATCGCGCGTGCAGCACACCGATGTCGGGCAGGGGCCGTTGCAGCGGCGATTCGGGCTGTCGACGCTCACGGTCCACACCGCCGCGACGAGAACGCCATCCGTGCAACTCGTGGGGCTGGCGCGGGAGACGGCGATGCGGGTGCGGGAGAACCTGCGGCAGATGGGTGAGGACGACGGTGTCTGAGGCGCCCCCGGAGCAGCGTGAGGGCTTTGACCCGGCCTCGGGCGGACCGCCCGGGCGACTGCACGCGTCGAGCCTGCTCTTCCGGGTGATCCCCATCATCCGGTCCGCGATCGTCCCGGTGCTGGCGGTCCTGTTCGCGACCAGCGGGTCGGACTGGACGCCGCCGTGGGAATACCTGATTCCGATCGTGGTCGTGGGGGGGACGCTCTACGAGTTCGTTCAGTACCTGACCTATCGGTACGGCTTGCGGGACGATGAGCTGCTGGTGACCTCCGGGGCGATCTTCAAGCGAGCACGCCACATCGACGTGGACCGGATCCAGTCGGTGGACATGAAGCAGGGGCCGCTCCACCGGGCGTTGCGGGTCGCGGAGGTGAGGATCGAGACGGCGGGTGGGAAGGAGCCGGAGGCCGTGCTCCGGGTTCTCGGGGTCGCCGATGTCGAGCGGCTCCGCGAGCGACTGCGTCTGGCCCAGGGGCGACGTTCGAGCGGGGGATCGTCGGAAGGGCTGGCGGGGGCGGAGCACGCCCCCGCGAACGAGCGTGAGATCCTCACCCTCGGCATCGCGGAACTGACCAAGCTGGGTCTGGTCTCGATGCGTGGCGCCGCGATCACGGCGGTGCTCGTGGGCCTGGCGTGGGAGCTTGGGCTTTTCGACAGGCTGGACGTGCGCGGGCGTCTGGAGACAATCGCGGACGTCTCGCCCACCTGGCAGATCGCGTTTGCCGCGGCGGTCGTGATGCTGAGCGTGGCGTTGCTGCTGGTGATCGTCTCGATCGGCTGGACCATCGTCCGCCTCTACGCGTTTCGACTGGTCGAGGTCGAGGGGAGCCTGCGTCTGAGCTGCGGGCTGTTGACCCACCTGACCGCGACCGTGCCCCGGCGCCGGATCCAGCTCCTCTCGGTGATTCAGACGCCGGTTCACCGCTACTTCGACCGCGTGAGCGTGCGGATCGAGACGGCGAGCGGGAGCGCCGAGACCGAGCAGAAGAAGATCATCGGGCAGCGTTGGTTCGTGCCCATCCTCCCGACGTCACGGGTGGGGGAGATCCTTGGCGAGCTGGTCCCGGGCGTGTCGATCGATCGGCTGGAATGGAATCCCCTCGCGCCGAGGGCGTTGCGCCGCGCGCTCAAGCTGGAGCTTGTTTACGCGCTCGCGATCGGGCTGCTGATCATGCTCTTCTCCCGACCCGCCGGGTTTGTCGCGATCCCGGTCCTCATCGGTCTGCTCTCGGTGCACGCCTGGCTCGACATCCGGCGAACGGCGTGGGCGATCTTTGAGGGTGGGATCGCCTACCGGCGCGGCGTGCTGACCCGCAGCGTGACCCTGACCCTGTTCGAAAAGGTGCAGTGCGTCTCGGTGGAGGAGTCCCCGTTCGATCGCAACAAGGGGATGGCGACGCTGGACGTGGACACCGCCGGCGCGGGCGCCGCGGGGCGTCGGATCCGGATCAAGTACCTGGAGCGGGCGACCGCGGATCGGCTCTACCACGCGTTGAGCGGGCGGGCCGCGGACACGGAGCTGCGTTGGTAGGGGTCTAGAGCAGGCGGGCGATCTTTCGCCCAAGGTCTGCGCCCTGGTCCGGATCGAGGGCGCCGGGCGTCCAGGTCTTGCTCAGGCCCCCCCCGGTGGCGCGGTCGGGATACTTCGGGATGATGTGGACGTGCACGTGCTCGACCTCCTGGCCCGCCGGCTTGCCGTTGTTCTGGAGGATGTTGGTCGCCGTGGCGCCGGTGGCCATCATGATCGCTCGGCAGATGCGGGGGAGGACTCGTCCGAGGGCGGCGGCGGCGTCGTCGCTCAGCTCGTCCATCGTGGTCGCCGGCTCTTTCGGGATCACGAGGGTGTGCCCCTCACTGAGCGGGTTGATGTCGAGGATGGCGATGACCGCCTCATCCTCGTAGAGCTTCTGGGCCGGGATCTCGCCGCGGATGATCTTGCTGAAGATGCTGTCTTCGCTCATGGCAGGAGGATACAACGGCGCGGGCCTGTCGGTTCGCCTTTCCCGTGGACGGCTCCCCTAGACTGCCCGGATGCCCACGGACGCCGGCACACCCCCTTCAGACGCAGCCCTCGCCGGTCGCCGATCCATTCAGAAGCTCGCGCCCCTGCTCGTCAACCAGATCGCCGCGGGCGAGGTGATCGAGCGCCCGGCCTCGGTCGTCAAGGAACTCGTTGAGAACTCGATCGACGCGGGCTCGACGAGGATCAGCATCGATCTGGAGCGGGGGGGGATCGAGCTGATCCGGATCGCGGACGACGGGTGCGGCATCCCGCCGGAGGAGCTGCCCCTCGCCTTGGCGCCCCACGCGACCAGCAAGATCAGGCAGGCGGACGACCTCGACCGAATCGCGACCAAGGGGTTCCGGGGCGAGGCGCTCGCGTCGATCGCCTCGATTGCGCGGATGTCGATCCTTTCTCGCCCGCACGACGCGGACGAGGCGTTCGTCATCGAGGCGTCGGGCGATGAGCAGGGCGAGCCCCGACCCGCGTCGCGTCCGCCGGGCACGACGATCGAGGCCCGGAACCTCTTCTTCAACACGCCCGCCCGGCGGAAGTTCCTGCGCACGCCGCAGACCGAGCAGACCCGCTGCATGGAGTGGATCCGGAACCTTGCGATGGCGCACCCGCGCATCGCGTTCACGGTGACCAGCGATGGGCGGAAGGTGCTCGACCTGGCGCCGGACCAGTCGCCGCGCACGCGTGTGCTGGAGATCATCGGGCGGGAGCTGGATTCACAACTCATCGAGGTCGGCATCGACGAGTTCGACGACGCTCGGGGCATCGCGCTCTGGGGGCTGGTGGGGCTCCCGACGATTGCTCGGGCCACGGCCCGCGCCCAGCACGTCTTTCTGTCCGGGCGGGCGATCAAGGACAAGACCATCCAGCACGCCCTGCGCGAGGCGTACCGGGGCCTGATCGAGCCGGGGCGTCACCCCACCGCCGTGCTGATGATCGAGATGTCCCCCGAGGGCGTGGACGTCAATGTGCACCCCGCGAAGCTCGAGGTTCGGTTCCGGGACCAGTCGATGGTGCACCAGGCGGTGCTCCACGCGGTCCGCGATGCGCTCCGGGCGCACGACCTGACCCCCTCGGCGGCGGAACGGAGCCCCGGGCTGGGGAACGCGGGGGGCGCCGGATCGGAGACCGCGATCCTGGCGCCCCATGAGCGTGGCGCCGCGCATGCCCCGGCGAGCATCGAGCCCAAACGATTCGCTGAGGTTTTCACCCGTGACATTCCTGCGAGCACCGGCGGACACCTGAGCTACGACGCGATCCGCGGGGCGGTGGATGCGCGGGCGGAGGAAGGCGGAACGCATCCGACAAGCGCAACAGGTTCGAGTCCTGTTGCGCAACCCGCCCCGCCGGTGGCGCCCGCGGCCCCGCACGCCGAGCCCGTCGCGATCCGCAAGGCGAGCAAGGTGCTGCAGATCCACCGGTCGTACCTGGTGACGGAGGACGAGTCGGGCATCGTGCTCATCGACCAGCACGCGCTCCACGAGCGGGTGATGTTCGAGAAGCTCCTCGCCCGCGTGACCAGCCCGGAGGGGGAGCCGATCGCGCTCGAGACGCAGCGGCTGCTGACGCCGGCGGTTGTTCCCGCGGCGCCCGCGGCGGTGGAACTGCTCGACGCGCTCAGGCCGCTGCTGGAACGCCTGGGGATCGACGCCGACCCGCTGGGGCCGGCGAGCGTCGCGGTGCACAGCTTCCCGAGCCTGCTGTTCTCCCGAAACGTGGACCCGGTCGATTTCATGGGGGACCTGCTCGAACGCGTGGAGCGCGAGGGGCTGCCGGGGATGGGCAAGGGGGAGCCGGGGATCGCGGATTCCGAGGCGGCCCTGCACGAGGTGCTGGACATGATGGCGTGCAAGGCCGCGATCAAGGCGGGCGACGCGCTCTCCGACGATGAACTGAGCGAGCTGATCGCGCTGCGCGAGCGCGTCGAACGCTCCGGCTCCTGCCCGCACGGGCGGGCGACGACGGTTCGCCTGACGATCGAGGAGTTGGAGAAGTTGTTTGACCGACGATGACCAGGCCGCCCGCTGAGGCGGAGGAGACCACCCATGACCACCGTCCACGCCCTCGCTGCCACCGACGCCGGCGCCGAGCTGAAGCCCTTCGAGTACGACCTGCCCGAGCGACTCGGGCCGACCGACGTGGACATTGCTGTCACGCACTGCGGCATCTGTCACTCGGACCTTTCCATGCTCGACAACGAGTGGGGGATCGCGCAGTACCCGCTCGTGCCCGGGCACGAGATCGTGGGCACGGTCGTCGCGAAGGGAGAGATGGTCAAGCACCTGCAGCTCGGGCAGCGCGTGGGTCTGGGCGTTTTCTCGGATTGCTGCATGACCTGCCGCCACTGCATCGGCGGGGATCACAACCTGTGCCCCGAGGCGCAGCTCACCTTTGTCGGGCGGCACGGCGGGTTCGCCGACCGCGTCCGCGCCAGCCAGCAGTGGGTCATCCCCATCCCCGACACGCTCGACCAGGCCAAGATCGGCCCGCTGCTCTGCGGGGGGCTGACCGTCTTCAACCCCATCACCCAGTTCAACGTCCGCCCGACGGACCGCGTGGGCGTGATCGGGATCGGCGGGCTCGGGCACCTGGCGCTGCAGTTCCTGGCCAAGTGGGGGTGCGAGGTCACCGCCTTCACCTCGACGGGCTCCAAAATGGAGGAGGCCAGGCGGATGGGGGCCCACCGGTGCGTGGACTCCCGCTCGGACAAGGCGCTCGAGGAGGAGGTCGGACGCCACGACTTCATCCTCTCGACCGTCAACGTGCCGCTCAACTGGGACGCGTACTGCAACGCCCTGGCGCCGGGCGGGCGCCTGCACGTGGTTGGCGCCGTCCTCGAGCCGATCCCGTTCAACTCATTCCCGATGTTCATCGGGCAGAAATCGATCTCCGGCTCGCCCGTGGGCAGCCCGGGCACGACGGTCGACATGCTCGACTTCTGCGCCCGTCACGACATCGCGCCCGTGACCGAGCACTACAAGATGTCGCAGGTCAACGACGCGATGCAGCATCTGCGCGACGGCAAGGCCCGCTACCGCATCGTGCTGGAGAACGACCTGGGGTGAGCCCGCTTACGCGTCCTCGATGAGTTCCAGGGCCTTGAAGGGCTTGCCCTCCAGCATCTGGAGGCTGGCCCCGCCGCCGGTGGAGACGTGCGACATCCGGTCGCCGAGCTTGAACTCGTCGACTGCGGCCGCGGAATCGCCCCCGCCGACGATGGTGGTGGCGCCCGAGGCGGTCGCGTCGGCGATGGCCGTGCCGACCATCTTCGTACCCACGCGGAAGGGGGCCCACTCGAAGACGCCCATGGGACCGTTCCAGACGATCGTCTTGGCGCCCGAGATCACCGAGGCGTACTTGATCTGCGTCTTGGGCCCGATGTCCAGGCCCATGTACCCGTCCTTGATCTCGTCCTCGAAGACCTCGATGTCCCCGGCGTCCTCGGTGAACGCGGTCGAGCAGACGTGGTCGGAAGGGAGGTGCAGGTCCACGCCGGTGTTGGCGGCCTGCTCGATCATGCGGTGCGCGTCCTGGACGCGGTCTTCCTCGACGCGGCTCGTCCCGACGTTGTGCCCGAGGGCCTTGATGAAGGTGTAGGCCATGGCGCCCCCGATGAGGATGGCGTCGGCCTTGGGCATCAGCTGCTCGATTGCGCCGATCTTGTCCGAGACCTTGGCGCCCCCGAGCACGACGACGAAGGGGCGCTGCGGCTCGGCCAGGGCGCCGGAGAGGAAGCTCAGCTCCTTCTCGACGAGCAGGCCGACCACGCGGGGCTTGGCGCCCATCTCGGTGGGGAGCCCGACCATGGACGCGTCGGACCGGTGGCAGGCGCCGAAGGCGTCGTTGACGTAGGCGTCGCCGTACGCCGCGAGCTTGGCGGCGAAGCCGAGGTCGCCCGCCTTCTCACCGGCGTTGAAGCGCAGGTTCTCGAGCAGGAGCACCTCGCCGTCACCCATCGACGCGACGGCGCCGGCGGCGTCCGCGTCCACGCAGTCGTGCGAGGGGAAGGCGACGGGCTTGCCGAGCAACTCGCTCAGCCGGCTCGCAACGGGCGCCAGGGAGAGGCGTTCCTCGAACCCTTCGCCCTTGGGGCGTCCAAGGTGGCTCATCAGCACGGCCCGCCCACCGCGCTCGATCACGCTCCTGATCGTGGGAATCGCGGCGCGGATCCGGCGGTCGTCGGCGATGCTCGTTCCGTCCATGGGGACGTTGAAGTCCACCCGGATGAGCACACGCTTCCCGGCGACGTCGAGCGATTCAACGGTCTTCTTGGGCATGTCGGGCAATCCCCTTGCACACGCCGGGGCGAGTGGGCGCCCTCGGTCGGTCAGTTCTGGTTCGTGTCTTCGATGATCCGACCCGCGCGGGCACGCACCTCGGCGCCCCCCGCCTCGCTGAGCTGATCACGCAGCTTCGCCAGACGCGTGGCCACAGAGGCGTCCACGAGCTGGTCCCCGATCCGCAGACGCACGCCCCCGATCATCGACGCGTCGATGTACGGGTGGACGATCACGTCCTTGTTCAGCGTCTGCGAGAGCTTGTCCTTGATCGAACGCAACGCCTCGGCGTCCACCGGGCTCGCGGTGATGACGTCCACCTCCACACGCCCGAAACGCTCCTGCACGATGGAGTCGAACGCGCTGACGATCGGGATCAACGCCCCGAGTCGTCCCTTCTCGTTGAGCAGGCGCAGGAAACGGAGCGTCAGCCCCGTGGCGGCGTCGCCGAAGATCTTCGTCAGCGTCGCGTCGCGCGCCTCTTTCCCGAGCACGCGGGAGGAGAGGAACTCATTGAACCGCCCGTCTCGACGGGCCAGCTCGACGACCTCCTCAAGCTCGCCGAGGGTCTTCTCGACCTTCTCGCGTCCCCCCTTGGCCTCGGCCAGCTCGAAGAGGCTGGTCGCGTACACGCGGGCGACGGCGTCGGGGTGTGTTTCGATCAGGGGCATGGGCCTCTCCTTGCGGTCCGATCAGCCTCGGGACGACGCCAGCTCCGCGAGCGATTCCTCGACCAGTCGGCCCTGGTCGGAGGGGGTGACCTCGCGTCCGAGGATCTTGCCCGCCATGGTCGTCGCCAGGCTCACCGACTCGTTGTAGATCTCGTTGAGGGCCGCCTTCTTCGCCGCGTCGATGTCACGCATCGCCCGCTCGCGCATCTGGCCCAGCTCCGCGTCGGCCTTGGCCCGCAGCTCGGCGGCCAGCTCGCTCTGCTTGGCCTTGGTCTCCTCGAGCATCTTGTTGGCCTCGGCGCGGGCGTCGGCCAGGTTCTTCTCGTACTCGTCGAGGGCCATCTTGGCCTGCTTGCGGGCCGCCTCGGCGCTGGCGATCTCCTCTCGGATCTTGCTCGCCCGCTCCTCGAGGCCGGAGGCGATCTTGGGCCAGACCGCGATGTAGAGCACGAAGAAGACGATCAGGAAGACGACCAGGGCGGAGATGCCCGTGATCAGCCCCTCCTTC
>JBITAG010000261.1:0-4093 GCA_044439985.1 Phycisphaerales bacterium JB059 | reverse complement strand
GACCTCCTGGGCCTCCCGCGTGGTGGTCAAGGCGCGGCTGGGCAAGAAGCGGGGGCTGGGGCTGGGGCGGGGGAGACCTTGATCGGGCCCCCTACAGTTCCGGCCCGTCTCGTGGGAGCAGGAGATTGAGCATGCACATCGCGCGATCCGTGCTGGCGCTCGCGGGCGTTGGCGTCTTTGCCGGGCTGTCGGTCGCTTGCCAGCCGGAGGCCCCGACCCTCGAGACGCAGGCGGGGACGCCGGCGGTCGAGGCGCTGTTCCCGCCCCGGTTCGGGGTGGCCGAGGCGCCGGAGCGGGCGCCCGGGCGTGTGCGCGTGGCGACGTACAACATCGAGAACCTGTTCGATGACGTGGACGACCCGGCCCTGTCGGACCGCCAGGAGGACATCGACGACACGAAGCCGGAGGGGCAGATGGACGCGGTCGCCCGTGCGATCCGGGCGATCGACGCCGACATTCTGTGCCTGCAGGAGATCGAGTCGCGTGAGGCCCTCGCGTGGTTCATGGAGGGGCGTCTGGACGGGATGGGGTACGAGCACGTGCTCTCGATCGACGCGGGGGACGAGCGCGGCATCGAGCAGGCGATCCTCTCCCGCTTCCCGATCGTGGAGAGCCGCAACTGGGTCCGTCGTCCGCTGGGGGGGGTCCACCCGGAGAAGTACGGCAACAGCCGCAACTGGCACGCGGGAGAGGAGATCGTCTTCCACCGGTCCCCGCTGATGGGTGTCGTGGAGATCCCCGGGGAGGCGTGGGGGGGCGAGGAGCCGCTGTCGCTGCGGGTGGTGGTGGTGCACCACAAGTCGGGGCGGTACTCGCAGTACTGGCGGGACAAGGAGGCGGAGGGCCTGCTCGAGGTGCTTGGGGAGATCGACGCGAGCGAGGGGTTGGGGCCGACGCTGATCCTGGGAGACTTCAACGCCGAGGCGGACGCCCCGAGCGTCGAGATGTATGAGGCGGCGGGGTACACGGACCTGTTCGGGGACAATGAGGGAAAGTCCCCGACGCGGTGGGTGACGCACGAGTCGGGGCGTCGGATTGATCTCGTGCTGGCGAACGCGGGGGCGCAGGCCCTGGCGGACCCGGCGAGCGAGTTCGTGCTGGGAACGCCCGCCCGACCGAAGGAGATCAGCTGGCGGGAGCTGGACACCTTCCCGGGATACGCTTCGGACCACTACCCGGTGGTGTTCGAGCTTCGGGCGCCGGAGGGCGCCGGGCGGCCCGCGCCCTGAAACAGAATCGTTCAGATTTCGTTCGTGTAAGCCCTGCAGGGTCGCCGGATGGACGGCGGCTCTATACTCCGGGGCGGGTGACAAGGACTGACGAATCCCTGGCGAGGATCGCCGCGATGAGGCTGGAATGGACAAGATGAAGCCCTGGCAAATCGGACTGTTCATCGCCGCCGTGGTTGTGTTGGGGGCGTCGCTGGCGTGGAGTCTTCTCGGCGCCCAGAAGATCGACAAGCCGGATCGGATTTACCTCGTGGATGTGACGACGGGGGAGTTGTATTACGCCCCGTACCGACGACGGGGCACGGTGCTGGTGCCCGCGCGTCACCCGGAAACCAAAGAACGAACGCTCTATCCCGTGGAAGAGGATGAGTCTTCTGGTGGATGGGTGCTCAGCAGTCGGTACGCGGGTGGCCTCAGCAGTGAGGACGCGCCGGCGATCGAATCCAGCGGTGTCGTGAAGAACCCTTCGGGTGAGCCGACGAAGTACGTCGCTCCGCCCTTCGACGACTGATCAAGACGGAGCCTGTTATGACCATCGCAAAACGGTCTCGCCCGACCGCGTTCACACTGATCGAACTGCTCGTGGTGATCGCGATCATCGCGCTGCTGATCGGAATCCTGCTGCCGGCGCTCGGCCAGGCGCGCGAGTCGGCTCGGGATCTGGTGTGCAAGACCACGATGCGTGGTATCAACCAGGGCCAGCAGTTGTACGCGGCTGACTTCAGAGACCATTACAGTTCGCCGGTCAATATCGGGACGCCTTACCTTGGCAGAGCGATCGACCCCGGAGGGGCTGGTCTTGTCTCAGGCGCCGACCGCATGGAAGGAAACCAGAACGCGTCAACCCCGGTCTCGACGCAGGATTGGTTGACGCCCGTGATCGGCGATTCGATGAATCTGCCGGGCAACCGGGCAAACAAGCAGGCCCAGCTCTGGGATGTGCTCGGTTGTCCTTCCGCGCGTGAGTACTACGACGAGCCCTACAGCTCAGCAGGTGATATCGACGACTTCGAGCGGATCTTTAACGATCGCGGGTATCGGCAGGGCAGTTACTTGATGCCATCCGGCTTTGCCCACCTCAGCCGGGACAACTTCGGCAGCAATATATCTTACCTTCGTTCGCTGATCGCCGAAGTCGGTGGTTCCATCAACCTCCCTTACGGCGAGGATGCACTTGCGGTCATGATGATGTCTCACCCCAACGGCCCCCGTCAGCCCGGCGGGTTCCGCCACCGTCTTGACCGCGTGGGCACGCAGGTCGCGTCGAAGGTCGCGTTCGCTGAGGGGACCAGGTATCTGGATCCACAACGCCTGGTGCTCGACTTTGATATTGCTGCGATTCCCGGGCGATACGGTTCCTTTACGGACTCCACCCCGACGTTCCGAGAGTCCATCGCATGGGGGAAGGAAACTCTCGAGGGCCAGGAAAACCTGCTTCTGAGCGTGCGTCACGGCTCGAACATCAACGTCGCCCGTTGGGACGGTTCGGGTGATGCGATGACCATTCAGGAAGCCTGGACGGACCCCAACCCGTGGCACCCGAGCGGGACGACCTGGGTTGACGGCGACAACACCGACGAGTCCATCGAGTTCATGGAAGCCCAGCACGGCGACCGGAGCGGTGACCCGAAGATCTGGTAAGCCGCCTCGACACTTCTCGCAATCACCGCCATTGATCAGGGCCGCCTGTCGGGGCGGCCCTTTCTTGTGCCCGTCAGGGACGGGCGGGCGGAGCAGGCGTGGTCTGCCTAGACCACAAAGAAGCCCCGGCGATGGGTGTCGCCGGGGCCTTGGGGGTGATCGCGATACGGGATGGTGATCAGTCGATCGTCATCAGGTCGTTGCTGCGCCCCGGGCGGATCATGTTGACGCTCTGGGAGTTGGTCCGCGGGCGGCGTTCGCCCTCCGAGTCCTCGAAGGGATCGAAGAAGGTGGCGTGGATGTTGCCCTTGAGGAAGTCGGAGTGCCCGTCGATGAAGACCCAGTTGCCCCCGTCGGCGCCGTGGTTGTCCTGGTCGGCGTAGCTCTGGTCGATGTAGTCGGGGTCGCCCTCGTAGGCGCCCGGGTTGCCGGCGAGGCCGACGTCGCGCCACTGGTCGTTCTGGTAGAAGGAGTTGGTGCGGATGTCGTTGCCGTTGGTCTCGTCGCCCCAGAGGGGGGCGGGGGCGACGATGGTCGGCTCGTTCATCTTGAAGCCGACGATGTACATGTAGCTGATGTTGTAGGAGATGACGTCGGGCTCGCCGCCGGGGGCTTCCGGGGTCTTTTGGACGCCGTTCTCATAGAGGGTGTTGATCCAGTTCGGGGGGCGCCCGTAGTAGTAGTCCTCCTTGTCGGAGGGGCAGAGCAGGGTCTCGAAGCCGGCGAGGTAGCTGAGGAGGATGGGCTCGTCGTTGCCGTTGGCGTACTCGTTGATGTGCCCGGGGGCGCCGAAGTAGCCGACGTCGCCGGTGCCCCCGGAGCCCTGGGCGACGCCGTCGCCGATCTGGCGGAGGCTGAAGAGGCCGGCGACCCCGCCGTAGACCCACTGGGCGTCGATCTTCCCGGTGAACTGGGAGTTGTCGGGGATGGGCTGGACGGGGAACCAGTCGCGTTGGTCGTTGGCGTAGGTGCTCATGGCGATGCCCATCTGGTGAGTGCCGGCGAGGCACTTGGCGACCTTGGCGCTCTCTCGGGCCTTGCCGAGCGCGGGAAGGAGGATGCCGATGAGCAGGGCGATGATGGCGATCACGACCAGCAGCTCGATGAGTGTGAACGCGGGTCGGCGGGGGGGGGGTGGGTGAGATGATGCGGGGGGGTGTCCTCGGGCGGTACGCGAGGATCGGCGGCCCCGGTGCGTTCAAGCCCAGGGCACCACATAATCC
>JBITAG010000260.1:0-11670 GCA_044439985.1 Phycisphaerales bacterium JB059 | reverse complement strand
GGACGATCCGCCCCCCGGAGGACTTGCCGATGGGCGGGGCCGGGCGTACCGTAGCCGTCCGCACGCGGGCGTAGCTCAACTGGATAGAGCACCTGACTACGGATCAGGAGGTTGAGGGTTCGAATCCTTCCGCCCGTGCTTCTGCAGGCCCCGCCGATCGCGGGGCTTGCTTGGTTTTGGGCCTGCGTCCCGGCGAACTCGGATCCGGCTCACTCCGGCGCGGGCGCCCCTGCGGTCGCGGGAACCTCGACCCAGAACCAGCCACGCAGATCGCCCGCCTTGAAGCCCGTCGCCCGATCGTCGGGGTATCTCCGGGCCAGGGCCTCGGGGACGCCGGGCGCCAGATCGGACGGGGCGCCGTGGCAGGCCAGGCAGTTGCCGGCGAGCCGGATGGGAAGCAGGGCGCCGAAGCGGCCTGAGCGGTCGGCGAAGAACCTGAGTTCTTCGGGGCGATCGTCGGCCGCGAGATCGGCCCAGACCGGGGGCCGGTTACTCGGGTTCCGGAGCTTCCATGAAGTGCGACCGATGCGTACGCCGTGGCGCTCGCTCACGTCCTGGGCGATCGCGGGCGCCCGCACGGCGCAGACATTGATCGCGTTCGCGGCGCCCCCGGCATCGATGGCCTCACTGAGTTCGGCAAGCAGGGTTGAGAACAGCTCCCCGCGGGCGAGCGCGGCTTCGTCGCGTTGTCTCTGCTGCGACGCCGACAGGGCGCCGGCATCGAGCGCCCCCCACCCACTGCCATGGCGTTGAAAGGCCGGGAGATGCCGCTCCGCCGAGGCCCGGCGGAGGTTCACGAAGACCGCTAGAACCTGCTCGTCCTCGATCGTCTCTTCCAGCGCTTCATAGAGCCTGAGGTTGCGCACCTCCGCCACCGCCGCGGCGTCGCAGACCTCCGCGAAGCTCTCGGGGATCTTGAAGGCTTGGGACGCCCAGCGATCGGGGGGCGGGGACAGACCGAGCCGCTCGTACTGGCCGAGCAGGGCGGCCTCGTGCCTTCGCTCGGCGCGGATGATGTTGGAGAATGGGCGGCGCTCGCCGTGCACGCGCATCACCGCGTCGTAGAACGCGATCGCGTGCCGCTCGTCATCAAGCGCTCGGTCCAAGACCTGCCGGAGCGTCTGGCGGGGCTGGGGCGTCACCTCCGCGTCGGGCTGGCTCGGCGCGCGGAGGCCGACCAGCAGCGGAAGAAGCGCCACGGCGAGCAGGGAAACGATCACATTGAGGCGCATGACGGGTTCCTCTCGGACAGGGGCGTGCGCCCCCTCGGGATCAGACGCCCAGGGCGTCGAGCGCGTCGATCAGCTCGGGGACGTGCACGTACCCGGGGCCGCCCTGCATCGCGACGACGACGCCGGCCATCTCCAGGAGTTCTTCGCGCGTCGCGCCCGCCTTCACCGCCGACTCGACGTGGGCGTAGATGCACGGCTCGCACCGGATCGCCATCCCGATCCCGAGCGCGATGAGTTCCTTCTCGCGGCGGGTAAGCGCCCCGTCGCCCATGAGCTTCTTGTACATCATCCCGAAGCCCTGACCGATGTCGGGCGCCTGCTCCTTCATCGCGGTCATCGTGGCGGGCCAGGTCTCGTAGTGGTGTTGCGCGTTGGTGGTCATGTTGGTTCTCCCTTGATTCACTTAGTTGCTCCTGGCCTTCGGGGGACGGTTCCAGGGCATGACCCCGAGCAGGCGGGCCATGCCGCACCACCCGGTCGCGCCGGCGAAGACCAGCCCGCACCCGACGAAGGCGGAGAGGGCGAGGAACCAGGCGGTCACGAGCAGGCCCAACGCGACGCCGATGACGACCAGCGACCCGGCGACGATCTGCACCTGTCGCATGACCGGAAGCCGCGGGGCGTGGGCCGAGCGTTTGATCGGGAGCCCCGCCGCCCGCCACGCGTCGATCCCCCCGGCGAGGCAGTAGACCGGCTCGCCCGCCTCGGCGACGCGGCCAGCCTTGCAGTGGAACACCAGCCGCTGCCCGGCGTGGGCCCGGCGGATCCCCTCGGGATCGATCGCCGAGAGCGGGGTGTGCACCGCGCCGTCGATAGAAGCCTCGGCGTGCTCGAAGTCCTCCCGGACGTCGATCAGCACCGCGTCACCCTCATCGAGCCAGCGGGCGACGTCCTCGGGCGCGGCCTGACGCACCGTCTCCGTGTGCGGGCTTGCCTGAATGGTCTGGGTCATGGTTCGTGCCTCCGTTCTCTTGGGCGTTCAGGGTGGGCGCCCCACGGTTAGAGACACGAACGCCCGCGGCGTTCCCCCGCTGACCAAAAAAACCGCTACCCGTCTGTCGTCTGTTGAAGCCGCTCGATCAGACGCTCGCGCAGCCCCGCGGGGAGATCGCCCCGGGCCATGTCCTGGCACACCTGCTGGGTCAGGTCCAGGCTCGCGAAGACGGAGCGGCACCGCTCGCAGATCACCCGGTTGTCGAACTCGACCCCCCGGTCCAGCGATTCCTGCTTGGCGTTGAGCAGGTCCAGACAGGTCTGCTCCGGGTAGCGCGGCGGGGGCGCAGGCTCGGCGGTCTTCGGGAGGACGCGCTCCACCGCGGCGCGGAGCTTCAGCCGGGCACGGTGCACCCGGCTCCGGACCGTGGCCTCCTCAAGGCCGAGGATCTCGGCGACCTCCCGAACGCTGAACCCGGCGATCTCCTTGAGGATGAGCGGGACGCGAAAGTCCTCGGGGAGGTGGGTGATCTCCGCTTCCAGGCGTTCCCTGGCTTCCGCCGTGATCTGCTGCTGGAGCGCGTCGTCCTGCTCGGCGGGGATCACCGCGATCCGCGGCGCGCCGAAGGGGAGCAGGTCAGAAAGCGACCCGATCCGCTCGGGTTCCCCCGACCGCTTGCGGTGCATCCGCTGGCAGGCGCGGGCCGCGATCCGGTAGAGCCAGGTCCGCTCGTCGGACTCTCCGCGGAACCCGTCCCACCCCCGGTACGCGTTGAGGAAGACCTCCTGCACCAAGTCTTCCGCCTCGTCCCGGTTCCCGCAGAACCGGCTGGCCAGCTGGTAGAGCCGCCCGCCGTGCTCCTCGATGAGACGCTTGACGGCGGTCGAGGCTGGGGTTTCCGACGGTGAGGCGGGCATCGCCCACATGGTACGGGACCTCTCCCCTGAGCAGGCCCGGACTCACCCGGCCGCGACGCCGTCGTCCATTTCGGTCGCCTGACCGGCGTACAGCCGACGCCCGAGCCAGAGCGAGACGCTGACCAATCCGATCAGGACCGGCACCTCGACGAGGGGGCCGACCACGGTCGCGAAAGCGACCCCGGACCCGATCCCGAAGACGGCGATCGAGACGGCGATCGCCAGCTCAAAGTTGTTCCCCGAGGCGGTGAAGGCGAGCGTCGCGGCCCGCGGGTAGTCCGCCCCCACCTTCTTGGCCATCAGAAAGCTCACGAGGAACATGATCACGAAGTAGATGGTCAGCGGGATGGCGATGCGGAGGATGTCGAGCGGCAACGCCACGATCCGCTCCCCCTTCAGGCTGAACATCACCACGATCGTCAGCAGGAGGGCGATGAGGGTGATCGGGGCGATCGTGGGGATGAAGGTCTTCGTGTACCACGCGTCCCCCTTGATCGGCCGGAGCACGAAGCGCGTGAGCATGCCCGCGAAGAAGGGGATGCCCAGGTAGATCATCACGCTCTTGAAGACCTCGGCGATGCTGATGTCCACCACCGCGCCCTCCATCCCGAGCATCGGGGGGAGCCACGTGATAAAGATCCAGGCGTAGACGCCGAAAAAGAGCACCTGAAAGATGCTGTTGAAGGCGACGAGACCCGCGGCGTAATCGCTGCTGCCCCGGGCGAGATCGTTCCAGACCAACACCATCGCGATGCACCGCGCCAGCCCGACCATGATCAGACCGATCATGTACTCGGGCTGGTCGCGCAGGAAGATCACCGCGAGGGTGAACATCAGCACCGGCCCCACGATCCAGTTCTGCACCAGCGAGAGCGTGAGCACCCGCCAATCCCGAAAGACCTCGGGCAGTTTCTCGTACCGAACCTTCGCCAGCGGCGGGTACATCATCAGGATCAGCCCGATCGCGATCGGGATGTTGGTCGTCCCGATCGAGACCCGGTCGATCGCCTCGCTCACGCCCGGCGCCAGCCGCCCGAGCAGCACCCCCGCGCCCATCGCGAGGAAGATCCAGAGCGTCAGAAAGCGGTCGAGAAACCCGAGACGGCCCGGGCGGGCGGTCGCGCACACCGGCTCGTGCGGGGCGGCGGTGGTCTGGGTCATTGCGCGTTGGCTCCGTTGTTGATGGGTCGTTGATCAAGGAGTTCCGGGAGCGTCTCGACGAACGCCCGGATTTCGTCGCGCACGCGTCGGTACGGCCCCATCGCCTCCTCCCCGCTCGCGGCGTCCGCGGCGAGCTTCGGCGGGTCATCGAATCCGTGGTGGACGACACGCGTCCTCGGGCTCTGGGTCAGGAAGACCGGGCAGTGCTCATGGGCATGCCCGCAGACTGTCACCACCAGATCCAGCGACCCCGGATCGCACGCCTCGACCCGCTTGCTCGTGTGATTGGAGATATCAACGCCGGCCTCGTTCATCGCCCGGACCGCGAGGGGGTTGAGCCCGTGCGGCTCGGTCCCCGCGCTGCACGCCTCGATCCGGTCGGCCAGCAGGTGGCGGGCCCACCCCTCGGCCATCTGGCTGCGGCAGGAGTTGCCCGTGCAAAGAAAGAGCACGCGTGGACGATCAGAAGCGCTCACTGGCCCTCTCCCGTGTCGGTGGAACATCCGCAGTCGTTCTCACACCCGCCCACCGGGGTGATCTCTTCGATCGCGTCGGCCAGGTCCCGGAAGCGGGCGGCGAGTCCGGCGGCGTCGGCGGCGTACCAGACCGTGCGCCCCCGCTTCTCACTCGTGAGCAGCCCGGCCCGGGCCATCGTCGCCAGGTGGCGCGCCACCATGGAAAAGTCGATCGAGCAGCACTCGGCGACCTCCGTCACCGAGCAGGGACGACCGCACTTGAGCAGGCAGGAGAGCAGCCGGGCCCGGGTGGGCTCGGCGAGGGCCTTGAGCAGGTCGGGCTCGAGAAGCCGGTCGAGGCGCGCTCGCCGCCGGAAGGCCTGCCTCGGGGTCGGGGCGGAACTCTGGATTACTGACGCCATGATGCCAGTATTGGAGCCCACCTCGGAAAGTCAACCCCCGGCGAGGGGGCGTGGGCGGGCTCCCCGGTCGCGGGATCGCGTCGGGGGCGGGCCTAGCGGATGGTGAGCAGTTCCCGGTAGGTGGGCAGGGGCCAGAGATCGTCGGCGACCTGACGCTCCAGCTCATCCCCGATCTCTCGCAGCTCGTCCATGATGGGATGAACGGTCGCCTTGATGCGCCGGGCGTGCTCCAGGGGTTCGTCGTGGTGTTCCCCGGACGCCTCTTCGAGCGCCGAGAGCCGCTCACGGAAGCGGCCGGTCAGCTCGGCGAACTCCTCGAGGGTGGCCCGGGCGCCCTCGGCGTCCACGCCCGCGGCCTGCGTCGCCGAGACCGTCTCCGCCAGGCGGCGCTGATGCTCGTGGGCCGCGGGGAGGATCATCGTCCGACCGATGGAGCACATCTGTTCGGCCTCGATCTCGCACTGGGTGACGTAGTTCTCGATGAAGATGTTGACGCGTGAGTTCAGCTCTTCCGCGTCGAGCACCCCGTACTTCGAGAAGACCTCCTTGGCCCGGTCGGAGCTGAGCACGGGGATCGCCTCCACGGTGTTGCGCAGGTTGGGCAGCCCGCGGCGTTCGGCCTCCTCGTGCCACTCGGGCGTGTAGTTGTCCCCATTGAAGATCACCGCCTTGTGCTCGCGGACGAGTTCGCTCAGCGTGCCCACGACGATGTCCTGGAATCGCTCGCTCGAGCGTTCCCCCTCGAGCCGGTTCTCGAGGGTGGTCGCGATGTAATCGATCGACTCGGCGACGATGGTGTTGATGACCGTGTTCGGCCAGGCGACTGCGGCGGTTGAACCCACCGCCCGAAGCTCGATCTTGTTGCCCGTGAAGGCGAACGGGCTCGTCCGGTTGCGATCACCCGGGTCGCGACGCAGGAGGGCGAGCGACCGGGCGCCGAGGTCGAGGCGCCCGGGGGCCATGGTCCGCTCCGGCGTGCCGTGCTCGAGCTGCTCAACGATGTCGGTGAGCATCTCGCCGAGGAAGATCGACATGATCGCGGGGGGCGCCTCGTTGGCGCCGAGGCGGTGATCGTTGCCGATCGAGGCGACGGAGGCCCGGAGGATGTCGCCGTTGATATGGATGGCGCGGATCACGGCGCAGAGGAATGTCATGAACTGCAGGTTGGTGTGCGTCTCGTCGCGCGGGTCGAGCAGGTTCATGCCCGAGTCGGCGCTCAGGGCCCAGTTGAGGTGCTTGCCCGAGCCGTTGATGCCCGCGAAGGGCTTCTCATGGAGCAGGGCCGAGAACCCGAACCGGGGGGCGACGCGCTTGATCGTCTGCATCACCAGCATCTGGTGGTCGGAGGCGACGTTGGTCTGCTCGAAGACCGGGGCGATCTCGTACTGCCCGGGCGCCACCTCGTTGTGACGGGTCTTGACCGGAACCCCGAGGCGGTACAGCTCATCCTCCACCTCGGACATGAAGGCGAGCACGCGGCTCGGGATCGCGCCGAAGTAGTGGTCGTCGAGCTGCTGGTGCTTCGGGGGGCGGGCGCCGAAGAGGGTCCGCCCGCAGGTCACCAGGTCGGGCCGGGCGTGGTAGAGGTTTCGATCGACAAGAAAGTACTCCTGCTCGGCGCCCAGCGTGGTCATCACGCGGTTCACCCCCGCGTCGGTTCCGAAGAGGCGCAGCAGACGCATCGACTGATCGCTCAGGGCCTCGATCGATCGGAGGAGGGGGATCTTCTTGTCGAGGGCCTGCCCGTTGTAGCTCACGAACGCCGTGGGGATGCAGAGGGTCGCGCCGTTGGAGCCGTGGATGATGAAGGCGGGGCTGGTGACGTCCCAGGCGGTGTACCCGCGGGCCTCGAAGGTGGCCCGCAGGCCGCCGGAGGGGAAGCTCGAGGCGTCGGGCTCTCCCTGGATCAGGTCCTTCCCGGAGAGCCCGAAGACGACGTGGCCCTGCCCGTCGGGGACGATGAGCGAGTCATGCTTCTCCGCGGTGAGTCCGGTCAGCGGCTGGAACCAGTGTGTGAAGTGGGTCGCCCCGCGTTCGAGGGCCCAGTCCTTCATCGCCGAGGCGATCACGTCCGCGTGCCGCTCGCTGAGTCGTTCCCCCTGCTCGACGACGCTCTGGACCGCGGTGAAGACGTCCTTGGGCAGACGCTCCCGCATCGTGCGGAGCGAGAAGACATCCTGCGCGAAGACTTCATCCACCCGCTCGCGTCCGGCCTGGTACTGCCCGGAACTCATCTCCCATTCCGTGGAAGCTCCGACCGCCTCGCCTCGGACGCTGACCCTGGTCATGGCTCTCTCCGCAACTGGATGTTGACTGTCCCCGCGACGCCGCACGCGGGTGGAAAGAGCAGTATCCCGCCCAGAAACCTCCGGACAAGTATCCACCCGTCACGTTCCACACCGGCACGGTGTTCCACGCCCCAGCTTGACCCGTCGCCCCTCGGCGTCAGGGGGCCGGGGGGCTGGCCGGGTCCACGATCGGCGCCCGATCGAGCAGGGATTCCAGCTCCGTCGCGGTCAGGTCCGCCG
The DNA here is from genome assembly GCA_044439985.1 of Phycisphaerales bacterium JB059. Taxonomy (GTDB): domain Bacteria; phylum Planctomycetota; class Phycisphaerae; order Phycisphaerales; family UBA1924; genus JAJRXR01. The sequence continues at coordinate 4,021 of JBITAG010000260.1, read as the reverse complement.
GGCGGACGGCGCCGAAGAGGGCGTTCTTCACCCCCGCGACCTCGAAGGCGGAGAGTCCGAGCAGCTGGATGCGCTGGAAGAGGCTCTGGAGTTCGACGATGTAGCCGAGGGCCTCGCTGGTCTGCTCGCCCCCGTCGCGGAGGAACTCGATGAACTGGTCCGTGTCGAAGTCCTCGGGATCGAGGGCCTCGAAGTACCCGTCCACCGCCTCACCCAGCACGTCCCGGATGAGGGTCCGACGGTCCTCGATCTTCATCTCGCCCGTCTCCGGGTCCCGGACCTCACGCCTGAAAAGGCCCCGGTAGTCGGCCAGGATCTCATCCACCAGCTCGAGTTCGAGCCGGTCCACGGTGACCTCGGTGTACTCCGGCTCCGACTCCCCGGGCATGTCGTTGTAGATCGCCAGACCCAGCAGCGACTCGAGGACGGACTCGAACAGGGCCGTCCGCTGCTCCTCGGTCAGGCGCGGGTCGAGCAGGGTCGCCCGCGGGTAGATGCCCAGCTCGCGCAGCGCCTCCTGCGCCGCCAGACCGACGGTCGTGTCCTCCTGCACCACGCCCGACTGGCTCTCACGCGGCACCGCCCCCGCGATCGCCTCCGCGACGTTCGTGTTCGTCGGCCCGAGCGAACGCACATCGAGCAGGATGATCCCGGACATCAGCCCCTGCACCGTCGAGTCAAACGACCGGATCTCCAGGGGGTCGCCGATGGTCACGTTCCCGCCCGCGACCGCGAAGATCGGGTTCGCGCCTGAGCCGAGGTAGCTGATCGACCCCGTCGTGAACACAATCTGCGTCCCCCCCGAGACGAAGTCGAGCCCCTCGTCGAAGGCGGTGGACCCGCTCATCGGGTCGTACACCGACCCGAACTCCCGAAGCAGGAAGGTCACGCTCGGGGTGGTCACGAACATATCCCCGGCGCTGGTGATGTCGCCCAGTCTGGCGCTGTCACTCGCGTTGAGATGCAGGGCGCCGGGCACGCCGACCTTCTCGTTGAACCCCATGTTGAACTGGCCGACGTTCACGGTGAAGTCCCGCGTCGCGCCGCTGGCGAGGAAGGCCGCGCTGTCTCCGAAGATGATCGTCGCGTTCACCGGCACGACCAGATGGCCGTCGATGCCGAGCGAGGCGCTGTAGTTGAGGTTCAACTCGGCCAGCTCCCCCCCCACCGCCGTCCCGATGTCGCCCACGAACTGGATCACCGCGACATCCGGGTCCAGGCTCCCCCCGTCCAGCTCGCCCCCGGTCAGATCGGTCAGCACGGTGAGCTTCCGTCCCGGCGTGCCGTCCGCGTTAACCGTCTGCATGAACCGGATCGACCCCGCGGCCGTCGGGTCGTAGGACCGGAGCGTGACATCCCCCGCGATGAGCACGTCATCGCCGAAGGTCATCCCCAGCTGCGTCGAGATGTCGTCGGCGAGCACCGTGGTCCCGGGCGCGTCGGTCGAGATCGACCGCAGACGCCCGCTCCCCTGCCCGATCGGACCGGCGAACGTGGTCGTCCCCGACACCAGGGCCTCCAGCCCCGAGGCGCCCGACACGCTGGAGGTGATCGCCCCGTTGAAGAGGGCGTCGGCGGCGCAGAAGGTCAGCACCCCGTCGGCCTGCCCGGATGCGTTGAGCACCGAGTCACTGTTGATGGTGAGCTGGTCGGCAACGTACACGTCGTCGTGGAAGGTCGTGGACATCGCGTTGATGATGAGCGACTCGATGTCCTTGCCCGCCCCGCTCACCCCCGTGAGAACCACCGTCCCCCCGGCCCCCGCGTTGAGGCGGAGAATCTCCATGCCCGTCCCGGCGCCCTCGACCAGATCCAGGAAGGCGATCCGCCCCCCCCCGGTCGTGATGAGCGAGTCCCCCTCGATCGTGACCATCCCGTCGAAGGTGATGTCCCCGCTGACACTGTCGAGCACACCCGCGACGGGGAGGTTGTCGATGAGGGTCGAGCCGGTGAAGGTCTGGTCGCCGGTCGTGCGGACGGTGTTGAGGTTGATCTGATCACCGGTGAGGGAGAGTGAGGCGAGGCGGTTGACCAGGCCGTACCCCGCCGAGCCTCCCGTGAAGTTGATCTCTCCGGAGCCGTAATCGATCTCCAAATCGCCGTCCCCGTCGACCAATCCCTCGAACGAGCCGGCGAAGTTGAGGTCGCCGCCCTGCGTCGAGAGGAGCACGGGCCCGGAGACGCTCGCGCCCGAGTCGCTGGTGATGTCGCCACCCTGCGTGGAGACGTTCCCGTCGAGCACGAGCGCGTCACCCCGGAACCAGATGTCCGAGCCCCCGGTGATGTTGACCGGACCGGTCACGGTGATCACGCCTCCGGCCAGAGGCGTCCGGATCTGCAGGTCGGCGCTCAGGCTGAACCCGCCGACCAGGATCGAGCCGAAACCGTCCAGCCGCCCGACCACCACCTGGGAGTTCCCCCGGAGGGCCGCGAGCATGGCGTCGGTGATGTCCAGCGTGGACCCGCTCGACCCGGCGCCGAGGAGGATGTCCCCGTCGGCCGCGAAGGGTCGGAACTCCACCCGGTCGGTCCAGACCGCCCCGGAGAAGAAGACGTCGCTCGCGGTGAGGAGCAGATCGTCCAGCCCCGTGCCCGCGCTCGATCCAACGCCATTGAGCTGGATGAACCCGGACGCCGTCCCCACCACTCGCTCCGACCCGGAGCCCACGATCGTCGCGAGGGTGATGTTGGTGCTCGCCCCGCCCACGGCAACGAAGGTGATCTCCGTCGGGCCGAGCAGGCGGATGCTCCCCCCGTTGAAGTCGATGTCTCCCGTTGTCGCGGTCATCGTGGGGGTCATGCCCGTGAAGTCGTAGAAGGCGGCGGTCAGATCGAACTCGGGCGCCGTGATCGTCTCCCGCGTGAAGGTGATCGTCCCGCCCGCGGCGTCCGCGATGACCGTGCCCAGCCCCGTGACGTTGCCGTCAAAGGTGATGTCACCACCCATCGAGTCGTAAGTGCTGTTGAGCGTCAGGGCGCCCACGAAGGTCTGATCGCCGGAGGCGCCGACCTGAGCGAGGGTGTAGACGTCGTTGAGGCTGACCGTCGCGCCAGACACGCTGACGGACGCCAGCCGGGCGCCCGCCGTCCCGACATCCGCGAGCGCGACCGCGCCCGACCCCGCGTCGATCGAGAGCGTCTCGCCGGTCATGCCCGAGCCGAGGAACCGGGCGGTGGAGGTGAAGTCCCCCCCGTCGGTGACCGCGCCGAACCCAAAGCCGGAAAGAGCGAAGTCCCCTCCCGCGAAGGTGATGGCCGAGGCGACCCCGTCGGCGTCGAAGACCAGGTCGCTCGTCGCGACGAACCCGCCCGTCGCGTCGTAGCTCTGGCTCGCGCCGTGATAGAACTGTCCCCCGAGCGTGAGCGTTCCCGTGGACACCACGTCCGTCATGCCCGTAACGCCCAGGGATCCGAACGTCCCGATCCCGTCGAGGGTGATGTCCCCGCCGGCGAGGCTCAACGCGGAGAGCGCGGCGCCGGAGCCGATCTTGCCCAGCTCGATCGCCCCCGTCCCCGAGGTCACGGTGAGGGCCGAGCCGCCGGAGACGCTCGCGTCCGTGACGCCGGTGATGGTCACGTCCCCGCCGCCCGCGCCCGTGTCGAGCGTGGTGTCCTGGGCGAGCACGGCGTCCCCGTGCAGCGTGATGGCCCCGCCCGTGGTCGTGATGGTGTTCCCGCCGACGTCCAGGGTGATCGTCGCCGTGGGATCGGTCGCGTCGCCGAGGGTGACCGAGCCGCCGGTGTTGGCCAGGAGCCCATCGATGAGGATGACGCCGCTCGTCACGAGCGAGACGTCGTCCAGGAAGGTGAACCCGTGGAAGCCCAGGGCGCCCGTCGCTCCGGTCCGCCCGATGGTGATCGAGTTGAAGCCGTCCTGCAGGCGGTTGAGTTCGGCGACGGTCAGATCGAAGAACCCCGCCCCCGCGTCCAACGCCCCGCCGAGTTCCATCGCCCGGGTCAGCGAGAAGGGCTCGAGCGTCAGATCCCCCGTCCCCGCGACGTCCCCGGTCAGGTCCACCTC
>JBITAG010000259.1:0-21109 GCA_044439985.1 Phycisphaerales bacterium JB059 | reverse complement strand
GAGCGGCGCGGCCTGAGCCGACCCGGATCGCCACGAGAAAGGTTGGGTCAAGAACCGAAGTCCCCCCTTGCGGCGGGTCGGACCAGACGCTAGTGTGGACTAAGACTAGTGCTGGCTAGCCTCTCGATCTCCCGTTCTCAGGGGGACTTCGGGGCGGGCCGGCGCTCCCAGCCCCGGATCCGGGGCGCCCATTGGACCCGCCGGGAGCGTCGGGTTCGGACAAATCGACCAAGGACGGCCCGCCCGGGCGTGTTCCGGGTGGCGAAGAAAGGAAGCGCGTTGATGAAACTCTCCTCCCGCACCCATCGTCAGCCCCGTGTCGCCCGGGGGTTCAGCCTCATCGAGATCATGATCGTGCTCGCCATCATGCTGGTGCTGGCGGGCATCGTCGGATTCGCGGTCTTCGGGCAACGCGACAAGGCGGACATCCAGGCCACGCGCGTGCAGCTCGAGTCCTTTGAGAACGCGATGCGGGCCTTCCGCCTGGACTACCGGCGCTATCCGACGGAGGAGGAGGGCGTCGCGGTTCTCTGGAGCAAGGAGACGCTCGATCCCGACGCCGACCAGACCGTCTGGTCCGGGTACCTCGAGAGCCCCACGCCCCGCGACCTCTGGGGAAGCGAGTGGGGGTACTCCACCGAATCCGACGAGTTCGCGATCGACGACGAAGAGGGCGCCGCCGCCGGTCCCACCTTCGACGTCTGGTCCTACGGCCCGGACAAGGAAGACGGGACCGAGGACGACATCCACCTGCGCACGAGCACGGATGAGGACGACGAGTTCGGCGGCGATCTGCTCGCCCCCGAGGGACCCTGATCGCACGGTGAGGGTGGTTTGAACCTTCACCATCCGTCGGAGCGGCACAATGCGGAGTCGGGGGTTCACACTCCTGGAAGTTCTCGTGGCCTTGGGCGTGCTGGGCGTGGTGCTCGGCCTCTCGATGCCCGCGATCAGCTCGCGGCTTGAACGCGGCTCCTTCGAGGGCGCCGCCGAGCGGCTCGCGGGGGCGCTGCGCACCGCGCTGGGCGAAGCCCGGGCCTCGGGGCAGCCGGTGGAGGTGCGGGCACGGTCGGACTCGTCGGGCCGGCTGGTCATCGAGTGGTCCGTCGCGGGCGGACGCCCCGAGCCGGTTGAGCCGGACGCGGAGGGCGAACGCTCCGGGTTCGACGCGGGCCCTTCCGAGGAGGAACGGATCTGGAAGCCCCTGGCCGAGCTGGGGCCGGGCTTCGAGCTTCGGGAGACCGATCCGGCGAGTCTTGAGCAGGCGACCGACGCGGCGCCCCCGGAGGCGTCCGCCTTTCCCGAGCCGGCGCCGCTCGAGTCGCTCGACCCGGCGCGCACCCTCGCGGTCTTCCTGCCCGGCTCGGAGGCGATCGTCCCCGCCTCGATCTGGCTGGCCCCGACGACCCCGGACCCGGAGGCGGTCCCCCCGCGTTGGGCGACCCTGACGATCAGCGCGTGGACCGCTCGGGTTTCGCTCGAGTTCCGCACACCGGCGATCGACCCGGTCGCGGGTGCGGCGCCCGATGACGAGGCGCCCCCGTTTGACGATCTGGCGCCGCTAGGGGAGGTGGCGCCATGACCCGACGCGCCCCCCATGGCGCCCTGCTCCTCGAGGCGTTGGTTTCCCTGGCGATCCTCGTGACCATGTCGATGGCGATCACCTCGATCGTCCGCGATTCGGGGGAGCGATTGATCCGTGCGGCAGACCTGGCGGTCGCTGAGGACCTGGCCCGCAGCGCCTTGGCGCAGATCGAGGCGGGGATCGCCTCGCCCGAGAGCCTGGCCGGTCCCGTCCCCGCGTGGGACCCCGCGCAGGCGATGGCGGAGACGGAAGACACGGGCGGGCCCCGATCGTCGGACGAGATCGAGCTGTCGGACTCGACCGGGGAGCCCAGCGGATGGTCTCTGGAGATCGAGTCGCAGCTCTCGCCCTTCACGGGGCTGACGCTCGTCAGCGTGCGCGCGCACCGCGACGATGCGCCCGGGGTGGGCGTGACGCTGCATCAGCTCCTCCGGCTGCGCGATGACGGCCCGGAGGGCGTGGGTGAGGTGGACGAGATCACGGAGCAGGCCGGGGGAGGTCGCCCGTGAGCGGACGTTCGACCAGATCCCGAGCCTTCACACTGCTCGAGGTCCTGCTCGCCCTGGCGCTGCTCGCCGGGGTGACGGGCGGGGCGCTCGGGCTGCTGGGGAACCTCTCCCTGCGTCAGACGCAGATCCGGCGACACCACGACCGGGCGATCGACGCGGGCCTCGTGATCGACCGGCTTGAGGGCGCGCTGGCGACGAGCTTCGCTGCGGACGTCTCGGGAGAGCCCGGCGTGCGCGGGGATGATCACTCGATCGAGGTGCGATCACGCGGCGTGGTCGGACACGCGGGCGCGTTCATGGGGGATCGGCGGAGGTTTGCCCTCCACTGGGACGCGGGCGCGGGGGAACTGGAGATCAACTTCGACGCCGACGGGGTCGAGGGCTCGGGGGAGATCCTGCCGAGCCCGGTGGAGCGGCTTCGGTTGCGATACTTCCGTGGCGCGCGCTGGCGGTCCTCGTACGACTCGGCTCAGGCCGGGGAACTGCCCGGCGCCGTTGAGATCGCGATCTGGTTTGCCCGACCGGAGGAACCGGAGTTCGTCGAGGCGGGCGAGCCGGATGACATCGAGGCGTTGCTCGACGCGGCGGAGGCGGAAGGGATGGGGGATGAGCCGCTCACCCGAGCCCCGGACCGGCTCCGGGTGATGGTGATCCCCGACGCCCCCAGCGTCTCCTGGGAGGTGGGCGGATGACCGGGAGCATGTCTCCAACGCCTGTGCGCCGGGGTCTGGTGATCCTCGTGGTGATGGTCGTGGTCACCCTCGCGGCGTTGATCGGCTCCTCCGTGCTGCTGCTCGGGGCGGACGCGAACGCTTCGACGACCTTCGACCGCCGGGCGACGCAGTCGCGGCTGAGCGCATGGTCGGGCGTGCAGGCGGTGATGGCGCGCCTGCACGATCAGCGTGAGGACCTGCTGCTGGGCGCGTCGCCCGAGCTGCCCGAGTCGTGGACGTTTCCGGTCGAGACGGATGGCGCCCCTCCTGCGTTCCGTCTGGTGGGTGGTGAAGGCGAGCCTCGCGTGACGAGCGAGAACGCGAAGCTGGACGTCAACCTCGCGACGCCGGAGATGCTCGCCGCCCTGCCCATGATCGATGAACGACTGGCCCAGGCCATCGTTGACGCCCGTCCTTTCGGGAGCATCGCGGAGTTGGGGATGGTCGAGGGCGTTCCGGCGGAGCTGCTCTACGGCGGTGGCGCCGGTTCGGGCGAGCTTCTGGAGGAAGGGGCGGCTCCGGTCTCCGGCGAGACGGACGGCACGGAACTCCCGCTCGCGGATGTGCTCACGGTCTTCTCGTTCGATCCGAACATCCAGCTCGGGGTGGGGGAGAAGGGGGCGGCGCACGCCGGGAAGCGCCGGATCAATCTGGGGCTTGGGTGGTCGGACCGGCTCGGGCGGGCGGTGCGGGAACGATGGGACGAGTCCGCTGCGGCGCTCCTGCAGGGGCTCTTCGAGCAGGGGGCGGACATCCAGAAGACGAGCGACGTTGTTGCGCTCTACAGGCGCTTCGGCGTCTCCCCGTCGGAGTGGGCGGAGGGGCTCGACGCCCTGACGGTGATCGAGAGCGAGCACGTGCGCGGGCTCGTGGATCTGAACCGGGCCTCGGCGGTGGTGCTCGGCGCCCTCCCGGGCATCGACGCGGAGGCGGCGCGAGCCATCGTGGACGCCCGCGAACGCATCTCGGCGGACCAGCGGACGTCCATCGTCTGGCCGCTCGTCGAGGGGGTCCTCGACGAAGACGCGTTCCAGGAGGCGAGCGATTGGCTGACCACCCGATCGACCCAGTGGCGTGTGCGGGTTGAGGGTGGCGCCCTCGAATCGGGCGCACCGCTCGGCGGGGATCCGCTCGGGGAGGCGGCGCCCCTGCTCGATCGCGTGGTCCTCGAGTGCGTGATCGACGTCTCCTCGCGTCGTCCGAGGGTGGCGTACATGCGCGACGTCACGGGCTTCGACCTCGCGATGGCGATGCGTCGGGAGGCGCCGGTCGAGGAGGCGCCCGACCCGCTGGCGATCGAGCGTGATCCCGCGAGCCTGGCGCCCGATGACGCGGACGCGTTCGACCTCTCGTTGCCCGATCTGCCCGAGGCGTTGGGCGAGACGCCGGAGGTTGAAGGGGACGCGGGAGCGGAGGACGGCGCGCGTCCCGGTGGGCGGATCGGGCGCTGGACCACGGGTGAGGAGGGGAGCCCATGAAGCACGCGGGCACGACGATCCTGATGGACTTCGATTGTGATCACCTGGGCGCGATCGGCGTGCAGGGGCACGGCGCCAACGCGCGCGTCTCGGGGTGGGATCTCATCCGGCGACCATCCGGGGTTGACGCCGGCGACCCCGCGACGCTCGGCTCCTGGCTGCGCGAGCGCCTGGAGCAGGCGGGGCTGGGGAAGGGACGCGTCGTGATCGCGGCGCCCCGCTCCGAGGTGGTGCTCAAGCTCCTGAGCGTGCCCGGGGGACAGGCGCTGGACGAGCACGAGCTGGCGAACGTGGTCCGCTTGCAGATGCAGCGTCAGACCGCGGTCGCCATCGAGGACGCGGTGTTCGACTACGCCCCGTTCGATGTGACGCCGGGGGCGACGGACCGGCAGGTTCTGGTCGGCGCGATCCCGGGCGCCCGGCTCGCGTGGCGGCGTCAGGTGGTGGAGAACGCGGGGCTCAAGCTCGGCGGGCTTCGGCTGCGTGCCTCCGGGATCGCCGAACTGGTGGGCGCCGCCGCGGAGGCGGGCGACGCCCCGGCGTTGGGCATCGGGATCGGACCGACCTCCGCGGAGTTTGCGCTTGTCGAGCACGGGCGGCTGGTCTTTGCCCGGACCGCCGACCTGCCCGAGCCGGACGACGACGTCGAGCGGCTGGCGCGCCGGATCGCCGTGGAGGCCAAACGCACGGCGATGAGCTTCCGGGTGGCGCAGCGGACGCCCGACGTCGGGTCGATCGTGGTGCTGGGCGATGACGAGCTGGCAGGATTGACGGCGCGCTTGTGCGCCGCGGACCTGGAGGTGCCCGGGACGACGCTGCTGCCACCGGTCGGGGGGCTGGACGAGCTGAAGCCGGACGTTGCGCGGGCGATGGCGCCTCTGGTGGGTCTGGCGATCCAGGACGACCGGGACCGTGCGGGTCTGGACTTTGTGAACCCGAGGCGAGAGCCCGACCGGATGAGCGGCGTGCGTCGGGCGGTCCTTCTGGGCCTCTTCGGCGCGATTGTGGCCTTCGGAGGCGTCTTCGTGGCGCGATCGTCGGTGCTCGGATCGCTTGAGGGGGAACTGGAGGCCGCGCGTGCCCGCGCCTCCACGCTGCGCAAGGAATACCTCGACGCGATGGCGATCGACGCCCGTGCCGAGCACCTTTCGGCGTGGATCGAGGCGGGACCGGAGTGGTCGGAGCGCCTCGGCGAGGTCGTGGGCATGCTTCCCGCGCCGGGGGAAGGGCCGCTCGACTCGATCGCGCTGTCGAGTGAGCCGAGCGTCGCGTTTACGAAGGGAAGCTCCACGCCGTACCCGGGCGCCTGGAGCACGAAGGAGAACGGACGGATCGGCCTCGAGGGGCGGGCGTCCTCGCGCGAGGTCTCGACTGCGCTTCGCGAGCGTGTCCTGGCCGACGGGCGGTACGCGCTGACGGTGCGCGGCGCCGACGTCGCGGATCGGTTCAGCATCGAGCTGCGTCCGGGAGGGGGTCGCGATGAGTAAACGGCGCCGAGGGTTGATCTGGGGCGGGGGCGTCGCGGGGGCGCTTGTGGCGATCGGGATCGTCGTGCAGCTCGCGATCCTGGGTCCGGTGAGCGAGAAGCAAGAGCAGATCGCCCGCGCCCGCTCGGTGGCTCGGCAGCTCGGCGTCCAGGTCGAGGCGATGGCGGGCGCCCGGGACCGGCTTCGCGCGATCGGGACGACGATGCTCGCCGGTGAGCGGGATCTGCTTGAGCACCGACTGCGTGCCGGCCTGAGCGAGCTGGCGACGGAGGCGGGGTTGGCGGAGGTCGTGGTGACCAGCACACCGCCCCGGGGGGTCGAGAACCCCGCGGCCCGTGTCCGGATGACGGGCGGGTTCGCACAGCTGCGGCAGCGTCTGCGGTCGCGTCCGGACTTTTACGTGGTCCGGGGGCGGGTGCAGGGCGTCGGGACGCTGGAGGCGGCGCTGCGAGCGCTCGCCTCCTTGGAGGCCCAGGCGTGGGTGCACCGGGTTGAGGGCGTGACGATGCGTCCGGCGGGTCAGGGACGGGAGCGGGTGGAGTTCAAGGCGGACTACGCGGTGGCGATGGCGCCCGATCTGGCGCCCCGGGAGGCGACGGCGGAGACGCCCGAGCGGGACCCGATCGGTGAGGAAACCGGGGCGGTGATCGCGGCGATGGGGCGGCGGGGCCTGTTCCGGGCGCCCCCGCCGGCGCCCGAGCCGAAGCCGGTGGTGGCGAAGGCGCCCGCGCCGAAGCCGGCGCCGCCGGCGTACCAGGACTGGCGATTGGCCGGTGTCATGGGCGGATCGCGGAATGAGGCGGTGCTGGTGCACGCCCGCAACGGGCGTTCGAGGGTGCTGGGCGCGGGGGATTCGGTGCTGGGGGCGGTCTTCGAAGGGGGGGAGGGGGAACGGGCGGTCTTCCGGATCGGGGACGCCCGGTACGAGGTCTTTCTGGGTAAGTCGCTCGCGGATCGGCGTGAGCTGAAATAGGTACACTGCGAGCGACGGGCAGGACGCCCATCGCTCGCCTTGAGCGGACGTGACGGAGCACGACATGCAGCGGCAACTTTCAGCACGCGCCATCGCGGCGTGGAGTCTCGCAGCGACCGCCGGCCTGGCGGTCCCCGCCCACGCGGCGCTCCAGACCGGTCAGGATGCCCCCCCGGGAGGCTCGATCGGAGAGGCGGGCGAGACACGGATCCGGTTCAACTTCATCGAGCTGCCCTTCGACGAGGTGCTCAACTTCTTCGCGCGCGAGTCGGGGCTCCCGGTGATCCGGGAGGCGCCCCTCCCGCCCGGGGGGATGACCTTCATCAGCGCCGCGGACTACTCGCTCGACGAGGCGCTCGAGATCCTCAACCTCAACCTGGCGATGCACCAGGTGCGCCTGGAGCGGGACGCGAAGTACCTGACGCTGCGCTCGTTGGAGGACGCGGCGAGGCGACCGACGCCGGTCCTGAGTCCCGACGAGCTGCAGGGGATCGACCCGAGCGAGTTCCTGACCATCTACCTTCCCCTGAACAACGCGATCGCGTCGCAGGTGAGCGAGCGGATCGCGCCGCTGGTCAAGGCGCCCGGGATGGTGCAGGCGATCGATCAGCAGAACATGCTCATCATCGTGGACACCGCGGCGCAGTGCCGGCGGCTGCGGGAGATCGTGAACCAGATCGACGCGGTGCGTCCGGCGGATCTCGACCTCCGGGTGTTCCCGGTGCGTTCCACGACGGCCAGCGCGCTGGCCGAGTCGTTGCGCGGGCTGGTGCCGGAACGCGACCAGGTGATGCAGATCGACAAGAACGGGAACCCGAAGATCGTGGAGGACGTCTCGAAGCCTCCGCTGAAGATCCGGGCGGACGAGCGTCTCAACGCGGTGGTCGCGGTGGGGCCGAGCCAGCGGATGGGGACGGTCGAGGAGCTGGTGGCGTTGCTCGACACCGACGGCGCCGGGGACGCGGGCGGGACGCGGATGTCCACCTTCACCCTGGTCGAGGCGGACGCGGGGATCGCGGCGAAGCAGCTCCAGTCGCTTTTCCGGGGGCTGCCCGAGCACCGGCGGCCCACGATCCAGGCGTTGCCGGAGGTCGGGAAGATCGTGGTCGTGGCGTCCGCGGATCTGCTGGCGCAGTCGAAGGCGCTGCTGGAGGAGATCGACCCCGGGATGGGTCGAGGGGACCGGTCGGTGACGGAGCGGGCGGCCCGCGTCGTGCCGCTCGAGCACGTCGCGCCGGCGCAGGCGGAGCAGATCGTGCGTCGGTTGCTCTCGCCCCGTCAGCTTCAGGTGCTGCGATTCGCGTCGCTGCCCGGGGGTGGGGGGCTGGTGGTCTCCGGGCCGGGCACCGATGTGGAGCACTTCGCGGAGCTGGTGGAAGGCATCGACGTCCGTCCGGACCAGCGTCATGAGGCGCGGGTGGTGCGCATCGCGGAGGGGGATCCGGCGCAGATCCTGGAGATGGCCAGGGGTGTCGAGCGGATGACCGGGGACGAGACGCGCGACCCGGTGCGGGCGATTCTGGATGCGTCGTCGCGCTCGGTCACGCTCGTCGGATCCCGCGAGGGGGTGACGCGGTTCGAGCAGCGTCTGCGCTCGGCGCAGACGCAGGTGAGCGTTGAGCTGGAGACGCGGACCTACCGGCTCGAGCGGGGCACGCCCTCGCAGCTGAGCGGGCAGCTGACGCGTCTGGCCGGGCCCCTGCTGGCGCCGACGGACGGGTCGGCGTACCGGGCGCCAAGCTTCGAGGCGTTGGACGAGCTGGGGACGCTGGTTGTGCGGGCGTTGCCGGGGCAGTTCTCGACCATCGAGGGGCTGATCGAGCAGCTTGAGGGGGAGCGGGGCGTTGACCGGCGACTGCAGATCATCGACCTGCAGGGGGCGGACCCGGAGCGCACGCTGGCGCGCGCGCTGGAGCTGTACGAGGAGCAGACGGCGGGCCTGCCGGCGGGCGAGGCGGGGCCGATCGAGGCGGAGATCGACAAGGTGGCCGGGAAGCTCCTGGTGCGCGGGGGCGCCCAGGGGATGAAGCGGTTCACGGAGCTGCTGCGTCAGGTGCAGCAGCTGACACCTCCGGTGCGCACCACGCGGATCATCGACATCCAGCAGGTGGACGCGTCGGAGCTGATCGAGCCCTTGCGGGAGTTCCTGGCCTCGGGTGACCCGGTGGACCCGGGGCGGGAGGCGCCGGCGCCGACGCTGCGCGTGATCGAGCGGACGAACTCGATCATGGTGACGGCGGAGGAGGTGCAGCACCGGGTGATCGCGGACTACGTGCGGCGCCTCGACCAGATCGAGCCGAGTGACCTGCCCCCGCTTCGGCTCCTGCAGCTGCGGACGGCGGACGCGATCGGGATCGCGTCGATGCTGCAGCAGCAGTACAACAAGCGGCCCGCGGCGGACCGATTGGCGCGTCCGGTGGAGGTCCGGGCGGACGGTCAGACGAACACGCTGATCGTGGCGGCGCACGAGGAGCTGCTGGCGGACATCCGGTCGTTCGTGGAGGAACTGAACACGGACTCGGACGAGCCGGAGCGGATCACGTTCCTGTTCCCGCTGAAGGTGGCGCGGGCGGTGGACGTGGCGCAGGCGATGGACAAGCTCTACCCGCTGCCCCCGATGCCCCGGGACCGGTACAACCGCCCGATGCCCTGGCTGCAGGAGCAGAAGGAGGTGACGGTCAGCGCCGACGCCTCGAGCAACAGCCTGATCATCGACGCCCCGGCGGACCGGCGGGACTCGCTCGAGGAGCTGGCGGAGAAGCTCGACCGGGTCGAGGTGCCGCCGGTGGCGGAGCTGCGCACGTACCGCGTGGTGGAGGCGGACCTGAACGCAGTAGCGCGGATGCTGCAGGGGCTGGCGCGTCAGGGGACGCTGTCGGGCCCCGCGCAGGCGGGCAAGGCGAAGGTGCAGGTGGTCATCGAGACGGAGCCGGCGAGTTCGACGCTGATCGTCGCGGGTGACGAGGTGACGTTTGCCAAGGTCGAGCAGGTTCTCGCCTCGTTGGAGGCGGCGCCGATCGAGCGCGGGCTGCGGATCGTGCCCATCTCCAACGCGCAGGCCTCGGTGATCCGGGACCGGGCGATGGCGATCTACGCCTCGCAGGTCGCGAACATCCCGGGGGCGGGGCCGGTGGACGTCTCGGTCAACGAGGAGACGAACACGCTCGAGGTCGTCGCGGACGAGAACGCGATGGATCGGTTCATGGGGATCCTGGACGAGCTGCAGGAGCAGATCGGGGCGGCCCGCGAGGTGCGTCTGATCGAGCTGCATCTGGCGCCCGTGGGCGAGGTGATCGGGTTCCTGGAGGAGCTGGTGGACGCGAGCGACTCGCTGCGCGTCGGCGGAGGCCCAAGGCCGGTCTTCGAGCCGATCGAGACAACGAACTCGATCATGGTGGCGGCGCAGCCGGACCAGTTCGCGATCATCGAGCAGCTCGTGCGATCGCTGGACGCGCAGCAGGCGAGCGATCGTCCGCCGCTGCGGATCCTGCGGCTGCGCTCGACCGAAGCGGTGAACCTGGCGCAGGTGCTCAACCGGTCGTACGCGCAGCGACCGGTGGATGAGCGGACGCTCAAGCCGGTGAACATCCAGGCGGACCCGGCGACCAACACGCTGATCGTCTCGGCGCACCCGGAGGTGCTGCCGGAGATCGAGTCGATCATCTCGGAGCTGAACGACGCGCAGTCCTTCGACTCGGCGGCGCGGCAGATCCGGATCTTCCCGCTGCGGGTGGCGCGGGCGGAGGAGCTGGCGCGGACGATCGACGAGATGTACCCTGAGCCCCCGATGCCGCGGGACTCACGCGGGCGTCCGAGGCCGGATCTGCAGCAGCCGAAGGAGATCTTCGTCCGGGCGGACCGGGCGACGAACTCACTGATCGTGGACGCCCCCACGGAGCGTCTGGCGGGGTTCGAGCAGATCGTGGAGCAGCTGGACAAGGCGAGCCTGAGCGCGGACGTCGAGCTGCGCACCTACCGCGTGGCGAGGGCGGACCTGGCGGCGGTGGAGCGGACGATCCGGGACCTGGCGGCGCGGGGGGCGCTGGCGGCGACGGGGCAGGCGCCGGTGACCGTGAGCACCGAGCCGGCGAGCCGGACGCTGATCGTCTCCGGCCCGAGCGATGTCTTCGAACGGATCGAGTCGGTGCTGGCGGAGGTTGACGGGGGGGCGAACCGCCCGACGACAGGCTTGAAGATGTACGCCCTGGAGCACGCGCGGGCGGAGCGTCTGGCGCCCCTGCTCGAGGGGTTGCTGGAGACGCGGCTGCGCGAGCAGCAGCTCGCGGGCGATCAAGCGATCATCGGCGAGCCGGAGACGCTGCTGGACGTGGCCTCGGACGGCGCCAGCAACACGCTGATCATCTCCGCGCCCGAGTCCATCCTGGACATCGCCGAGCAGCTGATCAACGCCCTCGACACGGAGGCGGCGAGCGTCGGACGCGCGGTGATCCGCGTGACGCCCCTGACCTACGCCGAGGCGGGGAGCGTGGCGCAGACGATCAACTCGGCGATGCCGACGATCGAGCTGCCCTCGGGTGGTCCGGTGAGCGTGATCGCGGCCGCGGGCTCGAACGCGCTGCTGCTCTCGGGCGCGGAGGCGGATCTGAAGAAGATCGAGGGGCTGATCGAGTCGCTCGACGTGCAGCCGTTCGACCCGGAGAAGCCGGCGGTGGAGACGTTCGCGCTTCAGCACGCCGAGGCCCGGGCGATCGCGTCCACGGTGGAGCGGTTGCTGGTGGATCAGCAGCTGACGGATCCGCGGGTGCTGGCGATGCAGCTCCGGTACAACCGCGGGCGGCTGCCGCAGACACCGAAGATCCGGGTGGAGGCGGAGTCGCGGACGAACAGCCTCATCGTCTCCGGCCCGGCGAGTACGATCGAGCTGGCGCGGGCGCTGATCGAGCGGCTGGACACGGCGGGGGAGGACCCCGAGCGGTCGGTGGTGACGTTCACGCCGGCGAAGGGTGACCCGGCGAGGCTCGCCCAGACGGTCGGGCAGATCGTCCGGTCAACCATGGCGCAGGGGCGACGCCCGCTGGAGCTGACGCCCGAGCCGACGCCGGGAAGCGTCATCGTGATCGGGTCGGACGAGCAGGTGGCGCGAGCGGTGGCGCTCCTCCAGGAGCACGACGACCGGACGGTCGCGATGCCACTGGTGGAAGTGCGGTCGTTCGATCTGGCGCACGCGGACGCGAGCGCCGTCTCGAAGACGGTGCAATCGATGCTGAGCGACCGGTCGCGCTGGCCGGAGGCCCTCACGCGGGCGGAGCGGGCGGGGCTGTCCCTGCCGCGTCCCTCGCTCGAGGCGGATCGCTCGATGTCGCGCGTGTTGGTGAGCGCCCCCGCGGCCCTGATGCCGATGGCGGAGGAGCTGATCTCGACACTGGATCAGCCCTCGGCATCCGGGGGCGTGGAGGTTCGGGTCTTCCGGCTGACCGAGGGGGACGCGGCGTCGGTCGCGAAGGCGCTCGGCCAGGCGTTGTCGCTGGGCGTGCGCCCCTCCGAGCCGAAGCCGAGCGTGAACGCGGAGTCTCGGAGCAACTCCGTGGTGGTTGCGGGATCGCGTGAGCGGGTGGACCAGGCGGCGGAGTTGATCGCGTCGATGGACGCGGTGGCCGTGGAGCCGAGCGAGCTGGGTGTCCGCACGGTCTTCCTGGAGCACGCGCGGGCGGAGGCGTTGGCGCCGATCGTCGAGGGTGTGCTGCAGCAGGAATCGGTGCTGACGATGGCCCCGGAATGGGGACGCTGGCAGCTGGCGAACAACATGATCAACCGGGGGCAGAGCCCGGAGCTGGGCGGGGTGAAGGTCGCGGCGGAGCGTCGGCTCAACGCGCTGGTGGTCAGCGCTCCGCTCCCGATGCTGGAGCTGGCCGAGGAAGTCATCACCGGCCTCGACATCGATCCGGGCGACGGCCCGGGCGGGGGGCGGGTGGTCCGGGTGGTCCCGCTGAACAACGCGGACGCGCGGGCGCTGGCGACGAACATCGAGGCGGTCTTCAGCGAGGACGCGTCGGGCGCCGCGGCGCCGACGGTGCGCGTGGACAGCGCGAGCAACTCGCTGATCGGGCGGGCCACGAACGACCAGCTCGAGACGATCGAGTCGCTGGCCCAGCGGCTGGACTCGGCGACGCTCTCGACCCGCTCGCAGATGCGGATGGTGCCGCTGGACCGGTCGCGGACGAGCGCGGCGGAGATGGCCCAGACGCTCAAGCAACTGCTGGAGCAGCGGGGGGGCGTCCAGGTGGAGGTGATCTCGGCGGAGGAGCTGCTCGAGCCGGGCGACGACGGGCCGGGGGCGATGGCGCCCACCGGGGGGACGCCGCTGATCGCGGGCGCGTGGGCGCGGGTCTTTCTGCACGGGATGGGGCTGCTGACCCTGCAGCCGGTCGTCGAGCCGGAGGAGCGGGGCGCCCGGGTCACGATCGCGGTGGACCCGGTGAGCAACACGCTGATGGTGATCGGGTCGCCCCGGATGACGGAGCGGATCGCGTCCCTGGCGCAGGAGCTGGCGCGGCAGATGCCGACCGAGGCGACGGGCGTTCGGATCGTCGAGCTGCCGGAGGGCGCCGACCCGGCACGCCTGGCGCAGATCGTGACGCAGACGGTTCGCCAGGTGGGTCGGACGAGCGCAAGAAACCCGGGGGGATTCACGGGGCGCGTCGCGGTGAGTGCGGACGTCGAGGGACAGGCCCTGATCGTGTGGGCGAACGACACGGACTTCTCGAGCGTGCGTGATCTGGTTTCGGGGCTTTCCCGGCTGGATCGCTCGGACGAGCTTTCCGTCAAGGTGTACCCCCTCGCGAACGTCTCGGCGCGATCCGCGATGGCGTCGGTGCGCGATATGGTCGGGCCCGCGCCGCAAGGGCGTCAGGCCCGTCGCGTTCGGACGCTGGACCTGAGCGTGACGGGCGCCGACGGGGAGGTGGTGCGACGGACGGTCGACCCCTCGCGCGTCGGGGTGACCACCGACCCGAGCCAGACGGCGTTGATCGTGACGGCGCCGAGCGAGGCGATGACGCTGATCGATCGATTCGTGGAGCTGATCGATCAGAGTCCCGCGGGCGAACGGCTCGCGATCCGGCAGTACCGGCTGGAGCACGCGCAGGCGTCGACGCTCTCCCGGACCATGCAGGCCCTGTTCGACGCCCAACGCCAGGGGCCGGGCGCCAACGAACGCACCCGCGCCCGGTTTGTCGCGGACGCCCGGACCAACTCGCTGCTCGTCACCGCCTCGAGCGAGCAGCACGCGGAGGTCGAGCGGCTGCTCACGGCGGCGGACGTCTCGATGGAGGACGACAGCCTGGAGCTGGCGATTATCCCGCTGCAGCTCGCCCGCCCCTCGGCCGTCCGACGGATCGTGCAGCAGGTGATCATCGGACGCGACCCGGCGATCCGCGAGCGGGTGCTCATCTCCGCGGAAGACAACTCGGGTGTGTTCGTGGTGCGGGCGCCGGAAGCCGAGCTGGCGCAGATCCGAGAGATCGTGGCGCAGGTCGATACGGCGGAGGCGGCGGCGTACCCGGTCCGCTCGATCAAGCTCGAGCGTGCGGACGCGTTAACGGTGGCCCGATCGCTGCAGGAGTTCTTTCGAAACCGGGCGCGGGTGGGGCAGGCGCGCGGAAACCGGGGGGGCGGGGGTGACGCCGCGATCGTGGGGGATCGCCAGTCCGGGACGCTCGTGATCGCGGCCAACGATGAGGACTACGAGCAGATCGCGGAGCTGGCGGCGCAGTTCGACGCCCCGGCGGTCAGCAAGCAGGTGCAGTACAAGATCATCCAGCTCGAGCACGCCCGGGCCGCGGACATCCGGGACACGGTGCAGAACATCGCGTGGGAGCTGCAGTGGGAGCGGACGACGGGGGCTCGGGGCGGGCGCGATACCGGGGGCGAGGACCAGGTGCTGGTCGAGGTCAACGACCGCTCGAACACGGTGCTCGTGTTCGGGCAGGGCGAGACGCTCGAGGTGCTCACGAACATCGTCGCGGAGCTGGACCGGGCGCCCTCGGAGACCGAGAAGCGGATCGTGAAGGCGATGAGCGCGGAGGGCGCCGATCTGGACGCGCTGGCGCGGCTTGTCGAAGAGGTCACCGCCTCCCCGGGATGGCGCTGGTGGATGGGGCCGGACCCGGAGCAGGTGTCGGTCGAGGTCGACCGCGAACGCCGTCTGCTGGTGCTGGTCGGGGTCAAGGCGCGGGTGGACGAGGCGGCGGCGTACGTCGAGGAGATCGCCGCCGCGGGCGGGGACGACGGCCGATCCATCGTGCCGATCCGTCTGGAGCACGCGCGGGCGGACCGGGCGGCCGCGTCGCTGCAGCAGTTCTTCCGAGGTCGGGCGCGGGCCGAGGGGCTGCGTCAGGACAGCGTGGCGATCATCGGGTCGCGCGAGGGGAATGTGCTGATTGTCAGCGCGGACGATGAGGATCTGGAGATCGTGCGCGGCCTGCTCGAGCAGATCGACATGCCCGACCTCGCCGAGGACCGGGAGGTGCGCGTCTTCGCCCTGAGCAACGCGGACCCGGGCGAGACGGCTCGGACGATCAACCAGATGATCCCCCGGACGGGGAGCGACGCGGACCGCGTGATCGTCTCGTCGCAGGCCTCGATGCGGTCACTGATCGTCTCGGCGCCGACCGAGCGGATGGAGGAGATCGAGACGCTGATCGGGCGGCTGGACGCGTTGCCCGGCGGCGAGCAGGGGCTCATCGAAACGGTGGTGCTTGAGTCGGCCCGCGCGGACGCGGTGGCGCGCGAGTTGTCGCAGGCGCTGCCGGACGGCGTGCGTGTTGAGATCACCCCGGTGGCGCGGACCAACTCGATCATGCTGACCGGCTCGAGGGAGGCGATCGATCTGGCCCGCCGGCAGATCACGGCGTTGGACGTCGAGTCGCCCCGGGCGCCGGTGGAGTTCCGGCGGTTCGAGATCCGGCACACGACCGCGACGGACGTGGCGTACTCGCTCTCGGCGCTCCTGCGGAACAGGCCGCGGGGTGAGGGGGAGCCCTCGCCCGTGGTGGACGCGAGCTTCAACGATGATGTGCTGAGCGTGACGGCGGGGGCGGACGAGATGCGGTTCATCGAATCGCTCGTCGAGCAGCTCGACGTGCCGCAGCAGATCGCGCGGACGACGGAGTTCATCAAGCTGGAGTTCGCGGGCTCCGCGCAGGCGGCCGACGCGCTCAAGGTGTTCTATGGACCGTTCGCGCCCGAGGCCCGCACGCCGGCGGAGCGGAACGTGACGATCGTCGCGGACCCGGCCTCGAACTCGCTGGTGGTCAGCGCCGACGAGAGCGTCTGGGCGGGGCTCAGGGGTCTGCTCGAAAAGCTCGACACTCCGGAGTACGACACGACGCAGCAGCTCGTGGTGATCCCGCTGACGCACGCGAGCGCGACCAGCGTCGCCCGGGCGCTCAACGAGGGCCTGCGGGCGCCCCTCGAGAATCAGCTTGAGCGTGAGCGCGTCCGTCTGGAGGCGGAGCGGCGGGGGCAGAACGGGCGCGAGAACACGCTTGCGCCGGCGGTGCTGATCGACGCCGAAGGCGTGCCCACGGTCTCCGCCGAGCGGGAAACGAACTCCTTGATCGTCTTTGCGGGACGGAAGGACCTCGAGCGGATCCGGGGGATCGTGGAACAGCTCGATGTGCCGGACATCCTCAAGCTCCCGGAGGCCCGGCTGATTGCGCTGCGGTCCGGGCGGGCGAGCGTGCTGGCCGAGGCGGTGCGTCGGGTCTTTCTCGCGCAGGACGACCCGGACAACCCGCGTCGGGTGATGGTCTACGGGGATGACGCCGCGAACGTGATCATCGTCCGCGCCGAGGACGAGGAGTTCGTGCAGATCGCGCGCCTCGCGGAGCAGCTCCAGGATCAGGCGGCGACGGCGGAGTCCACGCCGCGCGTCGTGGAGTTGCGTCACGTCCCCGCGGCGCGCGTGCAGCAGACCATCCTCCGCACGTTTGCGCCGATCGCGCAGCAGCGGGGAGAGACGTTCGCCGTCGAGACGGACCGCGGCTCGAACAGCCTCGTGATCGCCGCGAGCGAGACGCTGCACGAGCAGATCATGCGGGTGGTGGAGGAGCTGGACGAGTCGGCGGCGCCGGACGCGGACGGCGACGGGGGGATCGGGCAGAACGTCTCCATCGTGGAGGTGGAGCACAACGATCCGCAGGCGATCGTCGCCTCGCTGGTGAGCCTGGGGGTGACGCAGAACCAGCCGGCGGATCGCCCGGGCCTGGTGGCCGAGCCGGTGCGTCTGGTCGCGCTGACGACGCGCCGCGCGATCAGCGTCCTGGCGAACCCCGCGGACGGTCGGGTGATCGAACGCCTGATCCGGGAGCTGGACGCGCAGCCCGTGCAGCCCGACGAGCAGATGAAGATCGTCAAGCTTCACGTGGCGGACGCGACCGCCCTGGCGAGGCTGCTCGACCGGATGCTCACGCCGGACGAGGCGGGCGAGCGGTCGGGGGGCGCCCGCGGACTCGTGGAGCAGGTTCGGCGCCTCGACCTCCTGCGCAACGGGTTCGATGACGGGGAGCTCCGCCTCGATCTGACACGCCCGATCCGGCTCATCCCCGATCCGCAGACCAACTCGATCATCGTGTCCTCATCCGCGGCGAACGCCCGGGGCGTCGCGGAGCTGGTCAAGACCCTTGACACCCTCCCCATGGGCGAGGCCGTCACCATCCGCGTCTTCCCCCTTGAGAACGCTTCGGCGACGCGGCTGCGGACGATCATCGAGGACCTCTTCCGGCGGGGCGAGGAGGTCAGGCGCATCCCCGGAACACAGCGTCAGGGCCTGCCGACCACGACGGTGGGGAGGGCGTTGGCCGGCTCGATCGCGGTGACCGTGGACGAGCGCACCAACGCGCTGGTCATCGCGGGTCGTGAGGAAGCCGTGGCGTTGGTTGAGGTCTTGCTCAAGGACCTGGACGACGACGACGCGGACCGGGGGTGGATCGAGACGGAGCTGGCGGTGCTCAAGCACGCCGACGCCGTGACGCTCGCCGAGAAGCTGCGCCGGGTCTTGGTGCAGGGGCTGGGGGATACGCCCGACGAGATCGGGCTGCGGACGCAGGTCGGTCGGCTTCGCGTGGCGTTGCGCGACGGGGGAGAGGCGGTGGTCAGCGATCGGTACGCGCTGATGTCTGGTCTGGTCATCGAGCCGGAGGAGGACCTCAACGCCCTGATCCTCGTCGGCACACGCTCGAACATCCAGGCGGTTCGCGAGCTGGTGGAGATCCTTGACGTTGAGCAGGCGGCTGCGTCGAACACGGTGCGGGTGATCCCGCTCGTTCACGCCTCGGCGGACCGGGCGGCGGGCATCATCGAGGACGTCTTCTCCCGTCGGACGGAGCTGCGCAGCTCACGCCCCGAGGATCGGGTGATCGTCACCGTGGATGAACGCACCAACGCCCTGATCGTCTCCACGAGCCCCCGGAGCTTCGCCCTGCTCGACGGGCTGATCAAGACGATCGACACCGAGGAGGCCCGTTTCGCGGTCGGGCTGCACGTGATCGCGGCGCCGAACGCGGACGTCAACCGCCTGGCGCCGAAGATCCAGCGACTGATGCAGGAGCGGATCAACGCGAGCCGGGTGCGCGGGGGGCGCCAGTCGGCGCAGGACGTCTTCCAGGTCGAGGCCGAGCCGGCGACCAGCTCCCTCATCGTGGCGTGCTCCGAGGAGAACCTCGAACTCGTCTACGAGCTGGTCGAGGCGTTGACGACCGGTGAGGCGGAGGCCTCCGGCGCGGATCGGACGGCGTTGGTCCAGATCGAGTCGCCCGGTCAGGCCGGGGCGATCGCCGAGGCGGTCCGTGACCTGTACGTGGACCGGGAGAACGAGCGGCGCGGTGGGCGGAGCGTCTCGGTCACCTCGAACGACCGGCTCAACGCGCTGATCGTCAGCGGGACGGATCGCGACATCGAGGCGATCCGCGAGCTGGTCGATCAGCTCGACGGGGCGCCGGTGGAACTGGTCCAGGAGGTCAAACGCGTCCGCCTGGAGTCCGCGGGCGCCCGGGAGATGGTCGATCTGATCGAGAGCGTCCTCGCGGGGCGTTCGATCGGGGGCGCGAGGAGCGGGCTGAGCGCGACGCGGGTGCGGGTCTTCGGGCAGCAGCTCGCGGAGATCGCCGCCGAGGCGACAATGGACGGGGCGCTGCGCGACCATGTCACGCTCACCCCGGACCCGCGGACGAACTCGGTGCTCATCAAGGCGCCCCCGGAGCTGATGGACCTGATCACGACGCTGATCGAGGACATCGACGGTGAGACGCGCGGCGACCGGGTCATCGAGCAGTTCCGGCTCATCAACGCCGACGCGGACCAGATGCAGACGCTTCTCGTTCAGCTCTTCAATCTGCGTCAGGACGGGGATCGGTACGTGCTCGCGCCGACGGGCGGCGAGCAGATGGACGAGTTCCAGTCCGGCACCTTCACGCCCATCGCCGACGGGCGCCAGGAGCTCTCGATCACGGTCGATCGGCGGACGAACACCCTGCTCGTCTCCGGAACGAAGGAGTACATCGAGGAAGTCCGGAAGGTCGTGATCGAGCTGGACGAGATCGAGGCGACCGAACGCGAACGCCTCGTCTATCACCTGCGCAACGCGAAAGCGAAAGACATCGAGGCGACGCTCCAGTCGTACTTCAGCGGGGAGCGGGACCTGCGTCGTTCGACGCTCGGGCCGCAGCTCACCGGCTCGCTGGCGCGCGAGCTGGAGCAGGAGGTCACGGTGGTGGGGGACGAGAAGAGCAACAAGCTCGTGATCTCGGCCTCCCCCCGGTACATGGACACGGTGGCGCAGATCGTGGAAGAACTCGACTCGGCGCCCCCGCAGGTGATGATCCAGGTCCTGCTGGCGGAGGTGACGATCGACGACGCGCGGGAGTTCGGGATCGACGTCTCGATCGGCGGCGTGCTCAGCGAGGGGGAGGGGGTCGCGGACGTCGTCAACCGGTCCAAGATCGGCGGGGACGGGTTCGCGTTCCAGAAGCTCGCGGCCGGGGCGGGCGTCGCCACGGCGCTGGGCGTGCCGAACTTCGCGATCGCGAGCACGGACTTCGGGCTGCTCATCCGCGCCCTGCAGGAGCAGGGCAAGCTCGAGGTGCTCAGCCGCCCGCAGGTGCAGGTCAACGACAACGAGCAGGCCTTCATCCAGGTCGGTGAGAACATCGGCGTGACCGACGGCATCGAACGCCGCGACACGGGCGGCTCGACCGCGATCGTCCGGCGCGAGGACGTGGGCATCATTCTCGAGGTCACCCCCAGCATCAGCGCCGACGGCTTTGTCCGCATGGACATCACCCCGGAGATCTCCACGCTGAGCGATCGGACGACGGAGATCGACGAAAACTTCGCGGCGCCCATCATCACCCAGCGGCGCGTGCAGACCACCGTGACCGTCAAGGACGGGCAGACGGTCGTCATCGGCGGGCTCATGCAGACCACCGATCAGCTGCGCAAGACCAAGGTGCCCGTGCTCGGTGACATCCCGCTCGTCGGGGAGCTGTTCAAGTCGGAGAAGCAGTCGAGCGTGAAGACGGAGCTTCTCGTCATTCTCACCCCGTACGTCATCCCGGGCGACGCGGGCGGGCGCGCTCGCCAGGACCGTCTGACGGAGCACTCGCTCAACCTGCTCGAGGACCCCTCGAAGGTCCGCGAGGTGCTCGAGCACGAGCACCACCCCGATCTGGGCGTCCCCCCGGGCGGGGAGCTGGACGCCGCGATCAAACGCATCGACGGCTGGCGCACCCCCGTGCTCAAGCCGGCCAAAGATGATGACGTGTCCATCGGGAAGGGAGCCAAGCGTTGAGGCGATCGCTGCTGTTGTTCGCGCTGGTCGGGGGACTGTTGTGCATCGGCTGCGCCTCGGGATCGTCCGTGGAGGACGGGCCAACGCATGCCCGACCCGCGACCCAGAGCGCCTCGCACAAGCCGAGGCAGCTCTGGCTCGCCGTCGCGAGCCCGACGGACGCCAACGCGAACGGGTACGCCGACACGTTCCAGGTCATCATCTACCTGTTCCCGGATCGTGAGGTGTCGGCGATCCCCGTCTGGGCGGAAGGGTCCTTCGAGTTCGACCTGCGCACGCCGGAGGGCGAGACGATCGACCGGTGGTCGTTCACCCCGGAGGCGGCGCAGCGGGCTCGCCAGCGGCTGGCGCCCGGTCCCGGCTTCTCCTTCTTCCTGCGTCTGGCGGGGGATCAGGACGTTCGTGACCCGGTCGTGGCGAATCTGGGCGTGACCTTTATCCACGCCGAGACGGGGGAGCGGCTGGTCGCGGACAGCGCCGCAAGTGTCCGTCTGGGCGGGCGTTAGGGATTCTTGACGCGTTCTTTACATTTGAAGGGCTGACAGCCCGGCCCGGGC
>JBITAG010000258.1:0-8197 GCA_044439985.1 Phycisphaerales bacterium JB059 | reverse complement strand
ACCCTGAAGATCATCGACATCGCCCGGGTCTCGGAGATCGCCCACGCCCGGGGCGCGCTGGTCGCGGTGGACAACACGTTCGCGACGCCCGCCCTGCAGAACCCGCTGGCGCTGGGCGCCGACATCGTGAGCCACTCCTCGACGAAGTACATCGGGGGACACGCGGACGTGGTGGGCGGCGCGCTGATCACGAACGATGAGGCGCTGCACAACAAGCTCAAGTACGTCCAGAACGCCGTGGGCGCCGTTCCGGGGCCCTGGGACTGCTTTCTCCTCCTGCGCTCCACGAAGACGATGCACGTGCGCGTGGACCGGCACTGCGACAACGCCGAGAAGATGGCCGGCTTCCTGGAGCAGCACCCCAAGATCGAACGCGTCGTCTACCCCGGCAGCCCCTCGCACCCGCAGCACGAACTCGCGATGCGTCAGATGAAGCGGGGCGGCGGCATGATCACCGCCTACCTCAAGGGCGGGGTCAACGAGGCCCGCACGTTCCTCGAGAAGGTCAGCCTCTTCTCCCTCGCCGAGTCGCTCGGCGGCGTCGAGTCCCTCATCGATCACCCCGCCATCATGACCCACGCGACCGTGCCGCCCGAAGAACGAGCCAAGATCGGGATCACCGACGGCCTCGTGCGGTTCTCGGTCGGCATCGAGGACTCGCAGGACCAGATCGACGACGTGGAGCGGGCCCTGGACGCCATCTGAGCCCGGTTTCGGTCGAGAACGGTCGGGGTGCGCGGTATATTGATGGTGAACCCCTTTCCGCGGAGGCCGGATGTCGCAGCTGTGCACCTCGAAGCTCGAGCCCCTCGTGGCGTATCTCGACTCGCTCAGCGGGCGGGCGGACCTCTCGGTACTCGAGGGCCTTCTCCGAGAGACGGACGTCACCCGCGCCGATCTCAAGCCGGTCTGCAAGTTCAAACGGGAGTGCTACCAGCGCAACCGGATCAAGCGGACGGAGTGGTACGAGCTGGTCGCCCTCTGCTGGCGGGCCGGGCAGAAGTCCCAGATCCACGACCACGCGTCCTCGAGCTGCGCCTTCCGCGTGATCGAGGGCGCCGTGACCGAACGCCGGTTCGAGAAGAACGAAGACGGCACGGTGCGTCAGGTCGGGGTGACCACGCTCCCGCCGGGCTCGATCTGTGCCGCCGAGGATGACGCGATCCACGAGGTATGCAACATGGCCGAGTCGGACGACCTGGTCACGCTCCACATCTACTCCCCCCCTCTGAACATGAAGGTGTACGACGAGGGGGACGACACCGGGGGCGAGTGCGTCGGGGTGTACGAAGAACGCCGCGACGCGTGAGCCCAACGCCGAAGGCCCGGCCCTGAGAGCCAGAGCCGCGGACGCGATGGCCCCAAGAGCCCCGGCTCAGACGCGGGCGGGCTGGGTGGTCGGTTCCAGCTCGTTGTCCGCCTCGGGCAGCTCCGCCGCGACGTTCTTGATCTCGTCGAGCAGCAGGTCGATCTCCCCGGTGCTTACGTCCGGGTTGGCGTAGACCATGCGGATCGTCTTGCGCCCGCGGACCAGGCCCCACCCGACCTTCGCGATCTGACGGCGCCCGAGTTCCATGCAGATCTGCTCGCTCGACTTGCCCACCACCTCGAAGCAGACGTTGACGTACTGCGGGTCGTGGGACAGGACCAGGTCCGGGTCGCTCTGGACCCGAGCGGCGGTGTGGCTCGCCAGCGCGAAGCACTTCTCCACGATGCGGGTGTACCCCTCGTCCCCGTGCTTTTTCCACGCGGCCCAGATCTTCAGCGCGTCGTTGCGCCGCCCGCACTGCAGGCTGCTCCGTCCCGGGTTGAGGTCGTCGTCATCCTCCTGGTAGAGGTAGCTGGCCGCCTCGTCGAAGTGCTTCTTGCAGACGCCAACCTCCCGCGTGAGGAGCACCGAGCTGGTGAGCGGAGCGCCCATCAGCTTGTGGGCGTCCCAGGTGATGGAGTCGGCCCGCTCGGCGCCTGACATCAGGTGTCGGCGTGTCTCGCTCAGGAGGACCGCCCCACCCCAGGCCGCGTCCACGTGGAGCCAGATCCCGAACTCCTGCGCCACGTCCGCGATCTCCGGGATCGGATCAAAGGCGCCCTGGACGGTGGTGCCGGAGGTGGCGTTGATCATGACCGGCGTCGCGCCGTCACGCATGTCCTGGGTGATCAGGTCACGCAGGGCCCGGGGATCCATCCGGGCTTCGGCGTCGGTGGGGACGAACCGGACGTTGTCGCGCCCGATCCCCACCATCCCCGCGCCCTTGCGGATGGAGTAGTGGCACTCCTCGGAGGTGTAGAGCGTCCCCCGCTCACCCGGCAGGCCGCGATCACGCGCGTCCTTGAAGGTCTCGTTGCGCGCGATGATCATCGCCGCCATGTTCGAGAGGCTCCCGCCGGGCGTGAAGATCCCGTCCCCCTCGGTATACCCCGCCTTGCTCGCCATGCGCGTGATGCACGCCCGCTCGAGCAGGACCTGCGGCCCGCCCGCCTTGAACGTGTACATCGGCGTGTTCGTGATCGAGACGAGCACGTCCGCCATCGTGGCGACGGTGTCCCGCCCCGCGAAGAGCTGGTTGAAGAACCTCCGGCTGGTGGTCGAGGGCGTGGTCGAAAGCAACGCCGCGAGCGTCTCGGTGATCTCCGGCATCGGATGAGCGCGCCCGTCGAGGGCGAGGTCGAGATCCGTGCGCAGCGTATCCGGACTCTTGTATGGTCGGACGGGCGACTCCTCGTCGAGGCGGGCGTGCTCCCGGATCAGCTCCAGGGTCTTCTGGACGACGCGTTCATCGATACTCAAGGAGGTCGCTTTCGAGTCGTCAGTGGCAAAGCGGCAACGCCCACCGCTTCGACGACGCCGCAGCGGGCCTGAAGGACCGTAGGAGCCCCAAGCGTCGAGAAGCGGGCTTTGGTCGGGAAACCCGCCTCAAACCGTGCGTGCGCGGATGATTCAGGATCGAGAAGCTTCATCGGAGGCCTCGGTCCGCCCGGCGGCGTCCCGCCCGTGCCGCTCGCCCGGGTGGAACGTCTCCGTGGAGAGCCAGAGTTCCTCGAGCCGGTCGATCCGACGTCTCGCCTCCGGGCCGAGCCGGTCCACGACCTCCAGCACCAGCAGCTCCGCCGCCATCACCGCCGGGACCGAGCTGTCGAAGGGGCCGACCGCCGGCACCCGCAGGGCGCACCACGTCTCGGTCAGCCCCACGAGCGGGGAGAGCGGCCCGTCGGTGATCGCCACGAGCGAGACCCCGTGCTCCACCAGTGACCTCGCCGCGAGCACGCACCGCCGGCGGTATCGGGCAAAGTCGAAGACGACGGCGGCATCCCCCGGACCGGCGGTGTGCAGGTCCCGACCGAGGTCGTGCTCATCCACCAGTTGGACCCCGCCACGCACCATCGCCAGGCCGCTGTGGAGCACATGAGCTCCCGATCGGGAGGTTTCCCCCGAGAGAATCCAGACCCGCGGCGCCTCGTAAATCGGCTCGGCGAGCCTCCGGACCCGTTCCGGATCGAGCTGCTGCAGGGTGTCGTGAACCGCCAGCTCCATGTCCAGGTGCAGGCGTTCGGGCCCATCCCGACGCTGGCGGATCCGATCGCTGGGGGTGGTCAGTTGACGGGCCACCCCGTCGCGGACCCAGCCCTGCAGATCGGCGTACCCATCGAACCCGAGCTTGGTCGCGAACCGGACGATCGAGGGACGGCTCGTGTCCACGCGGCTGGCCAGGTCCGATACCGTCCCGAAGGCCAGCAGGGTGGGGTCCTTGAGGACCACCTCCGCGATGCGGCGTTCGGTCGGGGTCAGCTTCGCCCCCGCGTTCGCGATCAGGTCCTGGATCGACACCGGCCCTCCCCGTGGTCATCTTGTTGCAATAATCTGCCGAGAGTGTACAGTTAGTTACAGAATCCGCCACCCCGTTCTGCACCTTCCCGGAGCCCGGTCCATGATCCAGGCACAGAAGTACGTCCCCTCCCCCCGCGAGCAGGCCTTTCTCGACAGCGTCGAGGAGGCCCGGTACGAGCGAGAGATCATCAATGGCCTGGCGCCCTTCTTCAACGAGAAGGCGCCCGAGGACATGCTCAGCTTCTACACGAAGGACGAGGTGGTGAGCCTGAAGGTGCTCAAGGGCACGGAGCGAGACGTCGAGTCGCGCATGCCGGTGAAGATCACCCGCCACTACTACGAGCTGGCCCGGACGAGCCCCTCGATCCAGCGGCTGGTGAAGGCGAGCCCCGACGAGACGACGGACCTGGCCGGCTCCGAGGACCCGGGCAACCAGATGGACTACAGCCCGGTCGAGGGTCTGCTGCACAAGTACGAGATGGGGCTGATGTACGTCGTCTCGACCTGCTCGGCCCACTGCCGCTTCTGCTACCGCGAGGAGCTGATCGCGCGCAAGGAGATCGAGCGTGCGGACGGCACGGTGAAGAAGAAGGGCCTGGCGAAGATCCCCGAGATCACCGCGTACATCCGCGAGCACAACGAGATCGTCGCCAAGAATGGCGGGCGCCACCCGGAGACGGGGCGCGAGAAGCTGCGTGAGATCCTGCTCTCGGGCGGGGATCCGATGGTGCTCAACAACGGCAAGATCGCCGCCTGGCTGGGCGCGCTGGCCGAGGCCGGGATCGAGTCGATCCGCATCGGCACGAAGGAGATGGCCTTCTACCCGCAGCGTTTCGACCGGACCTTCTTCGAAATGCTCGACCGTTTCCATGAGACATACCCGCAGGTCGGCCTGCACATGATGCTTCACTTCGAGCACCCCGACGAGATCCTCGCCAAGGGGCCCGACGGCGAGTACATCCGCGACGACCAGGGATTCCTGCAGTGGATCCCCGCCACGGGCGAGGCGATGCGCGGCTTCGCCAAGCGCGGCTGGATCTCGGTCGAGAACCAGGCGCCCATCATCCGGGGCATCAACGACGACCCCGACGCCCTGCGCATCCTCCAACGCGAGTTCAAGCGTGCGGGCGGCGAGAATCACTACTACTTCTGCGGGCGTGACATCGTCGCCTACAAGGCCTTCAACATCCCCATCGAGAAGGCGTGGCAGATCCTCAACGACTCGCAGAAGGGGCTCTCGGGCATTGAGAAGCACGCGCGCCTCTCCATCACCCACTACAAGGGCAAGACCGAGGTCGCCGCCGTGACCAACGAACCGATCCCCGGCCTCAAGGGGAGCGAGAACGGCGTGGTGATCTTCAAGCTCCTCCGCAACGCGGGCAGCGCTCCCGATATCGGGAAGGTCTGCATCGTCGGGCGCAACCCCGACGCGCTCTGGTTCGACGACTACGAAGACCGCGTCCTCTTCGACGAGGCGGGCCTGTTCGACTACGCACGGGTCTCCAAGCCTGGCGAGGCGCCCACGCGTCTGACCAACTCGATGCCCATGACCGGCGGGTGCGGGGGATGATCGACAAGCGGGTGTCCAGCGTCGCCGAGGCGGTCGCGGACGTCTTCGACGGCGCGACGATCATGGTCGGAGGGTTCGGGGAGGCGGGCAGCCCCATCGAACTCATTCATGCGCTCATCGATCAGGGCGCCAAGGATCTGACCATCGTGAGCAACAACTGCGGGAGCGGGGAGGTCGGCCTCGCCGCCCTCCTCAAGGCCCGGCGGGTGACCAAGGTCATCTGCTCCTTCCCGCGCACGGCCAACTCAACCGTCTTCCCCGAGCTGTACCGCGAGGGCTTCACCAAGCTCGAGCTGGTCCCCCAGGGCACCCTCGCGGAACGCATCCGGGCGGGGGGCGCGGGCGTCCCGGCCTTCTACACCCCCACCGGCGTCGGGACACCCCTCGCCGAGGGCAAGGAGTCGCGCACGTTCGACGGGCGTGAGTACCTGCTCGAGCATGGCCTGCGGGCGGACTTCGCGCTCATCAAGGGGCGAGCCGCGGACACCCACGGGAACGTGATCTACAACAAGACGGCGCGGAACTTCGGCCCGCCCATGGCGATGGCGGCGAAGGTCGCGATCGTGCAGGCCGAGCGGGTCGTGCCCGCGGGTGAGTTGGACCCCGAGGCGGTCGTGACGCCCGGGATTTTCGTGGAACGCGTGGTCGAGGTCGCCCAGCCGGCGCATGAGTCGGAGCTGGTCGCCGCGGGAGTGACCTACCCATGACCGAGCAGGCGTCGATCGCGGGCCGGACGCGGGAGCAGATGGCCCAGCGTCTTGCGCTGGACATCCCCAACGGGTCGTACGTGAATCTGGGGATCGGCATCCCCGAACTCGTCGCCCGTTTCGTCCCCGAGGGGCGGACGCTCATCTACCACACCGAGAACGGGCTTCTGGGCAAGGGCCCTTCCCCTGAAGAGGGACAGGGCGACCCGGAGCTGATCAACGCGGGCAAGCGACAGGTGACCGCCAACCCGGGCGCCGCGTACTTCCACCACGCCGACAGCTTCGCGATGATCCGAGGCGGGCACCTGGACCTCTCGGTCCTGGGCGCGCTCCAGGTCGCGCAGAACGGGGACCTGGCGAACTGGTCGACGGGCGAGCCGGGGGCCATCCCGGCCGTCGGGGGCGCGATGGACCTGGTGGCGGGCGTGAAGAAGGTCTACGTGATCACGCAGCACACGACCAAGAAGGGCGAGCCGAAGCTCGTGGAGTCGTGCACCTATCCGCTGACGGGGCTCGGCGTCGTGAACCGGGTCTACACCGACCTGGCCGTCATCGACATCACCTCGGAAGGCTTCCGCCTCGTCGAACTGAGCCCGGGGGTGGACTTCGAGACTGTCCAGAACCGCACGGGCGCTCCCCTGCTGCCCGCGAGCGAACCAACACAAGCGGAATGACATGACCAGCCAAACGCATACGTCGCGCAGCGCCGAGCTTTTCGAACGGGCCAAGCGGGTGCTGCCGGGCGGCGTAAGCCGCAACACCGTCCTCCGCTCGCCGCACCCGGCCTACGCGGACTTCGGCGAAGGGTGCCGCGTCACCGACATCGACGGTGTCACGCGGATCGATTTCTCGAACAACATGGCCTCGCTGATCCACGGGCACGCCTGCCCGGAGATTGTCGGCGCTGTCCGGGAGCAGGTCGGTCGGGGCACGGCGTTCATGATGGCGACCGAGATCGAGGTGGAGTACGCCGAACTGCTCTGTTCCCGCGCCGAGTCCTTCGAGAAGATCCGGTTCGTCAACTCGGGCACCGAGGCGATCCTCGTGATGCTCAAGGCTTCCCGCGCGTTCACCGGGAGAGCCAAGATCGCCAAGGCCGAGGGCGCCTATCACGGCGGCTACGACTACGCCGAGGTCAGCCAGGCCCCGAACCCCGAGACCTGGGGGAGCCCCGACCGGCCCAACAGCGTCCCGCTCGCGCACGGCACGCCCCCCGCCGCCCTCAGCGATGTCGTCGTGATCCCCTACAACGACACGGACCGAGCCATCCGGATCCTGGACGAGCACCGGGCCGAGTTGGCCTGTGTCCTGCTCGACCTGATGCCCCACCGCGTCGGGCTCAACCCGGCGACGCCCGAGTTCGTCGGCGCGATCCGCGATTGGACGCGCCGCAACGGCTCGCTGCTCGTGATCGACGAGGTCATCACCTTCCGCACCGAGTTCGGCGGGCTGCAGGAGCGGTACGGGCTCATTCCCGACCTGACCGCCATGGGCAAGATGATCGGGGGCGGCTTCCCCGTCGGCGCCGTTGCCGGGCGGGCCGAGGTCATGGACGTGATGAACCCGAGCGGCGACCGCTACCTCTTCCCCCACTCGGGAACCTTCTCGGCCAACCCCGTCAGCATGACCGCGGGCTACCAGGCGATGAAGAAGTTTGACCGGCCCACCATCGCCCGCCTCAACGCCCTGGCCGAGCGTGCGATCGAGGGCATTGAACAGGCCGCCCGCGAGACGGGCGCGCGCGCGTGCGTCACGGGCGCCGGGTCGATGTTCCGCGTGCACATGAAGTCCACGCCGCCTCGCAACTTCCGGGAGGCATTCACCACGCCCGAGGAGAACGCGCGCCTCAAGGTGTTGCTTGACCATCTCTTCGAGGAGGGGCACGTGATGATCAACACGTGCACCGCGATGCTCTCCACCCCGATGACCGAGGCCGAGATCGACGCTCTGGTCGCCTCGGTGCGGACCGGGCTTGAGAAGATCGCGTCGATGCCCTGACCCGCGCGGGCTACGCGCGTTCGACGACCGTCGCCACGCCCTGCCCCACGCCGACGCTGAGGGAGGCGACGCCACGCTCGACGCCGCGCCGGTTCA
>JBITAG010000257.1:0-9327 GCA_044439985.1 Phycisphaerales bacterium JB059 | reverse complement strand
GATGACCTCGGGCTTCTTGCGACGCTTGGGGAGTCGTTCGTCCTAGATTTAGGCGCCGGAATCGTCGTAGGCGTATATCGCGACTCGGTCGGGAGGGAGCGTATAGCTGAAGCGGACGTCCAAGGTCTTGCCGGAGGAGATCTCGAGGCGTGTCATCGCGGCGCGGCTCTGGCTGAGCAGGGCGCCGGCGACGCGGGGGGAGACGACCAGCTCGACGCGGGCGACCTTGTCGCGGTCGAGCACATCGGCGAGCTGCCGGAGGGCTCGGGCGGCGACGGACTCGGGGCGTTGGAGGAGGCCTCGTCCGCGGCAGGTCGGGCAGGTGGAGAAGTGGAGGGACTCCTGGCTGCCGCGCATCCGCTGGCGGGTGAGTTCGAGGATGCCGAACTGGGAGATGGGGAGGACGGTGGTGCGTGCGCGGTCGTTCTTGAACCGGTCCTTGAACCGGTTCTCGATCTCCTTGCGGTGGGAGGCGAAGCGCATATCGATGAGGTCACAGACGACGAGGCCGCCGAGGTCGCGGAGGCGGAGCTGGCGGCAGATCTCGTCGGTGGCCTCGAGGTTGGTCCGGTAGGCGTTGGTCTCCGCGTCGCGGGCGGAGCGGGACTTGCCGGAGTTGACGTCGATGGCGACGAGCGCCTCGGTCTCATCGATGACGAGGCGACCGCCGGAGGGGAGGGGGACGTCGCGGGCGTGGATGGTCTCGATCTGGTCCTGGATATCGAAGGCGTGGAAGATGGGCGCCTTGCCGGTGTAGTGAATGAGCTTGGCCTGCGTGCGCGGGGCGACGATCTTGAGGAAGCTGGCGGCGCGTCGGACGGCGGGCTCGTGGTCGATGGTGACCGAGGAGACGTCCGAGGTGAGCAGGTCGCGGATGGAGCGGACGAGCAGGTCGGACTCGGAGTAGAGCAGCCTCGGGCGGCGCCCGGCCTTGCGCCGTTTCTCCATGTCCTTCCAGAGGCGCTGGAGGTAGGCCAGATCGCGCTTGAGTTCGGTCTTGGTCCGCCCCATGCCGGCGGTGCGGAGGATGAACCCGAAGCCCTCGGGCAGCTCGAGGGAGTTGAGGATCTCCTTGGCGGCCCGTCGCTTGTCGTCGTCTTCCTCCTTGCGGGAGACGCCGACGCGGTCCATGTCGGGCATCATGACGATGTAACGCCCGGGGATGGAGAGATAGCTGGTGAGCGTGGGGCCCTTGGTCCCGACGCCCTCCTTCAGGACCTGGACGACGACCTCCTGCCCGCGCTTGAGGCAGTCCTGGATCGGCGGGCGCGAGCGACGCGGGATCTTCTTGCCGACGCGTTCGGTCGTGTCGCTGTTCTCACCCGGGAAGTACTGCGGGTGGAGGTCGGAGACGTGGAGGAAGCCGTTCTCCTCGACCCCGAAGTCCACGAAGGCGGCCTGGATGGCGGGCTCGACGTTGGTGACCTTGCCGACGTAGATGTTGTTGACGCGGGAGACCTGCGTGGTGGGCTCGGAGAAGAACTCCTCGAGGCGACCGTCCTCCACGATGGCGACGCGGCACTCTCCCCCGGGGTCGTAGTTGATGAGCATCCGCGTGTCGGTCGTCTTCCCCGCCGGCTTGGCGCCGGGGGCGTCGCGCTCCGACGCGGAGGAGGTGGTCTTCTTCTTGCGCCGGGAGCGTGACTTCTTCTTCGCGGTCTTGGGCTCGGACTGGTCGTCCTTGCCCTCGGTCTCGTCCCCGGCTTCGCCCTCAGCCTGTTCGTCGGCGGGGGGGACCTCGGGGGCGGCGGGCTCGTCCGTCTCGCCCGACTCGGCGCGCTTGGTCGCGGTCTTCTTCTTGCGCGAGGTCTTCTTGCGCGTGGAGCGCTTCTTCTTGGTCGCGGGGGGCGCGTCGGCCGCCGGGGTCTGCTCGGGAGTCGAGTCGGGGTGGGATTCAGATTGGGATTCGGGCTGGGTTTCGGGCTGGGCGGGGGTGTCGAGGGTCTGGTCGGCGTTCACAGGTCCACCTTCATGGAGCTGCGATGGGGGCGGGGAGCGCGTGCGGCGCGCGATGGGTGAGACGCCCGGACCCGGGAGGGGCGGGGCGGATCGATCGCGTGCTGGGGTGTCGCGTTTGGGCGCGCACGGGCGGGGTCGCCTGCATCGTGCGGCGTTCCGGTTCGCCGGTCGGGTCTGGGTGTCGGGGCCCACGGGTGGGGCGCGTCCGATGGTCCTGCCCGGTTGAGATCGGCGGCCGGGAGGCCGCAATGTTCATTGTCTCCGAGGGCGCCCGGGCGGTCGTGAGCCGCTCACTCGGGATCCTCGACGGACCGTCCGTCGAAGGCCTCGGGGACGAGCTTTCGTGTCCTATCGCGGAGGAAGGCGGAAGCCTCGGTCTCCGAATCGAGGGAGATGGCCTTCTTGGCCAGTCGCTCGCACTGGGGGATGGACAGGCTCCGGATCAGGCGTTTGATCGGGGGGATGTCCGAAGCGGTCACCGAAAGGGTACGCACGCCGAGGCCCAGCAGCAACGCGGCGAACTCGGGCTCGCCGGCGGCCTCGCCGCAGCAGGAGACGGGGATCTCCGTCCGCCTGGCGGCTCTGGCGACATCTCGGATGAGCTTGGTCACCGCCGGGTGGGCGGGGTTGTAGAGCGGGGCGACCCGCTCGTTGGTTCTATCGACCGCCAGGGTGTACTGGACCAGATCGTTTGTCCCGATGGAGAAGAAATCGGCCTCCTTGGCGAAGGCGGGGGCGAGGATGGCGGCGGAGGGGACCTCGACCATCATCCCGATGGGGATGTTGGCGTCGAAGGGGGCGCCCGCCTCGTCGAGGTCCTCCATCGCGTCGTGGACGAGCATCCGGGCCTGGCGGAACTCGGAGATGGAGGTGATGAGGGGGAACATGATCTTGACCGGGCCGTGGGCCGAGGCGCGGAGGATGGCCCGGAGCTGGGTCTTGAACATGTCCAGGTTCTGGAGGCAGTACCGGATGGAGCGGAGGCCGAGGAAGGGGTTTCGTTCGGGGACGCGGGCGCGCTCATGGGTGTACTTGTCGGCGCCGAGGTCCACGGTGCGGATGGTGAGGGGCTTGCCCTCGAGCTTGCGGAGGCAGGCGGTGTAGGCGTTGAAGTGGGTTTTCTCGCTGGGGATGTCGGGGCTGGTGAGGAAGAGGAACTCGGTGCGGTAGAGACCGATGCCGTCGCCGCCCTGGGTGAGCACGGAGTCGACCTCCTCGGGGAACTCGATGTTGCCGAGGAGTTCGACGCGGGCGCCGTCCGCGGTGATGGCGGGCTCATCGACGACCTCGCGCAGGGAGAGCCGGTAGGCGGCGTCGCGTTCGCTGGCGCGCCGGGCGTGCTCGATGGTGGCCTCGTCGGGATCGAGGATGAGCACGCCCCGGTCGGCGTCCACGACCACGGTCTGCCCCTCGTCCACGACGTCGGTAGCGGTCTGGGCGCCGACGACGGCGGGGAGCGCCAGGGCGCGCGCGAGGATGGCGGTGTGCGATGTCTTGCCGCCCAGATCGGTGACAAAGGCCACGACCTTGTCGCGGTCGAAGGCGGCGGTCTGGCTGGGGGTGAGGTCCTTGGCGACGACGACGGTCTGCTCCCCCATCTCCTCCAGTTCGTCGAACCGGGCGCCCAGGAGCTGGTCGAGCAGGCGTCGACGGAGGTCCTCCAGATCGGAGACCTTGGTGGCGAAGGTGGGGTCGGCCTTGGCGGAGAAGAGGGCGATCCAGTCCTTGAAAACGGAGTGGACGGCGTACTCGGGGGTGACCAGCTCCTCCTCGATGCGCTTGCGGATCTGCCCGGTGAGGTTCGGGTCGCGCAGGGCGCCCTTGTGGAAGAGGAAGATCTTGGCGGCCTCGGCGCCCATCTCCTTCTCGGCGGCGCGGTGGAGATCGTCGATGTCGGCGATGGCGCCCTCAACGGCCTCCCCGAAGCGGGCCAGCTCCTGGGGAAGGCGGTCGGGGGTGATGGGGCGACGGCGCACCCTCCGCCTCGCATCGCTGACGATGAAGACGACGCCGACGACCACGCCAGACGAGACCGGGATGCCCTGGATGACTTTCATGGCACGGTCCGAGGGGGGCCGGGCGGGTGACGCTCGCCCGAGCCGGTTCGGACGCGGGATGGTAGGGGATCGCCCGGGGTGGCGCACGCGCCGGGGGGATTTGGGGATTTGGCGGGCGGGTTGACTTTCGGGGCTTCGGGTGGTCTGATTGGGGATCGAAGGGGCGTCGCGATCGTGAGCGACGGCCCGAGGGGGAGAGGCGGGCGACGCCCGCGACCCCACGGAAGACGGCAACATATGTCCGCAAAGACGCTGACCGGCATCCTTGAATGGCCGGAGCGCGCCGAAGGTCGTGTTCGTCAGATCAGCGACCAGGCGACCGTGCTCCAGAGCGCCGATGACCCGTTCGTTCCCGTGGCGTTCGGTGACGAGCTGCCGCTGCGCAACGGGCTCGAGGTGACGGTGGAGGTGGTGGAGAAGCTCAGCCGGCGTCGTCGCCGGGGGGGCAAGAACAAGCCGTCACCCCGCAAGCCGCGCCCGGTGGTGGACCGCTTCATCGAGATCGAGGGGATGGAGCCGGCGGCGTTCGCGGAGCACAGCAAGAGCTTCGAGGACCTGACGAGCATCGACCCGCAGCCGATGCTCCAGCTCGAGTACGAGGGGTGCCCGCCGGCGTGCCGGCTGGTGGACCTGTTCTGCCCGATCGGGCGGGGGCAGCGGGGGCTGATCGTCAGCCCGCCCAAGGCGGGCAAGACGACGCTGCTCAAGGACATCACGCGCTCGCTGCTGATCAACCACGAGGATCTACACGTCATCCTGCTCCTGGTGGACGAGCGCCCCGACGAGGTGACCGACTTCAAGCGGGCGTTCGTGAAACGCCCGGGCGACGAGGCGTGGGACAAGCCCTGGGATCCCGATCGCGTGCAGGTGATCGCGTCGAGCAACGACCACGACGTGGAGCGGCACATCCAGATCTCGACGCTGACGCTCGAGCGCTGCAAGCGGATGGTCGAGGCGGGCAAGCACGTGGTGGTGATGCTCGACTCGCTGACGAGGCTCGGGCGCGCGTTCAACCGCTCGAACAAGCACGCGAGCAGCGGGCGGACGATGTCGGGCGGGATCGACTCAAGAGCTTTGGAAGTGCCCAAGCAGATCTTCGGCGCCGCGCGCAACACCGAGGAGGGCGGGAGCCTGACGATCCTCGCGACGTGCCTGGTGGACACCGGATCGCAGGGCGATCAGGTGATCTTCGAGGAGTTCAAGGGCACGGGGAACATGGAGCTGATCCTGGACCGGAAGGTCGCGGAGAAGCGGCTCTTCCCGGCGATGAATCTCGCGGCCAGCGGGACGCGCAAGGAGCACGTGCTGCTCGACGAGCAGACGTACAAGACCGTGACCGCGCTCCGGCGTCGCCTGATGAACATGCCCGCGCCCCAGCAGATCGAGCAGCTGCTCGCGGCGCTGGACCGCATGCCGACCAACGCGCAGCTGGTGGGCAGCGCGGGGGGGTGAGCGCTTACGGGCAGCCCTGCCCGAACGCGGTCAGGAAGGCGATGACGTCGGCGAAATCGAGCGTGCCGACGGGCTCGGCGAGGTCGGCGTACACGCCGAAGCTCCCGAAGGCGGTGAGGAACGCGACGACATCGGCGAAGTCGAGCGTGCCCAGCGGCTCGGCGCAGTCGGCGGGGTTGCACCCGGGGTGCGGCGGGACGGGAGCGGGGTGCCCGTAGAGCTCGAGGTGGGTGGAAAAGAACGGGACTTCAAGGCCCGGGTGGCAGGTGAAGCCGGCGAAGAAAAACGTGCCGATGTAGTCGGCGGGGTGCTCGGGCGGGCAGCTCGGGCCGTTGGCGTAGTTGTCGGCGTTGTCGTGCAGGCCCGCGGCGTCGGCGGGGTGGGGGGGCGTGTCGCCGATGTTGCCGAACTTGTCGGCGGAGCTGACCCACCCGACAAAGCCGCGATGGGCCTGGGGGATGGCGGACTGATCGAAGCGGACGCCCCAGGAAAAGTCGTGGAGCAAATTGGAGTCGAGATCGATGAAGGTCGGCTGGCCGTGGATGGCGGCGCCCGAGTAGCCCGTCCCGGCGTCATCGATCCCATCCGAATCGCCGAGCTCGAAGACGAGCGAGGGCGAGTCCTGGGCGAGATCGATGACCAGCTCGTAGACCGCGCCGAAACCGGGAGGAAGATTGCCGACGGCGCCGGGCAGGTCGGTGACTTCGAGCTCGATGATGCACTGGCGTTCGTACCCGGGCACGTGGGCGCCGAAGCCGTTGTCATGGTCGGCGAAGTTGAGGTAGAGGGTGAGCCCGGGGACGCCGTCGCCGACGCCGTCCGAGTTCAGGTCCACGTCGGGCACGCCCGTGCCGTACATGAAGTGGACGCGGTCGATGACGGTATCGGGGTAATGCAGATCACCCCAGAAGTTGGACCAGTTGCCCTCGCAGGGGAAGGTGCTGGTTCCGTCGCAGTGGCTTCCGAACAGATCGCCGAAGCCGTCGGCGTCGACGTCGGGATCATCGACGAGGCCGACGGTGATGCCGGTGAGGCAGGGGTCGGTGTTGTCGTTGATCCAGACGGGCGGGGAGTCGGAGCGGTGCTGGGCGTTCCAGGGGTGGACGGTGCGTTCCCCGGTCGCGAGGTTCACGCGGATCTGGGCGACGGGGAGGCCACGGACGAAGCGGGCCGGCTCATCGCCGGACTGGGCGTGAGACGACGAGGCGATCCCGGCGGCAAGGGAGATCGCGAACGTGGGGGCGAACATCAGAATCTCCTATCTCCGGCTGAGAACGGGCCTGCAGATGAGGACGAGCGTGGGGCGCGCCTGGCCCGAGAGAACCCCGGGCGATCAAGTTTGTCCGCCACATGTCGGGCGCGGTTCCGGATTTCTGGCGCTCCCCCTCGGGTGGGGGGGCCGGGCTCCCTGGACCGGAGCGGGACGCCGGCGCTGCACACGATCGGGGGCGTGCGGGGGCGTGACCTGCCCTGAGCGGGGGGACTGGCGTGCGTGGATCAGTGGGGGACGGGGCGTCCGTTCCGGGGCCGGATCGCGAGTCATCTGTGGCGCGCCCCACAGTTGATACGTGCCCGCGTTGCATGCGTCTGTCCTGAGTGCATTGTGGTTTCATCGTTTGTCGCTGCTGATGGCGTATTGGGCTTGACAGCGGCGGAGGGGGGGGTAGGGTGCGCGTGCAGGGGGTTTCTTCGTTATGCGAGGAATGCATGTAATCGCGGTGTCGGTGTTCGGGCTGTGCGCTTTGTGGTGCCGGGCCGCTCTGGCGGACGAGGCCAGCGACGTCAGGGCATGGCTCGAGGCGGAGTTCGAGCGGTCGCGGGCGCACATCACGCTCGGGGATGTTCGGCTGGACTTCCGCCGGGTCTGGCCGCCGCTGCTCTCGGATGCCGAGTTGGAGGCAATGGAGCGGCGAGTGGAGGGGCGCCCGGACCATCCGGATCGGCGCGTGCTCGAGGAGGAGCGACGCCGTCGAGCCGGAGAGTCGTACGAAGACTTCAGCGTCTGGTACCCGAGTGAGGGTGTCTTCCGGATCAACAAGACCATGCCGACGCGAGAGACGCTGGGGTACACGGACCAGGCCTCGACGCCTGAGGGAAGCTCATGGTCGATGACGCCGGCGCAGCTCAATGTCGTCACGAAGGGGCAGGCGCCGCCGGGGTACGACTACGCGGGCTCCGAGAGCACGGTCGCCCATTTCGTCAGCATGTTCCGGTTTGGGGGAGTCCGGAAAGCGCCGGGAGTCGAGGTAGAGATCGAGGATGTGCAAAGGTCCGGCGGGGAGTCGTACACGGCCGAGGTTCGCTTTGAAACGGAATGGGGGGCGACCCGGTTCCGGTACGACCTGCGTTGGGACGGCGGATTGGCCCGAGGATTCGTGACGGAACGGATTCTGGTCGGCGCCGAATCAGAGGACTTCGCCGACCAGATCGGCTCAGGCGCCCGCTACCGAGATTGGCGGATGGATCCGACGCTGGGCGAGTTCTTCGCGGGCCGGATTGAGCGGCTTTCGGCCGGGGGACGTCTTGAGGAGGTCCTGACGCTGTCGGGCGCTGAACAAGAGCCCCCCGGGTTTGTCGAAAGGGTCACCGCCGTGCCCGACGTGCGGGGTGATGATCCGATCCGCGGCGGTGTGACCGTCACGTCGGTTTACGACCATCGCAAGGGAAAGGAACGAGCGTACGAGATGAGTCCCGAGAGGGAGGCCTTTGGGGAGTGGTCGCTCTCGGCCCGTGCAGAGCGGGGCATGCGCTGGGCGGGCTGGCTGACGCTGGTCGGGCTGGCACTCGCGCTCGTGGGCTACCGAGTTTGGAGGTCGCGCGGGGTGGGGGCGTGAGTACTGTTGGAAGCTGCTCGAACCAAGTCTTGGAGAGCGGTGAGTGCAAGGAAACCGAGTGGAATGTGTACGGCCAGGAATCGGCCGAGAACTATGAACGGATTTGTCGCTGGCAGCCTCTGAAGCAGAACCCGGATGGGGGGGTGCGTGAAGAATGGCCCTGAGCAATCGTTTACGGCCGACTGTTCACGGGCCTCGGGGAGTTCGTGTCGCGAATGGGATCCGGTCCCGAGATAACGCAGACCACAATGTCATTCGGAGCATTTCATCATCGCGTGTGTGGGCTGGCTCCCGCATTTGTCGTCGTCGTGATTGGCGCGTCGGGAGTTCTCAAGCTTGCGGATACACCTGCGTTCTTTGAGACTCTGGGTGGATGGACGGTGATTCCCTCTCAGTTGCGCCCGGGTGTCGTCTTCGGTGTGCCCGCCATGGAGGTCGGTGTCGCTGCGGCTTGGCTACTCGGGTGGCGTGGCGTTGCCCAGGCGGGGGCCGCGGCGCTACTCATACTTTTCAGCGCCGCGTACCTGCTTCAACTCAGCGTGGCGAAACCAGCGAGGTGTGGGCGCCTAGGCGTTCTCGCGAGGTACTCGGACACGCTGGATGAGATCAGGTTGTTGTTGTTTCGCAACGCCGCATTGCTGCTTCTGCTGGCAACTCCTCGAGTTGTGTCTGGGATTCGGTCGCCCGCCCCCATCGGCGGACGGAAATCGCAGCGCGGGCGCGGTGCTCATCGGCGGGGCTTCACGCTCGTCGAGATGGTCCTGAGCGTGGCGATCATCGTTCTGCTGACAGCGCTGCTCCTGCCATCGCTCTCGGGCGTGCGCCGACGCGCGTGGGACACCAAGAGCATTTCGAACCTGCGTCAGCACTCGCTGGTGTTTGGGGCGTACGCGTCGGATCACGCGGGGTACTTCCCCTTCTTCACCGACCCGGACGCGACCTGGACGGTGCTGCGTGCGGGCGAAGAGTCGGTCGTCGTGCCCTATTTCGGCGCCAGCCCGTATTGGAAGTACGCCCTGGCGCCC
>JBITAG010000256.1:0-7191 GCA_044439985.1 Phycisphaerales bacterium JB059 | reverse complement strand
GAGACCTGCTCTCCGGGTCCAGCTCGGTCTTCGGCATCGGCCCATCGGTAAGCTGGAACGTCTTCGACGCCGGACGCGTCCGGAGCAACATCACGATCCAGAGCGTCCGTCAGGAACAAGCCCTGATCGCCTACGAGCAGGCGGTGCTTCGCGCCCTGCACGATGTCGAAGGCTCGATCGTCGCCCTCGCGCAGGAACAGATCCGACGTGATGCGCTCGAGCGTGCGGCGGCGTCTTCGGCTCAGACCGTTTCGATCGCTGAGGATCGCTATGCAATGGGTGAGTCCGACTACCTCCGCGTTCTTGAAGCGCGTCTGGGGATGCTGAGCGTCCAGGACGAGATCACGCGCAGCGACGGTCGCGTCGCGTCGTACACCATCCGGCTCTACAAGGCGCTCGGCGGGGGTTGGTCAGCCCTCGCCCCGGAGGCGCCATCCGCCGACGCCTCACCGGTCGGGATCGAGGAGGACCGCTGATGTCGCTCGCCCGCCGAATCGCCCTGCTCGCCGGGTTTGGCGTCCTGCTCGCCATCGCCCTCTCCCTCGGCCTGACCGCGTGGCGGAACCACCAGACGCGTCTGCCGCCGGGGATCACGGTGAGCAACGGACGGATCGAGGCGGTCCAGGTGGACGTGGCGCCCAAGTACCCCGGTCGGCTGCAAGCCGTGGTGGTCAAGGAGGGAGATCTGGTCACGCCCGGTCAGGTTCTCGCACAGCTCGACACCTCCGAGCTGGAGGCCTCCCTGGCCGGCGCCCGCGCGAAGCTCGCGGTCGCCGAAGCGGCCGTCGCCGAAGCGGCCTCCGCCCTCACCATGCGCGAGAGCGCGCTCAGACTTGCCGAGCAGGAGCTGGCGCGGGCCATCCCGCTCGCCGAACGCGGTTCCCTCTCCACCCGAGAAGCGGAGCAGCACCAGAACGCCCGGGACTCCGCCCAGGCGGCGCTCGACGGGGCCCGCGCACGCCATCGCGCCGCTGAGCGGGAGGTCGACGCCGCGAACGCCTCGATCCGTCAGATCGAGGCACAGCTCGCAGAGTACACGCTCAAATCAACCGTCAACGGGCGCGTCCTCTACCGCCTCGTCGAGAACGGCGAGGTCGTCGGCGCCGGCGGCAATGTCCTGACCCTCCTCGACCTCGACGACATCTACATGGAGGTCTTTCTCCCCGCGCGCGTCGCGACTCGCCTCGCCATCGGCGCCGAGGCCAGGCTCGTGCTCGACGCCCTCCCCGAATACGTCATCCCCGCCAAGGTCAGCTTCGTCTCCCCGGAGGCGCAGTTCACCCCGAAGCAGGTCGAGACGCTCAGCGAACGCGAGAAGCTCATGTTCCGGGTCAAGGTCTCCATTCCTCAGGAGATCGTCGCACCCCACACCGCCAAGGTGAAGACCGGCGTTCGCGGGGTGGCCTACGTGCGTTTCGACGAC
Organism: Phycisphaerales bacterium JB059; assembly: GCA_044439985.1. Lineage (GTDB taxonomy): Bacteria > Planctomycetota > Phycisphaerae > Phycisphaerales > UBA1924 > JAJRXR01. Next base: position 5,768 of record JBITAG010000256.1, on the reverse strand, counting down.
GCCGTGGAGTGGCCCGCCGACCTCACGCCCCACCTCCCCGACGGATCTCCCTGAGCGTCATGAGCACGCACACCCCAACGGGCGACGCCCAGTCTCCCCCCACCCTCGTCGCCTCGCTCGACGCCGTTTCGCATCGGTACGTTGACGCGAACGCACTCGACAATGTGACGCTCGCCATCCCCGGCGGGCGCATGGCCGGCCTCATCGGGCCAGACGGCGTCGGAAAGTCCACCCTGCTCGCCCTGATCGCGGGTGTCCGACGGGTTCAGTCCGGGCGCGTCTCGGTGCTCGGCGCCGACCTGAGCGACCCCCGGCGCCGGCGCGTCTCCCACGGACGTCTCTCCTACATGCCCCAGGGCCTGGGCCGAAACCTCTACCCGACGCTCAGCGTGGCGGAGAACCTCGATTTCATCGCCCGCCTGTTCGGAATCCCCGCCCCCCTCCGGCGCGAGCGCATCGACGGACTGCTCGCCAGCACCGGGCTCGCCCCGTTCCACGCACGCCCGGCGGGCAAGCTCTCCGGGGGCATGAAGCAGAAACTCTCTCTCTGCGGCGCCCTCCTCCACGATCCCGAGCTGCTCATTCTCGATGAGCCCACCACGGGCGTCGATCCGCTCTCCCGGCGTCAGTTCTGGGAGCTGCTCGCCAACCTCCGCGCCCAGCGCCCGGAACTGAGCGTCGTCGTCGCCACGGCGTACATGGAGGAGGCCGAGCAGTTCGATTGGCTCGGGGCGATGAACGCCGGACGGGTGATCGCCACCGGCGCCCCCGCCGAGATCAAAGCTCATGCGGGCGCTTCAAACCTTGAGGACGCCTTCTTCGCCCTCCTGCCGGAGGGCGCCCGTCGCCCCCCCGGAGCAGACGTCACCCCCCCGCGCGGTCCCCAGCCCGGCCCCCCAGCCATCGAGGCGGAAGGACTGACCAAGCGATTCGGCAGGTTCGTGGCGGTGGACCGGGTCAGCTTCCGCATCGCCCGGGGGGAGATCTTCGGGTTCCTCGGGTCCAACGGATGCGGCAAGTCCACCACCATGAAGATGCTCACCGGCCTCCTCCCCGCCTCCGAGGGCTCGGCCACCCTCCTCGGGCGACCGATCGTCGCGCGCAACACCGCGGCGCGTCACCGGGTCGGTTACATGTCGCAGTCCTTCTCGCTCTACGGGGAGCTGACCGTCCGCCAGAACCTCGAGCTGCACGCCCGCCTCTTCCACATCCCCCAAGAGAGCCGGGCCGCACGCGTCCAGGAGATGCTCGATCGCTTCGGACTTCGGAGCGTCGCCGGGAGCCTCCCTGCCGGACTTCCCCTGGGCATGCGCCAACGTCTCCAGCTCGCGGTCGCGGTGCAACACCGACCCGAGGTCCTCATCCTCGATGAACCGACGTCCGGCGTGGACCCCGTCGCCCGGGACGAGTTCTGGGCGTACCTCATCGACCTATCCCGCAACGAAGGCGTGACGATCTTCATCTCCACGCACTTCATGAACGAGGCCGCACGCTGCGACCGGATCTCCCTCATGCACGCCGGGAGGGTCCTCGCGGTCGGCGCTCCCGAGGATCTGGCCCGGTCCCGCCGGGTCGAGAGCCTCGAGGACGCGTTCATCAGCTACCTGAAGGAGGCCACAGCGGATACGACCCAAGCACGCCGAGCCGATCCACAGCGGTATCCGATGCGCCCCCAGACGGAGCCCACGCGTCACCGCACGTTCTCCCTGGGCCGGCTCTGGGCCTACGCCCGCCGGGAGTCCACTGAGATCCGACGCGACCGCGTCCGCCTGGCCTTCGCCGTGCTCGGGCCGCTCATCCTCATGCTCACCTTCGGGTACGGCATCTCCTTTGACGTGGAGCACCTCAAGTTTGCTGTCCTCGACCAGGACCGCACACCCGAGAGCCGCCAGCTCATCGCGAGCCTTGACGGATCGCGGTACTTCGAACGGCAAGCGGACATCACCACGCCCGATGAGATCGACGCCCGACTCAAGAGCGGCGAACTCACCGTCGCGATGGAGATCCCGCCCGAGTACGGCAAGGACCTCCGCCGGGGACGGCCCACGCAGGTCGGGGTCTGGCTCGACGGCGCGATGCCCTTCCGCGCCGAGACCACCCGCGGGTACCTCTCCGGGCTCTCCCTGAGCTACATCGCCGAGCGGGCCCGCGCCCGGACAGGGCACGCCACTCCCGCCCTCCCCGTCGATATCGAACCCCGCTTCCGCTACAACCAGGCCTTCAAGAGCATCTACGCCATCGTCCCCAGCGTGATCATGCTCTCGCTCGTCCTGATCCCCTCGATCATGACCGCCCTGGGCGTGGTCCGAGAGAAGGAGACCGGCTCAATCGCTCACTTCCGCTCGAGCCCCGTCACGCGGTTCGAGTTCCTCGTCGGCAAGCAGCTGCCCTACGTCGGCGTGGGCCTGGTGAGCTTTCTCACCATGACGGTCCTCTCGCTCTTCCTCTTCGGCGTTCCGATCCGGGGCTCCGTCCCCGTCCTCCTGCTCGGCGTGCTGCTCTACGTTCTGGCGACCACCGGCTTCGGCCTGGTTGTCTCCACCCTCACCCGCACCCAGGTCGCCGCCGTCTTCGCCACCGCGGTCATTGCGATGATCCCCTCGGTCAACTTTTCCGGGCTTCTGGTGCCCGTCTCCTCCCTCTCCGGGAGCGGCCGAGCCCTCGGGCTCGCCTTCCCCTCCGCCTGGTTCCAGCAGATCAGCATCGGAGCCTTCACGAAGGGCCTCGGCATCGAGCGGCTCTGGCCGAACCTGACCATGCTGGCGGTCTTCGGCGCGGTCTTCATCACCGCCGCCACCCTCCTTCTCAAGAAGCAGGAAGCCTGAGATGCGCCGGAGCCTCCGCAACATCCTCTGGCTCGGCATGAAGGAACTCCGGAGCATCCGGGCCGACCCGATCGTCGTGCTGATGATCGTCTACACCTTCACCTTCGCGGTCTACGCCGTCTCCACGGGCGCAAAGCTCGAAGTCGAGAACGCCTCGGTCGCGATCGTGGACCACGACCGGACGCAGCTCTCCCGCCGTATCCAGGCGTCCATCCACGAGCCGCTGTTCCGCCCCCCGCAGGAGATCGACGGAGCGAGCGTCGACCGGGCAATGGACGCCAACGAGTTCGTCTTCGTGATCGAGATCCCCGCCCATTTCGAGGCGGATCTGCTCGCCGGGCGACGCCCCACCCTGCAACTCAACGTGGACGCGACCGCGATGGCCCACGCCGGCAACGGATCGGTCTACCTCCAGAGCATCATCGGCCGAGAGGTGATCGACTTCCTCCAACGCACGGATGACGACGCCGCCCTCCCGGTCGATGTCGTCACCCGGGCACGCTTCAACCCCAACCTCAAGTCTCACTGGTTCACGTCGGTCATGCAGGTCATCAACAACGTGACCATCCTCTCCGTGATCCTGACCGGGGCGGCCCTGATCCGTGAACGAGAGCACGGCACCATCGAGCACCTCCTCGTCATGCCCGTCACGCCCTCGGACATCATGCTCTCCAAGATCCTCGCGAACGGCTCGGTCATCCTCCTCGCCTCGCTCCTCTCTCTCCGCATCGTGGTCGAGCTGCTCCTCGGCGTGCCCGTCACCGGCTCGCTCACCCTCTTTGTCCTCGGCGCCGTCCTCTACCAGTTCTCCGTCACCGGCCTCGGCATTCTCCTGGCGACCTTCGCCACCTCCATGCCCCAGTTCGGCCTGCTCGCGCTCCCCGTCCTGGTGATCATCAACCTGCTCTCCGGATCGACCACCCCGATGGAGACCATGCCGCTCTGGCTGCAGCGTGTGATGCTTCTGTCTCCGTCCACACACTTCGTCGCCTACTCGCAGGCCATCCTCTACCGGGCCGCCGGCTTCTCGATCGTCTGGCCCTCATTCCTCGCGATGGGCGCCATCGGCGCCATCTTCTTCTCCATCGCGCTCGCACGCTTCCGGAGCATGCTCGGCGCGATGCAGTGACCCGGGCGCCGGTGATCCCCGCTAACCCCACCTCCCCGCCCCATCACGCCGCTGGCACGGCTGCGCACCACCCGCCCGCCATCGCGAGCGAACGCGAACCGGCCGGCAACCCCGCGAAGCCACCTGTCCCTATCATCGGTGGAGTTGAGGCCGGCCGCCTCGGACAGACGGCCCCGGACGAGATGCGCTGTACCCGGTGAGGACAAGACGACGCGACAGGAGGATCGCGATGCCTTGGATCATCCTCATCGTTGCCGGACTCTTCGAGATCGGCTGGGCTGTCGGCCTCAAGCACACCCACGGGTTCACCCGGCTCTGGCCCAGCCTGTTCACGATCGCCGCGATCGTGTGCAGCATGTACTTGCTCGCGATCGCCACCCGAACGCTCCCGATCGGGACCGCTTACGCGGTGTGGGTCGGCATCGGCGCCGCCGGGGCCGCGACGCTGGGCATGGTGGCGCTGGATGAGCCGGTGACACCCGGGCGGATCTTCTTTCTGTGCCTGCTCGTCGCCGCCGTCATCGGTCTCAAGATCACGACGCCGCCGCCCCCGCCCTTCCAATGACAAAGCCCCTCGACGTGCTCGTCGAAGGGCTTGATCTCTTGAAAAATCGGGGTGAGAGGATTCGAACCTCCGACCTTCTCGTCCCGAACGAGACGCGCTACCAAGCTGCGCTACACCCCGGAAAGTCGGCCTGATGATAGCCCGGACCTGCCCGGTCAACCACCGTCCCTACTCCCGGTCCGGCAGGAATCGTGGCTCCGTCGAGTAGACGTTGTCCTCCCGATCCGAGGGATCGGCGTCCGGGCCCGCTGAGTAGAAATAGGGCCGCCCCCCCACCGTCAGGCCGCCGTCCGCGTCGCCCGGGACCATGAGATCCTGGTTCGCGCACACATCGGGATCCCGCTCCCGCGTGGTGATGAAGTTCCGACGCACCCGGGAGAACGCCAGGTTCTGGTAAAAGGCGTTGGGCTTCCCAAAGAAGTACCCGTTGTTTCCCGCGTTCGTGTTGTTCATCCGCACGCCGGTCCCCGGCTGACACTCCACACGCTCCGACTCGACGATCTCCCCGTCGAACTTCGGGTGCACAAATCGGATCGGCTGCCCCCACGCGTCGAAGACCGTCGCCAACTCGGGCTGCTCATCCGCGAGCCCGACCGAGTTGCCCGACGCCACCGGCTTGTACCGACGCACGTGATCCGCGCCGATGCCCTGGAGGATCGAGTCCGACGCGTTGAACCGGGCCGCCTCCAGCATGTACAAACCAACAGAGTTGATCGGCGTCCGGGACGGCATCACTACCCCGTCCACCACCGGGATCATCCGCGGATCATCCTGATCCGTGTCCTCCGGGTCCGCGACGATCGCCGGCGGCGCCTCGTTGTTGTTGTCCGCCATGTAACTGTCAAGGGACTGGTCCAGCGTCCGGATCAGATCCTGCGTCAGGCTCCTCTTCCCTCCCCCGACCACCTTCGTGCCCACCGCGACCACCAGTGTCAGCAACACGCCGATCACCACGATCACCACGAGCAACTCGATAAGCGTAAAGGCCCGACGCGCTCGCCGGGTCGGATATGTCGTCGCCATGGGCGTGCTCTCCCGAGGCGGATGCTCCGCCGCGCTGGTCCCCGGTGGATGTGGTTGATCCCGGACGACGGGCGCCTGTCCCGCCGCCGCCGCCCGACCACTATACGGGCGGCGCCGGCCCCTTGATCCCTCCGCCCCTCTCCGGACGCCTCAGCCCCCCCCCGACGGACCGGCGCCCGCCTCTCCCCCTCCGGCTGCGGGCGGCTTCGGCCGCCCCGGCCCCGCC
>JBITAG010000255.1:0-16102 GCA_044439985.1 Phycisphaerales bacterium JB059 | reverse complement strand
AGACGGCCCTCGGCGCAATCCTGTATCAGTGCCTCGAAGGTGTTCGCATTGCTTCATTGATGCTCGCCCCCGCGATGCCCGAGAAGATGGCCGAGATCTGGCGAAACTGGAACTGCAACCACCTGAACGATCCCGCAGATCCGAACTCCGGCTTCGTCGCCCCGTTGCACGAACTCGCCCAGTGGGGCGGGAAGTACGCGCTCAAGCCCGGCCAAAAAATCTCCAAGGGTGACGCCCTTTTCATGCGCGCCGATCCGAACGAGCCCGCCCCCGGCTCGTAAGCCTCCATCGGCCCTCGCCCCACCCGGGAACCCCCATGCTCGACTGCGACCTCCTCATCTTCGACTGCGACGGCGTCCTCGTCGACACCGAGCCGACCACCAACCGCCTCCTCGCCCGGTGCGTCTCCGAGGCGGGCTGGGACGTTTCCTACGAAGACTCGATCCGCATCTTCAAGGGACGCGACCTGCACGAGATCCTCGAGCAGGTCGAGAGCAAACTCGGGCGCTCCCTCCCGGGATTCATCGAGGAATACCGCGCGCGGATGTTCGAGGCCTTCGAGACCGACCCCCCGCCCCCCGTCCCCGGCGCCGTCGAACTCCTCGACCTGCTCGACGCCGGCTCGGGCGCCCCGCGCCGGTGCGTCGCCTCCAACGGCCCGGTGCAGAAGATGCTCGCCTCCCTCACCGGCGCCGGCCTCCTCGACCGCTTCGCGTGCGACCAGGCCCCCGGCCACCTCGACGGGCACGCGATCTTCAGCGCCTACGACGTGGGCGTCTGGAAGCCCGAGCCCGACCTCTTCCTCCACGCCGCAAACGCCATGGGCCACCCCCCGGAGGCGTGCGTGGTCGTCGAGGACAGCGTCAGCGGCGTCATCGCGGCCCGGCGGGCCGGCATGCGCGTCTGCGCCCTCGCGGGCCTCACCCCCGCCGCCGACCTCCGCGAGGCCGGCGCCACGCGAGTCGTGGACGCGCTCCACGAGCTGCACCCCCGGACCGTGTGACACCGAATCCGGGGACAGAACCTCCCCATTCGGACAACCCGCCCGCGCCCGCCCCATCCGCCCCCTTGCGTGAAGTAACCCCGGGACCGGACCGATCCCCCTGGGAATACCCGCACGGATCCCGGGGCAGCCTCACCAGGCTCCCCCCCACCCGGGAACGTGCGCCGGGGAGCGTGACGTGAACATTGTCCTGATCGATCCGAGCCCGTTCGTCCGAGAGTGCCTGACGCTCATGCTCCGCGCCCGCAAGGACCGGGTGCATGTCGCGGCCTCCGTCACCGAGGGCCGGGCCTACCTCACCAACTACCCCGTCGACCTGGTCATCATCGACCCGGACATCGACGCGAGCGCCGGCGCCGACCTGATCCACGAGATCCGGCACGACCCGGAGCTGGGCTCGATCCCCCTCCTCGTGCTGACCCACGCGCACGACAAGAGCGTCATCCTCCAGCTCGTCGAGCTGGGCGTGGCGCACTGCCTGCTCAAGTCCAACTTCACCATCGACGGGTTCTTCAAACGCCTCTCCGTCGCCTCCAGGAGCCGACCGCACCCCGTCGGCGCGCCCGAAGAGAACAAGGAAGGGACGCACGACCCATCACCCGCGCCGCGCGTGGAGTCGCCCACCGTGCCCCCGACCGCCGACGCCGTGCGCAACCTCAAGGAACTCAAGCCCGTCATCGCCCGGAAAGAGCTGCTCGAACGCCTCGTCTCGGTGAGCGAGCTGCGCGCCATCTCCCCGGCGGTCGCCAACGTCATGAGCCTCGCCGGGCGCCCGAACGTCTCGACCGACGCCCTCGTCAAGGCCGTGCGCGTCGATCACGCCATCGCCCTCAAGGTCATCAAGCTCGCCAACTCGAGCGCCTACAGCCGCGGCGACCCGGTCACCAGCGTCCGCGACGCCGTGGTCCGCATCGGCACCGAGTCCATCCGCCAGGCCGTCACCAACATCGGCATTATCGACCAGCTCTCCGCCACCAACGTCCTCCCCGGCTTCTCCCCCGGCCTCTTCTGGGAGCACGCGATCGCGGTCGCCATCACCGCGGCGGAACTCGCCCGCTCCACCCGCGAGATCGAGCCCGACGAGGCCTTCACGATCGGGCTCCTGCACGACATCGGGCGGATCCTCCTCGCCGAGGCGATCCCGGAGGAATACGCGCAGGTCGCCGAGCAGGCCGGGAAGCTCTCCCTCCCCCTCGAACAGCTCGAGAAGCGGATGCTCCTGATGACCCACGCCGAGGTGGCGCAGGAGGCGCTGCGCCACTGGGGCCTGCCGCGCGAGCTGATCAACCCCATCGTCTACCACCACCTCTCGATGAGCAACATCCGCTCGGCGAGCCCGAAGCACGCCAACGCCATCGCCGTCGTCGCCCTCGCCGACCGCATCGTGCACGCCCTCGAGATCGGCGCCAGCGGGAACGACGCGGTCTACCCCACCGAGGACTTCCTCGAGGCCCTGCGCCTGGACCGCGACACCCTCGACCACCTCGCCGACAAGATCCCGGAGATGACCGACGATCTGAAGATCGCGATGCTCACCGGCTCGGAGTCGGCGCCCGCACGCACGCGCTTCGCCGCCTCACTCCCCCCGGCCCTCTACGTCTCCAACTCCCCCCACGACGCCCTTCGCCTCGTGATGGCGCCCCACGGGCACAACCCGGAGGACCCCCCATCGCTCGCGGTCGGCCGCCTCCGCTCCCCCGACGACCGCGCCCCCCTGACCCGGCGCCTCCTCGACCTGGAGCGGGACGCCGACATCGACCCCCTCCCCCTGCTCATCCTCTCCCCCAGCGGGCACCTGCGCATCCAGGAGAACCACAAGGCGGGACGCCCGCACGAGCTGCTCGCCCTCCCCACGACGCGGGATCGGATCCGTGCCGCGGTCCGGGCGCTCTGCCCCCCCGTTCACGCCGAGGCCCGGGCCGCCGCCTGAACCCGCAGACGCGCCCCCCGGGACCGCGGGCCACCAGGGTGATAGAGAGGATACCCCGCCCGAGTCGTCGGCGGGTCGACCCGGAGGTGCGACATGCCCCACCTCCTCGCCGAGCCCTGCCTGGGCACCAAAGACACCAGCTGCGTCGACGCCTGCCCCGTTGACTGCATCCACCCCACCAAGGACGAGCCGGACTTCGAGTCCGCCACCCAGCTCTTCATCGACCCGGACACCTGCATCGACTGCGGCCTCTGCGTCGACGAGTGCCCCGTCCAGGCCATCTACCAGGACGAGGACCTCCCCGACGAGTGGAGCAAGTACGTCCAGATCAACATCGACTACTACGCGGACAAGTAGCACGCCCACCACGCCCCCGGGCCGAGGCCCCCCTTTTCCGCCTCCCCTCTACGTCCCCGTCTCGAACGCCGCCTCCGCCCGCCCGTCACCCCCCACACGGAAGGGCGCCCACACCAGCACCGGATCGGCGGGGCTCATGTCCCCCTTCCGCGGCGACACGCGGATCGCCTCGATCGTGAGCGCGTCCACGTCCATCTCCGACTCGATCTCCGCGATCGCCTCGTCGAACTCCAGCTCCAGCTCCCGGTAGCGCTCTCGCAGCGCCGCCAGGCTCTCCTCCGCCCGCTCGATGTCTCCGCGTTCCTTCCCCGTCCGGGCCGCCTTGCTCGCGGCGCTCCCCGCCCGGCGCGCGTTCGTCACGCTCACCTTCTTGCGCCCGAGCAAGGCCCCGAGCAGCCCCGACCCCGCGGAGATCAGCGTGTCGAGCCCCGACCGCTTGTACTGATCCCTCTCCACCTCGACCTTCTGCTCCGCCCGGCGCACCCGGTCCTCCATCGTCGCCAGCTTCGAGGCGTACCGGTCCCGCACCTTGTCGAGCGCCTCGTCGCGCTCCTCCCGCAGCAGCTCCCCCAGGCGCACGCGGAAGTGCTCGCGCGTCTCCCCGAGCGCCGAGTACGCCTTGAGACGCTTGCAGTGCAGCACGTCGCGCGCGTGCTCCCGGTACGCGAAGGCGCTCAGGCCCCGCTTCCACTTGGTCAGGTCCTTGCGTTCGTCGATGGCGCCGGGGATCGCCTCGAACGACCCCCGCGAGTCCGGCGCCTCTTCCAGCCGATCGCGCAGGCCCTCGACGCGGACCGCCCCCTCCCAGTCGATCTCGCTCTGCCCCTCGTCGAGCAACGCCAGCAGCTCAAGCTCCTCCCACTGGTCGATCTTCGCCGCCACCCGCACGTGGTGCAGCTGGCACGAGCAGAGCACCCCCGGGCGGTAGACCAGCCGGTCGTCCTTCGAGATCGAACGCGCCAGCGGGACGTACCCCATCTCCACGCCCATCGGCGCGATCGGCTCGGACGAGAGCGCCTCGGGCGCGGGCGCCGGGACGGTCGCCATCGGTGCGGGCGCCCGCTGCTCCGGCGCGTCCTCGGGCGTCAGACGCTTGATCTCCTCACGCGTCATCGGCCCGCGCAGGTAGCTCATCGCCCAACGCGTCCGGAACTGCACCGCCCCGTCCTCGTGCACGTTCTGCATCAGGAACTCGCGCGGGCGCAGCGAACTCAGGATCTTGTCCGCCTGGCGACGGTCGATCCCCGTCCCCCCGTCCGCGCCCTCGAGCCCGTCGAGCACCCGCATCTTGTCCCGCTCGGTCGAGAGCCGCCCGAGCAGCCACGTCCCCGCGTTGCTCAGGCCCTTGTAATCCAGGTCCACCGGGTTCTGCGTCGCCAGCACACACCCCAGCCCGTACGCCCGCGCCTGCTTCATCAGCGTCAGCAGCAGCGGCTTCGTCGGCGGGTTCGCGGTTGGCGGGAAATACCCGAACACCTCGTCCATGTACAGGATCGCCCGCAGCGACCCCGTCCCCGGCTGACGACGCATCCACGCGATCACCACCCCCAGCAGCAGCGTCACAAAGAACTGACGCTCCGGCTCGCTCAGGTGCGCGATCGAGAGGATCGAGATCCGCGGCTTGCCCTCCCGCGTGCGCAGCAGCCGCTGCACGTCCAGCGCCTCGCCCTCCATCCACCCCGCGAACCCCGGCGAGGCGAGCAGGTTGTTGATCGTCATCGCGAGCTTGCCCCGCTCCTTCTCGCTCATGAAGGCGTCCACGCCCATCACCCCGATCTTCTCCACCGGAGGCGACTGCACGCGACGGATCAGCTCCCCGAAGTCCAGGCTCTGCCCCTTCGCCCACGCGTCGGCGAGGATCGTCGAAACCAGGATGTGCTCCCGGCTCGTGATCGGGTCCGTGTCCAGCCCCAGCAGGGCCAGCAGCCCCGACGCCGACGCCCCGACGCGCTCAAGGAGCGCCTCCCCGTCCTCCCGGATCGCCTTCGCGGGCGCCGCCAGGGAGGAGAGCGGCGTGATCCGCCGCCCCGCGCTGCTCCCCGGGGTGTAGAGCGCGAACTCGGCGCTCTCGCGCAGCTTCCGGATCCGCGCCCCGCTCTCCCCCCAGTCCGCCAGACCGTTGCGCCACAGCTCCGCCCGGCTCGCCGCGTACGCGTCGGGGGTCATCCCCTTCCGACGAGCGTCCGCCTCGTCGATCCACGGGCGGAAGTCCTCCCCCCGCAGCTCCGGGAAGGTCAGCAGCAGGTTCCCCAGGTCCCCCTTCGGATCGATGCAGATCGCCGGCACGCCGTCGATCGCCGCCTCCTCCAGCAGGCTCACGCACAGCCCCGTCTTCCCCGAGCCCGTCATCCCCACGCAGACCGCGTGCGTCGTCAGGTCGCGCGAGTCGTAGAGCAGCGCACCACCAAGCTCCCCCTCGTTCGAGAGTTCACGCCCCAGGTAGAAGACGCCGAGGCGCTCGTACAGGGACGGATCGGGTCGTTGCGGGTCTGGGTTCTGGGTCATGCTGGGGCGAGTCTACACCCCCGCCCTCCCGCCCCGGAGCGGGATCTCAGCCCTGCTCCTCGTGCTCCTGCACGACGATGTTCCGGGCCAGGTCCTCCCGCGTCCGCTCGTGCAGGTGGTCCTCCGGCAGCGCGTCGATCACCTTCCCCGCCTTGCGCAGCGCCCCCGCCTTCGGGGAGGCCAGGTGACAGACCGGGTCCCCCGGCGCCACCGAGGGAAGCGTCGTCATCCCCAGAACCACCCCGTCCCGCGGCGCCTCGATCACGTTGTGACGCTCCCCCGTCAGGCTCGTGTTGGTCGCCAACGCCTCCCCCGCCTCCACGATGTCCCCCGGCGCCACGTGAAACTGCAGGAACCCCCCGTGCTCCGCCCGCAGCCACTTCGTCGTGTCCACCACGATCTGGTACGCCGGACGCTTCACCTCCCCCTCCACCATCCCCAGATGGACCAGGCAGTTCTTGATCCCCCGCACCGCGTACTCCACCACCGCCGGCTCCACCTTCCAGACCTCCCCCGCCTCCAGAATCAGCGGCGGCTTCCCCGCGTCGCACGCGCTCCGACGCAACGACCCCACCGGCCCCTTCCCCGAGACGATCAGCTCCGTCCCGAACGCCCGGGCCAGGTTCGCCAGCACCGGGTTCTCCATGTCGGCGCGCACGTTCGGGAAGTTCGTCCGCCGAACCGCCGCGGTGTGCAGGTCGATCCCGTAGTCGCACGGCCCCACGATCGCGTCGAAGACCGCGCGGGCCGTCCGGCTCGCCATGCTCCCCCCCGCGCTCCCCGGGAAGCTCCGGTTCAGGTCGCGCCGGTCCGGCATGTACCGCGCGTGCTGGTCGAACCCCATGATGTTCACCACCGGCACGAGCAGCAGATCCCCGCGCACCACCTCGAACGGGCGGGACACGATGATCTCCCGGATCGCGCCCGCCCCGTTGATCTCGTCCCCGTGCACCGCCGCGCTCACGAAGACCCGCGGCCCGGGCTCGCGCCCACGCCAGACGAAGACGGGGATGCGGATCTCCACGCCCGAAGAGCTGGTGCTCAGGTGCAGCGCCACCTCCCCCTGCTCGCCCCGCGCCACCCTCTCGCCGATCCACGCCCCGTCATGCATCGCGGTCCTCCGTCCCCACGTCCCCCGACACCTCGCCCGACACCTCGCCCGGCAGCGGGCGGAGCTTCGGGCGCCGCTTCCGCTTCTTCCGCTCGCCCACCAGGTGCCGCATCTCCTCGAGCCGCCCGTAGCAGAGCAGCCGGTCCCCCGCCTCGATCACCCGCGTCCCGCGCGGATTGGAGACCACGCTCGTCCCGCGATGCAGCGTGAGCACCGCGATGTCCTTATCACGCAGCCCCGACTCCCCGATCGTCTTCCCCACCAGCTCGTACCCCTCCGGGATCGTCAGCTCCGCCACGCCGTACCCCTGCGTCACCGTCAGCCGCTGACGCACGTCCAGCTCCGGGAAGTCCACCTGCTGGGCCATGTAGTCCATGATCGCCCCCGCGATGTCCAGCTGCGTCGCCCCCTCGATCCCCTCCAGACCGGGCGAGGAGTTGACCTCCATGATCTGCGGGCCGGAGTGGCTCTCGAGCATGTCCACCCCCGCGACCCGCAGCCCCATGATCTGCGCCGCCCGGACCGCCGTCCGCTCGTACTCCTCGTCCAGCTCCACCACCTCCGTCCGTCCCCCGCGGTGCACGTTCGAGCGGTACTCCCCCCCCTGCGCCACCCGGCGCATCGCCGCGACCACCCGGTCCCCCACCACCAGCGCACGGATGTCCTTGCCCCGGCTCTCGCTGATGAAGCTCTGGATCAGCACGTTCTGACGCGCGCTCTGCAGCGTCTCCACGATCGCCTCGGCGACCTTGTTGCTCTCCGCCAGGATCACCCCCACCCCCTGCGTCCCCTCCAGGATCTTGATGATCACCGGCGCCCCCCCCACCTCCTCGATCGCCGAGATCACGTCCTTCCGGTCACGCACGAACATCGTCCGAGGGATCCCGATGTCGTGTCGCGAGAGGATCTGGAGGCTCCGCAGCTTGTCCCGCGAGTTCGTGATCCCGTTGGCCGTGTTGGGCGTGTACACGTCCATCTGCTCGAACTGACGCACCACCGCCGTCCCGAAGTACGTGATCGACGCCCCGATTCGGGGGAGCACCGCGTCGTAGTCCGAGAGCTGCCTGCCCCGAAAGAACAGGTCCGGCTCCCCCTCCTCGAGCGAGATCGAGAACCGCAGCGTGTTGAGCACCTTCACCTCGTGCCCACGACGCTCGGCGGCCTCCCGCAGCCGACGCGTGCTGTAACACTTCGGGGACGCCGACAGAATTCCGAGCTTCATCCGGCGCCTCCCAGCACGTCCTTGCGTGACGGGTCCACCAGCAGCCCCGTCAACGCCCGTCGCCCGAGCAGCATGCGACAGAGCATGCCCTCCCGGCAGACCAGGGTCATCTCGATCTCACGCTCCCACGACCCGATCCGCCCCACCGTCCGCACCACCGGGCGACGCTGCGTCCGCCCCGTGCTCGGACGAACCCGCGCCTCGCGCACGTGGTCCGCCTCCACGATCACCGTCCGACGGTGCGGCTTCTCGCGACGCACCACCTCGAACCTCAGTCGCCCACCCTCCAGATCCTCGATCGAGGAGACATGGATCGCGCTCGTCCGCGCGCCCGTGTCGACCTTCGCACGCAGGCGTGCGATCCCCCACTCGGGCAGCTCCACCCACTCACGCCGCCCGATGATCCGCCCTGGTCCGCCCGTCGTCTCGCCCGGCATGCGTCTGTCCTGTGCGCACGAACAACGCCCCGACCGGGGCGCTGCGTCGTTCAAACAGATTGTATTCCCGAACGCCGCCCGGGCTCAGGCCGCCTCGCCGAAGCTCCGCTCGAACTCGTCGAGGGCCTCGTCGGTCAGCTCCGCCTCGGACTTTTTCTGGAAGCGGCGTTCCCACCCGTCCGGGCGGACGTTCGCCGGGGCGTCGGCCCGCTCCTTCCAGTCCTCCGCCGCCGGCAGGTTCAGCTCGCTGGGCATCGTCTTGCGATACCCGAGCAGGCGGACGACCTCCAGCACGTCGGTCCAGGTCGGGAAGGTCTTGTGGTTCGCGTTCTTGAAGGCGTCGATGGCCTTGAGGAACAGGAACTGCTCCGTGGTCATCTCGCCCTCTTCCGCCGCCTTGGAGAAATCGCTCAGGCGTCGCCCGGGACCGCGCCGGCGTTCGAGCCCCGTGGGCGCGACCGGCTTGCCATCCTTGACCAGCGTCACCCGGCGCTTGTCCAGCCCCAGACGCCGGTCCACCACGCCCCCGCTCCCGAACTCGGGCTGGGCGTTGTTCTCTGACTCACGATTCTCGTTGGACGTGCTCATCGAGGCCTCCCGGGCGGCGCGTCAAGCCCGGACCCCCTTACCAGCCCGAGAACGCCGACCTGCTAGAGGTCATCGTCATCGTCGTCGTCCTCGTCCAGTTCGTCCTCGTCATCGAGCTCATCATCCTCGTCAAAGTCCTCGTCCTCGTCAAAGTCGTCGTCATCCTCCTCGAGGAAATACCGCTCGTCCTCGTCATCGTCGTCCCCCATCACCAGGACCCCCCCGCCCCGTCCGTGTGGGTTATCTACCGACCAACGCTCATCCATCACGTCCAATAGTTCGAGTTCACCGTGCATCGCTCAAGAATCCTCACGCGCCCGACACCCGGGCGCCGCCAGCCCACGCCCGCGGACGCCCCCGCCCTCGGCCCGGCGGCTGCGGCGTACACTACCGCCGACCCGCCGTCTGTCAACGCCCCCCCACCACTCCCGCACACCGCCACGACCGGACCCCCGAATGAGCCACGACTCAACGCGTGCCCCCATCGACCTGCCCGCCGGCATCGTCGCCCTCCTCTTCCCGGGCGCCGGACACCTCCTCCGAGGCCAGATCTATCGCGGCCTCATGGCCTGCCTGGGCGTTCTGGGCCTCTTCTTCGGCGGCATGTTCATCGGGGGCATCGACGTCATCGACTCCAAGGAGGACCGCATCTGGTTCCTCGGGCAGGCCCTCGTCGGCCCCGTCGCCTTCGGCGTCGACACCCTCCACCAGAAGCAGTTCAAGGCCTGGGCCCCCGTCACCGGCCTGACCGGACGCCCCCACTGGGATACCCGCTCGGGCTACCCCAACGAGTCCCGCGTCTGGTCCGACGCCAACAACCGCTACGAATGGGTCGCCCACGACCCCGCCGACGCCGACGCCCCGCCCCCCCCCAACACCAAGAGCATCGCCAAGATGAACGAGATCGGCACCCTCTACGCCACCCTCGCCGGCATGCTCAACTTCATCATCATCCTCGACGCCCTCATCCCCGCCCGACGTGGACGCGGCGCCACGGACAACAGCCCGCTGCGCGCCGGTCTCGCCACCGAAGTCGCCGCCACCACCGCCAGCGCGGAGGTCGGCACATGACCACCCTCGCCTACACCCCCTTCATCGATCCGATCCAGGCGCACGACATCTGGTTCCTGCTCCTCATCCCCCTCGCCTTCCTCATCGCCGTCGGCTACAAGGCCGTCCGCACCGTCAACATGCGCCACTACTGGCGACAGGTGCTCATGTTCACCGTCCAGATCGTCGGCGGCATCGTCCTCCTCGGGCTCGGCGCCTACCTCATCATCGCCTACGCCATCCCCTCCCTCGCCCCCATGCCGGGAACGTGAGGTGAGTGGTGAGTGGTGAGTGGTGAGTGGTGAGTGGTGAGTGGTGAGTGGTGAGTGGTGAGTGGTGAGTGGTGAGTGGTGAGTGGTGAGTGGTGAGTGCCGATTTTCCACCTGACCATCTCACCACCTGACCACCTGACCACCTGACCACCTGACCACCTGACCACCTCACACATACCGCCCGAACTTCGTCTCATACGCCCGGTCCAGGTTCTGCACCAGGTAGCGCAGCGCATCGACCGCGTGGTCCGAGCCGTCCTTCACCGGCGTGAGCGCCTCGGGTCGGTCCGCCGGGTACCGGTACGTCTCCAGCGACTCGATCAGCCGCGCGCACCGGGCGTGGATCATCAGGCGCGGCCCGCCCATCGCCGGGCGCAGGCGGGCGCGCACCAGCGCGAGCCCCTCGCCCACCCCCATCCGTCGCTGACGGACCACGAGCCCCGCCCGGCGCATCGCCTGGATATCGCTCAGCCCGGTCTGCCCGGAGCGTTGCCCCCCCGCGGGGTCCACGCCGATCCAGACGAGGGGCGGCCAGGGCGCCCGCCTGATCGCCTCCACGTGCTCCCCCAGCGTCCGCCCCGCCCGCACGTACTCATCCACGATCCAGAGCACGCCGCTCGGATCCACGCCCCCCCAGAGCACGACCGTCGGCGCCCGGATCCCGAAGTCCATCCCCCCGACCCACTCCCACCCATCACGCGCCTCGGGGAGGGTTGACGCGACGTGGACGCCCGGATCGAACTCGGGGAGGACGCAGTCGGAGCGTCGGGGGCGAAGGCAGAGCATCTCGGACTGCCAGACCTCCTCCCCCACCCGCGCCTTCTGCGTCAGGGCGTCCTCCACCTCGACGTGCCCGGGCGCCACACCCGCCGCGTCCCGCGTCTTCGCCCGCCCGGCGCACTCCTCCAGCAGCGCACAGGGCGCCTCGCAGGTGCGCTCCGCCCCGCACCGACCCAGCACATCGACCAGCCCCCAGCGGAAGAGGCGACGCGTCCCGCCCTCTTCGGTCTCGCGCACCAGCCGGTGCATCAACCCGTACGGGACGTGCATGGTGCTCAGACACTCCACGCTCCCACGAACGCGGATCCCGGCGCACACCTTCGACCGCGTGACGAGCTGGGCCGCCTCCCAGACCTCCGGATCGAACAGCTCCACCTCATCGCACCGGAGCTTCTGCACCCGCGTGCCGCGCACCGACGTCTGAGACTGGGCGAGCAGCTCGAGCACCGACCCGTTGCGCAGGCGGACGCGTCGCTCGGTGATCCGTCCCTCGACGACGTGGGCCAGGCCCGGGCGCTCGAGCAGCGCGCGCAGGTGCCCGTGCATCCGTTTGGCCTGCTCGAGCGAGCCCCCGAGCACCCGGATCTCGATCCCGTCCTTGAAGAGGAGATCGAGCAGCGAGGCGACCGCGGCGAGAAAGGTCTTCCCCCCGCCCCGGTTCGCCCAGACCACCGCGTCCCGGGGCGACTCCTCCTCGAAGAAGGCGTGCGCCACGTACTCGAAGGGGGGCGTGTGACCGCTGATGAGCGCACGACGCGCCACGACCACCCCGAGCCACCCCTCGATCCACGCGTGCAGCTCATCCCGCGTGCGTGGCACGCCGCCCAGCTCCTCATGAAACCGACCCGCGTTCCCGGCGCGCGCGCCGTCCTTCCCCCCGTTCGACCCCATCCGGCGACTCCTCTACTCCCGATCCAACCCCAGCAGACGCAGCAGCGCGCGCGTCCGGTCCCGGTCCACCCGCCGGAGCCGGCGCACCACCGCCCGGCGCTCGTCGACGCTCAGAAAGAACGTCAGCGCGTGCGGCAGACTCCCCTCGTCCACCCGTTCACGAGGCGGGGGCGGCCCCGCCCCGGCGTTCACGTCCCGCTCCTGCGCGCGCATCCCTCACTCACCCCGCGAAGGCGTAACAGACCGGACGCGTCGCCAGACGGACCCCCGCCGCCCGCGCGATCGCGCCCCACGACTGCCCGATGAGCCCCCGGGTGGCGCGCGACGAGCCCGCCCACCGGCGCAGCTCCCGGCGCACCAGCGGGTCCCGCACGGCGTCGTCCGCGGACCACCCCACGATCAGATCCCTCGCGCGCACCCCGGCGTGCTCGAGGGCGTCCCCCAGACGCGCGTCGGCGCACGAGATCGGGGCGGGGTAGGGGACCATCCCCGCCCGCTCGAAGAACGGGTTGATGGCCCCCATCGCCGCGACCGCCTCGACCCCCGGCGTCCGGCGCGAGGCCAGGGCCGCCTCCACCAGGCCCCGGGCGACCCCCATCGAGCGCCATCGGGGATCGACCACGACGCGGGAGACGCAGCGCAGCTCCCGGTTCAGTCGCAACGCCCGGGCTTGCTTGTCCCCACGGGTGTACCGCCCGGGCCAGGGCAGGTCGCGCCAGGCGGCGTTGAGGGTCGGGCGGCTCTCGACCAGCACCCCGACGAGCCGCCTCCCCGCCAGCGCGCGCAGCACGCGCGTCTAAGTCGCCGGTCGTCCCGCGCGATAGTGCAGCGAGGCGAACGCGTCGTAGTCCGCGATCTCCCCCGGCTCGACGCGGATCTCCGGCGTGCTCCGGGGCACGCCCCGTTGCAACCGGACCGCGCCCCGGAGCGCGATCCGCACGCAGAGGTTGGGGCCGAGCATGGGCGCCAGATCCTCGTGCGCCGACGCCGCGATGAGGCGTCCGTTTCCCGAGCGAACCCATCGGGCCAGGGCGGCGCACACCCCCCGGGCGGTCTCCCGGTCGAGCAGGGAGCAGCACTCATCGACGAGCAGCCAACGCCCACCCCGGGCGATGGCGATGGCCAGGGCGAGCCTCCAGCGTTCTCCCTCGCTGAGTTCGCACGCCCGCCGGGCCAGCAGCCCCGCCTCCCCGAGCCCCGCCCGCGCCAGCGCGCGGAGCGCAAGCCGCAGATCCCCCGGGACCAGGTCGATGACGCGCCGTCGCGATCGAGCCAAGCGCGGCGCGTCCAGCCGACGCACATCTTCGCCCCGCGCTTCGAGCTGGTCGCCCAGGGCGCGCAGCAGCGTCGTCTTGCCCCCGCCGCTGGCGCCGATGACCAGTCCGACGCTCCCGGGCGGGAGGGCCCCGAGCGCGCGCAACGCGTCGCGGTCCGGGGAGGGACCGCCGCCCCCCTCGCGCTCGAGCGTCACGCCGAAGGGCGCCAGCGCCTGGCGCACGCGCGTGCTGACGGCGTTCCCGCTGGCGTCTGGACCCGTCACGACAGGGTCGCCCGCTGCTCGACCATCGCCCGGATCGCGACGTGGTGCCGGCGCACCGTGTGCAGGCTCAGCCCCAGCCGCTCGGACGTCTCACGAATGGTGCGTCCCTCCAGCAGGCACGCCCGTGCGACGCGCCGTCGCGTCGGGCTCCATCCCCCGTGGGCCTCGACGACGAAGGCGAACTCCGGGCTCAGCACCCGCCGGACGGCTCGGCGCAGGCGACGGCGCAGCGCGCGGACCGACTCGTTCGCCAGTCGGGCGATCTCCGTGACCCGCTGCCCGTCGCGGTAGTAGGCGAGGATCAGGGCCCGCTCGGCGGGGGCCAGCCAGGCGCTCCCCTCGACGATGCGGTCCACCACTTCCCGTCGCTTCTTCCGGCGCAGATCCCACGCCGCGTCCATCCCGATCTCGTCCAGGCCCCGCCCGGCCCCGCCCGCGCGTCTGCTCATCATGTCCGCTCCGGCATCCGACTCCTTGGCCACCGAGTTCACTTTTCAGCGAACTTCCGCGATACCCTAGACATCAAGCGAACCATCTGCAAGGATCTTGTTCGGTATCACCACAATCTGGCGCACAAGGCCGGTCAGTCCGGTCCGGAGGACGCCGAGGGGAGGCCCGTCGATGGAGGTTCAGCAAGGCGAGCGGGGCGCCGGGGACGTCGGGCGGGTGATCGGGGCGCGTCGGCGGGAGCGGGGGCTGACGCTGGAGGCGTTGGCGCGTCGGGTCGGTCGGTCGAAGGGGTATCTCTCGGAGATCGAGAACGGGCGCAAGCGGGCGCCGAGTGACGCCGTGCTCTCGCAGTTGGAGGAAGCGTTGGAGCTGCCCCGGGGAAAGCTGATCGAGGCGGCGCGTTGGGCGCGCACGCCGGGGGCGGTGAAGCGGGACTTTGCGAAGCTGCAGACGGATCAGCGGGCGGTGCGTCGTCTGGGGGAGGTGCTCGCGTCCGGCTCGCTCGACGACGCGTACCGGTCGGGGGAGTTGGCCCGTCTCGTGGGGCGTCTGGCGTCGCACGCCGGAGATGACGCGCCGGCCCCGGTGGCCCTGCCGCTGGAGGTGCCCCTGATCAACGACGTGAGCGCGGGGTATCCCACCGAGTTCACGGACCTGGGGTACCCCGCCCGGATCGCGGACGAGTACGTGCGCTGCCCGGATCTGCTCGACCCGGACGCCTTCGCGGCCCGGGTGGTGGGCGACTCGATGACCCCGACGTACCTGGAGGGAGACATTGTCATCTTCAGCCCGGCCCGGGACGTGCGTGACGGGTCGGACTGCTTCGTCCGCCTCGAGCCGGACCACGAGACGACCTTCAAGCGGATCTTCTTCGAGACGGACGAGGCGGGGCGAGATGTGATCCGCATCCAGCCGATCAACAACCGCTACCCCCCCCGGGTCGAGCCGCGTGAGCGGGTGGCGGGTCTGTACGCGGCGGTCTCGGTGATGCGTTCGATCTGAGGGGAGGGCGGGTCCGCCCAGCTTCACAGCCCCCGAACACCGGGGGGAGGGGGGGCGCGGAACCCCCCGAGGATCCGGGGCGTACCATCTGGGGCCCCCGGGCGCCTGAGGCCCGAGGGGTCCGAGGCAGGATCGGGACACAGCGGACGGACGCGGAGACACGCCCCATGGCGAAGATGTTCTACACGATGGAAGAAGCCGCCCAGCGTCTGGGCATGTCCGAGGACGAGGTCAAGTCCCTGGCCGAGAGCGGGCAGCTTCAGGAGTTCCGTGATCGCGACCGCCTCGTGTTCAAGGTGGATCAGGTTGATCTGCTCGCGGGCGGGGGCGATGACGACGACGAGATCTCGCTCGCGGAGAGTTCCGAGCTGGAGCCGATGAGCCTGTCTTCCTCGGGGAGCGGCTCGGCCTTTGCGCAGGAATCGCCCAACGAGTCGACGGGCGTGAGCATCTTCGACCCGGACGCGGAGGACGCGGCGGACCCGTCGGCGGACACGCTGGTGAGCAACGCGATCAGCGGGCCGGACATCAACATGGACTCGGCGGCGTCGGGCTCGGGCCTGGCGCAGCTGACGCTCGAACCGGACGACACCTCGCTGGGCGCGAACCTGCTCGAGGACGTCTTCGGGGATGAGTCGGGGGATTCGGCCGCGGGCGAGAGCGCGATCGGCGCGTCCGCGGTGGCGGCGGCGGCGGGGGGCGCACTGTTCGAGTCCTCCGGGGAGTCCGAGTTCGGCGGCTCGACCGCCGCGGCGCAGGCGGCGCTGATGCCCGCGAGCGAGCCCTACGACGGGGCATGGTCGGGGATCGCGGGCGGCGCGGCGTTGGGCATGGTGCTCGTGCTGGCGCTGACGGTCGGCGCCACGATCATGGGCATGACGGGCGCCGGTTCGGCGGCGATGCTCGGCGGGCTCGAGGGATCGGCGACCTACATGATCATGGGCGGGGCGGCGGGGTTGATCCT
>JBITAG010000254.1:0-2623 GCA_044439985.1 Phycisphaerales bacterium JB059 | reverse complement strand
GAGATCGTCTCGCCCCCCGACGGCTCGACATTCCGGGCGGGCGAGGACATCCTGTTGCGGGCGATCGCGTACGACCCGGAGCTGATCACGCTGGACGGCCCGGCGCCTCTGGGGTACGAGTGGTACGTGGACGGGGATCTTGTCGCGCACACCGAGACGCCGAGCCTGGTGCTGCGAGGGGGGCTCGTGCCGGGCGTGCACAGTGTTGAGCTCTTCGTGTTCGATGGATCGAACGAGGCGACCAGCCCGGTGATCACGCTCCATGTCGGGGAGCACGTGGTCGGAGCGCCGGATCGCGACGAGGACGGCGTGCCCGACGACATCGACAACTGCGTCGGGACGTCGAACGCCGACCAGCTCGACTTCGACGCCGACCTGGTCGGCGACGAGTGCGACAACTGCCCCTTCGTCTTCAACCCCGACCAGACGGACTCGGACGAGGACGGCGTGGGCGACGCGTGCGACGAGTGCCTGTACACGCAGCTGGCGGGCATCTCCACCGACGGGCGCCTGACCGGCCCGATGCAGCTGCTGGCAATCCAGGACACCGAGACCTCCGCGGGCGACAACAGCGACCCGGACCCCGTCGAGTCGCAGGGCTCCGAGCTGGACTCGATGCACGCGTTCGTGGACTGCGACACGCTGCACCTGCTGCTGGCGGGCAACCTCGCCTCGAACGGGACCAAACTCGAGATCTTCTTCGACACGGGCTTCGGCGGGCAGAACACGCTCGTCAGCGTCCCCGACGTCGGCTCGCCCTCGCTCGCCCGCCTCGCCCAGGGCGACGGGCAGCCCGGGCTCACCTTCGACAGCGCGTTCACCGCCAACGCATGGATCGGCGTCGAGCTCAACGGCGACCAGGGCCTCGGCACGCTCTCGCTCGACTACGCCGTCCTCGACGGCAACATCTTCGGCGTCCATCTCGGCTCGGCGAGCACCGACTCCGATGGCGTCCTCACCGGGGGCAACACCCTCGGGCAGGTCGTCCGCGCCCGCGTCAACAACGCCAATACCGACGGCGTGAAGGGCGGCGCAGGCGAAGACTCCGGGCAAGGCGTCGAGACGGGCGTCGAGATTGCCATCCCGCTCGCCCTGCTGGGGTCGCAGGTATGCGAGATGAAGATCACCGCGATGGTCAACAGCCCGGATCGCGACTTCGTCTCCAACCAGGTTCTACCCGGCATCGGGGGCGGGGGCTCGTTGGGCGAGCCGCGTCTGGTCAAGCTCTCCGACATCCCCGGCGAGCAGTACGCGTATCTCTCCCCGCAGGTCGTCTCGGCTCCGGTGGGCGCCCTGGTCGGCGGCTCGCGTTTCCAAGCGAGCGTCGCGGTCTTTGCGCCCGTGGCGTACGCCGTGCAATGGTTCCATGACGGGCTCCCGGTCGCCAACGACGGGCGGATCACGGGGGCCGACACGGCGCACCTCGTGATCGATCCGGTGCAGACCTCCGATGCGGGCGAGTACGAGGCGGTCGTGACGAACGAGTGCGGTTCCTTCTCGCAGGGCTCGGTGACGCTGACACCCAGCGGCGGGTGCAACGCTGCGGATCTGGCCGAGCCACTCAATGTGCTCGACTTCACCGATGTCCTCGCCTTTCTGACCGCGTTTGGCGATCGCCAGCCCTCGGCCGACCTCGCCGAGCCGTTCGGGACGTTCGACTTCTCCGATGTGCTCGCCTTTCTGACCGCGTTCGGAGCCGGCTGCCCGTAGTCCAAGCGGGCGCCCCACGCCGGTCCGGCCCTGGCCCCGCGAAGCGTGACCTTTCCCCGGGAAGCAGTCCAGCGTCTCTGCGAGTCTTCCGGTGATTACTCCCGGCTGCTGGGCTGTCTGGAGCGGAGCGGCGGGCGGTCCACCGGCCGGACGACGCAGCGGCGCCTGCGCTCAATCTGGTTCACGGAAGGGCTGGGTGAAGTCGAGTGTTCATGCACGCGCACTTCAGACTTCCACCGCCCGCTCGGCAAGCCCCGCCAAGCCCAGACACGCCCAACGTACTCTCGGACCCCACCCCCAAAAACAACAACGCCCAGCCCCAAAGGACTGAGCGTTCTCGGCTTACCGTCAAAAGCGGGGACAGGATTCGAACCTGGGACCTCCGGGTTATGAGAGCGTGCGGGCTCAAACGCCTAATTCCCTATCACTATAGCCCTTAGGGAGATAGACCGCGTCGGCAGCGCGGCAGAATGCGGCAAACCACGGCAAAACGGGGCACGCCGGCAAGCCCCATCGCCCCTAATCCGCATTCCCGATAAGCACAAACGGCGCCCAGTACCTGGGATGCGCGTAGGGGTGCTGGGCGTCCTCCGGCTGCTCGACGCGTCGGGCTCCCGGGGCCCGGGAAAGAGAGCGGTCCAACCCACGGCGAGCCCGCTCGGCCTGCTCGCGGTCCAGGCTCCTCAACCAGGCGCGTGCTTCGCCCAGAGCGTCTAGTTTGGGCATAGCTTGGCCAGCTTCGTACTCGCGACCGAAGACACTGCGGCTCGCGTCGGTCTGGCCCAGCAGGTTTTCGTAGAAGCGGGCCATCAGCAGCGCCGTGGCCGCGTCGTCCACCCGCCACAGGCTCGCGACAACCGTCTCGGCCCCCGCGGCAAAGAAGCCGATCGGCAGGCTCATCACCGTGTCCCCC
>JBITAG010000253.1:0-4819 GCA_044439985.1 Phycisphaerales bacterium JB059 | reverse complement strand
TGGTCTGCCCGGAGTGCGGGCGGGCGACCGGGCGGCGTGAGCCGCAGACGACGCAAGCCCCGCGCCGGCGCGCGGCCTGAGCCTCAGACACGGCGCAGACGGGCGTACTCGAGCACCAGCGTCTTCTCCCCGACGTGCCGGAACTTCACCCGCGCCCGGGCGTTCTGGCCCCCGGTGATCGAGAGCACCTTCCCCTCTCCGAACTGCGGGTGCCGGACGATGCACCCGATGGGGAACTCGGCCTTGTACCGATCGGAGGCGGCGCTGATCGCGGCCCGCTGCTCGCGGATCCGGTCCAGGTCCCCGCTCATCAGCCCGCCCGTGTCGAAGCTCGACTCGCGGGGGATGTCGTCCTCGGACTGATCGGAGCGGGTGACGTAATCGCGTCCCAGCTCATCGAGGAAACGGGAGGGGATCATGCGCTCCGTGGAGCCGCGGATCGTGCGGTACCGGGCGCTGGTGATGTGCAGGTGGCGCATCGCGCGGGTGACGCCGACAAACGCGAGGCGTCGTTCCTCTTCCAGATCGTCGGCGGACTCGAACGCGCGGGCGTGCGGGAGGGCGCCCTCCTCCAGCCCGATCATCGCCACCGCCGGGACCTCGAGGCCCTTGGCCGCGTGCAGGGTCATGAGCGTGACGGCGCCCCGCGCGGGATCGACCTTGTCCGCGTCGGCGACGAGGGAGACCGACTCCAGGTAGGCCCGCAGGATCGCCAGAAGCGGGGGGACGCCCGGCGCCTCGCCGGAGGCCATCGCCTCGGCGCCCGGGAACTCCGCGGGGTCGTCCGCCGGGTCGTACTCGTTCTCGAACGCGCGGGCGGAGCTGACCAGTTCGTCCAGGTTCTCGAGGCGTTCGCTGTCCGACTCCTGCCCGCTCGTCATGGCCTTCTTCTTGTAGTACGCCTCGAGCCCGGACTCCTTGATCACGCGCTCGACCAGCTCGTGCAGCGAGGAGGCGACCTCCGCCCCCATGAACGACCCGGCGCCCGTCCACCCGTTCACCGTGGCCACGAACGCGTCGATCGATTTGAGCGAGCGATCGGTCAGCCCCGGCAGCTCCCGGGCGCGGGTCAGCCCCTCCCAGAAGGGGATGCCGGACCGCGAGGCGGCGCCGGAGATGGTGTCGATGGAGGTCTTCCCGATCCCCCGCGCCGGGGTGTTGATGATGCGGGCGAGCGAGACGTCGTCGGCCTGGTTCGCGATCACGCGCAGGTAGGACAGGGCGGTCTTCACCTCTTCACGCTGGTAGAAGGCCGTGCCGCGGGCGATCACGTACGGGATCGAGGCCTGACGCAAGGCGTCCTCCACGACGCGCGAGAGGGCGTTGGTGCGGTAGAAGACGGCCATGTCCTTCCAGGCCAGGCCCTCCTCCTCGCTGAGCAGATTGAAGAAGTCCGCGACGAGTTCCGCCTCGTGGCGTTCGTCCCGGCAGGTGACGACGATCGCCTTCTCCCCCGTCTCGGCGCTGGTGAACAGGTCCTTGTGCTTGCGTTTGGAGTTGTTGCGGATCAGCGTGTCGGCGATCGAGATAATCGCGCCCGTGGAGCGGAAGTTCTCCCCGAGCATGATGACCCGGGCGCCCGGGTACTGCTCCTCGAACTCCAGGATGTTGCTGATGTCGGCGCCGCGCCAGGCGTAGATGGACTGGTCCGGGTCGCCGACGACGCAGATGTTCGGGCCGGTCCCCTCGCCCTCCATCCCGGGCAGGTCGGCGCCCCCCCCGGCGAGGAGGGAGGCGATCTTGAACTGGGCGTGGTTCGTGTCCTGGTACTCGTCGATGAGCAGGTACTGCCACCGGTTCTGCAGCTCCGAGCGGACCTCCGCGTTCTCCTCGAGCAGGCGGGCGGTGTGCAGGAGCAGGTCGTCGAAGTCGATCGCCCCCGCCTGGCGAAGCGCCGCGCTGTACCGCGTGTAGATCTTGCTCAGCTGGGTCGAGTAGTAATCGGTCGCCTTCGCGGCGTATCCCTCCGCGTCGAGCAGGTCGTTCTTCGCGTTCGAGATCGCCGCGAGCACCGAACGGGGGGGCCAGTTGCTCGTCGAGAGGTCCATCTCCTTGAGGACCTTCTTCATCGCCGCCCCCTGGTCGGCGGTGTCGTAGATCGTGTAGTCCGGCTTGAGCCCGGGGATCTGGGCCTGCTCGGCGTAGCGGCGCAGCAGGCGGGCGCACAGCGAGTGGAACGTCGTGATCGTCAGCCCGCGGGTGCGCCGGTCGGCGCGGGCCTCGTCCTCCGAGGCATCCGCCCCGAGGATCTGCTTCAGGACCCTGGCCCGCATCTCCGCCGCCGCCTTGTTCGTGAACGTGAGCGCCAGGATCGACCACGGGGGGACGCCCAGCGAGATCAGGTGGGCGATCCGCATCGTGATGACGCGCGTCTTCCCCGACCCCGGACCGGCGAGGACGAGCAGGGGGCCCTCGGTGTGCGTCACGGCGTCGCGCTGGGGCTTGGTGAGCCCCTCGTGCGCGGGGTTGGCGGGGTGGGTCATCGGTGACGCCTCCGCGTCGCTCAGCGTGGATCCTTCCATCGCCAGAGCTTAGCCCTCGTCGGGCTCTTTCTCGCGCGGCTCGCCCGGCGCGTCCTCGTCCGACCCCGCCTCCGCCACCGCCTGGGGGGGAAGCTCGATCGGCTTGCCCAGGTGCGGGGTGGTGCTCGCGCGGGTGATGAGCGCGACCTCGTCGGGGAGCGACTCGGCGACCTGGACCACCACGTCGCCCTCCAGCTTCCGCGAGAAGACCGAACGCTTCGACTTACCCATGATGAGCGTGTCGCACCCGTACGTGACCGTGTAGTCCAAAATCTCGTGGACGATGTCTGCGCTCGTCACGTAGATCGGCACGAAGGGCACCCCCGCCGCCTTTGCGAGCAGGGCGGTCGTCCCCAGCGCCTCCTGGGCGTCCGGGTCCTCCTCGATCCGGGGCGCCTTGCCCGGCTGCATGTCCATCACCCGCATCGTGCGCACGAAGATCGCGAAAAGCGTCGCCTTGCGCCGGCGCGCCAGGTCCACCGCGAACTCGGACTGGTACCGACCTCGGGCCGCGAGCATGATCTTCGGTCGGCTCGGGTCGATCGAGAGCGGGGCTTCGCTGCCCACCTCCGCCAGCCACCCCTGGATCGGCTCGGGGATCGGCTCCGGGGCGCCCGCGGCGAGCACGCCCCGCGTCGCCCGCAGCGCCAGCACCGCCCCGATGACCGCCCCCGCGAACAACGTCGCGTTGGGCTTGGTGACGACGATCGTGAGCGTGACGGCCAGCAGGAAAAGGCCAAGGGCCCACATCGCCACGCGGGACTTGGGCCCGATCTCCAGCTTCTTGTTGATCGCGCACGACATCACCGTCGAGGTGATGGCGCCGCACACCCCGATGATGTACAGCTCCGCGAGCTTCTCCGGGCGACGCTCGATGAGCACGATGGCGATGGAGAGGGTGACCGAGGCGATCAGGGCGACCCACGGGACACCCGAGTAGTTGAGCTTGGTGACGGGCCTGGGCAGCTCGCGGTCCTGTCCCATCGCGAAGAGGACGGACACCATGGCCATGATCGCCGTGTTGGTCGCGCTCAGGAGCAACAGCCCGAAGACGACGGCCGCCGTTTTGCCGAAGATCGCCCCGCCCGTCTCGCCCATCGCGTTCTCGGCGGCGGTCCGGGCGATCACCTCCATCGCGGTGTTCTTGATCTCGTCGGATACCCGGGCGGCCTCCGGGGTGAGCGGGCCGGAGTGGGCCAGCGGCATCGCCGCCTCCTTCAGGGCCGGGATCGCGAGGAACATCGCGACCATCACCACCCCGAAGATCATGTTCAGCCCGACCACCTCGATGAGCACGGGCCAGATCGTCCGCTTCGCCTCCCGCTCGACCGGCTGCTTCATCAGCCCGGTCATGTTCGCCACCGCCTCGACCCCCGCCAGGGCGAGCACGATCTGCGTGAAGTCCGTCCAGTGCGACCAGAGGCTGCGCCCGGTGTCGAAGTGGATCCTGGAGAGCCCCTCGGGGAGATAGGGCAGGCTGAGGAGGGCCATGACCCCCGAGACGCCCAGGGCGGCGAAGGCGATGAGCAGGGCGAACGCCCCGGCGCTCTTGGCGCCCAGCCAGTTCACCCCGCCCACGAAAATGATGATCAGGACCGCCAGAGCGACGAGCACCGGTCCGTCGTGGACCCCAAAATAGTGGAGCGCCTCCACGACCGAGATCGCCGCGGTGATCAGGTACCCGCACAGGAGGAGGGTGGCCCCGATGACGGAGAAGGTGGGGCTGAGCTGTCGGGCGGCGGTGTAGACGCCTCCCCCATCGGGGAAGCTGCGGCAGACGATGGTGTACGCCCAGGCGACCGCGCCCATGAGCAGGGCGATCCCGATGAGGTAGAAGGGGGTCTCGGCGCCCGTGAAGAAGAAGGCGAGCCCGAGGACGTAGAGCCGGCTGGTGCCCCAGTCGCCATAGAGGAGGGGCCCGGCGTGGAACCACTTGAGCGTGCGGGGCCTGCTTTGGGTGACCAGCATGGGTGGGCCGAGCTCCTGCCTCGGGGCGAGGGGAAGGGTACCCGGCTGGAGCGTCGGATCGAGGAGCGTCGGTTCTCGGTCGTCTGACCCCGGGAATCCGCACGGTGGGCGAGCGAGCGGGTTTGACAGGGTGTTGGAGCGGATCTAGCTTGCAAGCGGCCTCGTATCAATGATCCGGAGCGCGATGAGCGACGACCCCCGCGAGAACGACCCGAGCAAGACCACCCCGATCGATTCGCCCGAGGCGGACCGGTCCGGTGGCGCCGCGCCCCCCGACGGGCCCAAGAGCGTCGCAGAGACGCCGAAGAGCCTCCAGGACGCGACCAAGA
>JBITAG010000252.1:0-7172 GCA_044439985.1 Phycisphaerales bacterium JB059 | reverse complement strand
GCCCTGCGTCAGCTGCTCGACCGGGCGGGACAGCTCGGGTCGAGCGTGATCCTGCTCGACCACGCCCCGGACCTGCCCCACCCGATCCGGGAGCACGTGACACCGTTCGAGCTGGCCCTGCCGCGTGAGGAGGAGATCGAGCCGATCGTCCGGCGCGCCCTGCGAAAGATTCACCGCGAGACGCCGCTGTCGGTTGACCTGACCGAGCGGGACTACCGGCTGATCCTGAAGAACCTCTCGGGGCTGAGCGAGCGGCAGATCACGCAGATCATCACGGACGTCGCGGGGGAGGACCGCCTCTTTGACGCGCGGGATCTGAACGACGTGCTGGCGCACAAGCGCTCACTGATCTCGGGCGCCGGGCCGCTGGAGTACGTCGAGTCCCCCGCGACCCTCGACGAGGTGGGCGGGCTGTCGCGTCTCAAGGGGTGGCTGCGGGCGCGGGAGGAGAGCTTCAGCGAGCGGGCGGAGGGGTTCGGGCTCACGCCGCCGCGGGGCGTGCTGCTCCTGGGCGTGCAGGGCGCGGGGAAGAGCCTGTGCGCCAAGGCGATCGCGACCGCCTGGCAGCGCCCCCTGCTCCGGATGGACCCGGGCGCGCTCTACGACCGGTACATCGGGGAGTCGGAGCGACGCCTGCGCGACGCCCTCGCCCAGGCGGAGGCGATGGCCCCGAACGTGCTCTGGATCGACGAGATCGAGAAGGCGTTCGCCTCGGCGGCGGCCCAGTCCACCGACGGGGGGCTGAGCCAGCGGATGTTCGGCGCGCTGCTGACCTGGATGCAGGACCACGAGGCGCCCGTCTTCCTCGTCGCCACCGCGAACAACATCGACGCCCTCCCCCCGGAGCTGCTCCGCAAGGGACGCTTCGACGAGATCTTCTTCGTTGACCTGCCCTCCCCGGAGGCCCGTCGCGACATCTTCCGCATCCATCTCCAGCGGCGCGGACGCACGCCCGGGGATCTCGACCTCGACCAGCTCGCCCGCGTCAGCGAGGGGTACTCCGGGGCGGAGATCGAGGCGGCGATCCTGAGCGCCCTGCACGACTGTTTCAGTCGGGGCGCCGAGCCCGGGACGGAGGACCTCGTGCGGGCGATCAACGCGAGCCCCCCTCTCTCGGTGACCATGCGCGAAAGAATCGCCCGCCTGCGTTCGTGGGCAGACGGGCGATGTGTTCCCGCGGACTAGATGGTCTGGGTCAGCGGCTCAGGGGCCGCCGTCCTCGTCCTCATCTCCCCCGAGCAGATCGCCCAGGCCCCCGACCGCGTCGCGGGCCTTGTTGGTGGCGTCATCGACGGCCTCGTCGATCTTCTCGCGGGCTTCCTCCGTCGCGTTCTCGATGGCGCCCTCGGCCTGCTCGCCGATGTTCTTCGCGGCGTCCTGGATCTGGCCCCCCAGCTCGCCCACGACCTCGACCCCCATCGACTGGAGCGACGCGAGGTCGCCCAGCCCGCCGGTGAGTTCGCCGAGCATATCGGCGGGGATGATCCCCCCGCCGGCCTCAACGGCGGCGGAGAGCACGGTCTTGACGACCAGGTTCGTCAGCTCGCCGAAGGTCATGCCGTCGGCGCCGCCCACGTTCTTCAGCACGATCATCGGAACGCTGACCGCGACGTCGCCGGCGACGAGGCTGAGGCCGGGCACGCCGACGAGGTGGACGTTGACATCCTCGATGAGGAGCTTGTCGATGCTGACCTTGGGCCCGGAGGTCTCGCTCTCGGGCTTGTCACCCGCCGAGCCGGACTCGAACCGCTTGAGGTTGTCGAGGATGGCCTGGTAGTTGGCCTTGCCGCCGGTCTTGTCGAGGTTGACGTCGATGCTCGAGAGGCGGAACTCGGGGATGCGGATGTTGGTGGTGGAGGCCTCGTTGAGGGCGACGCCCACCGCCCCCTCGCCGAGGAGGAGAAAGTGGTCCGAGTCGTACCCCTCCGGGTTGTCGATCTCGAGCCCGTTCATCTGGAACGTGCCCTTGGTGATGGCGACGTCCACGCTGTCCACGGTCGTCTCGACGCCGGTGGCGTAGGTGCCGCCCTGCTCGATGGCGCGCTCGAAGATCGTGTCGATCTGCGAGAGGCCGTACGCGACCAGCCCCACAACGCCGCCGATCACCAGGACGACCAGCAACGCGAGGATAATGAGAATCTTCTTCATTTCGGGTACTCCCTGCACCGGACGCGTATTCGCCGGCGCGAAGGGTACGCCCCCCCCGGCGCCGGAAACGCCCGTCGAGGAGCGCCACGCCCCGTTTCGCCGGTCAGAGGCCAAAAAATCCGAGGAACATCAGCACGTCCTCCGCGTCGAACCGCGTGTCGGCGTTCAGATCCGCGCTCGGATCCTCCGCCCCGAAGGCGACGAGAAACGCGAGCACATCCCCGAACCCCGCGACCCCGTCGGCGTCGAAGTCCAGACGCTCGTCGAGCACCTCGACCGCGTACGCGGGCATGAGCGTGACGGGTCGGACGCCGTCCTCCGCGACGATCTCGATCATCGCCCGCCCAACCATCCCCGCGGCGCTCAGGCGCACCTCGTACACCCCGCCCCCGAGGTGGTCGATCCCCTCGACCATGACGACCGGGTCCGAACCGGGCGCGAGCGAAGCGCTCAGGGCGCCCCCGCCCAGACTCACCCCGGCGCCCTGCCAGTCGCGCAGCTCAACACGCAGCCGGATGTCCGCGGGTCCCTCCCCGCTGGCGACCAGGCTCGACGGGCCCGTGACGACCGAGCGCACCGCGTCGGGACGCCCCGCCAGTTCGTCGCGCCAGTCGTCGAACATCTCGCGGAGCGTGAGGACCGGGTCCGGATCCGAGGAAACCGCGTTGGGCACGTTGAAGGTCATGAAGTAGTCGCCCGCGGCGCACCCGAGTTCCTGCGCGAAGGCGCCCCCGCCCTGGTTCTCGAGAACCATCAGCCCGCTCACGCCCTGCGCGCCGATCAGCACGTCATCGAGCCCGTCGCCCGAGAAGTCCCCCGCCCCGATCGATCGCACGCCCGTCGGGATGGGCGCTTCCTCGCCGAACGCGAGGGTCCCGCCCCCGTCGTTGATCAGGGGCGCGAGCATCGCCGGCTGGGAGACAACCGCCGCGAGATCATCGAAGGCGTCCCCGTTCATGTTCGACCGCGACAGCTGCACCACCGGACGCCCGTCCGGCGCGGGGACATCCACCCGCGAGAACGCCCCGGCGCCGTCGGCGGTGAGCACGGTCACGCCCGCGCCCGAGCCGCTGGGCAGGGCCAGATCGTCCATCCCGTCGCTGTTGAAGTCCGCCCGGACGATGCCCAAGGGCTGGGGGGCGACAAAGAGAAAGGTCCCGGGGGTGAAGCTCCCGTCGCCGTCGTTGATGAGCGTGCTCGCCACCCCGAGGCTCTCGTGCGCCAGCGCCAGATCGCTGTCCCCGTCGGCGTCAACATCCGCCGCCACGACCGCCGACGCGCCGCTCAGCACGGGCGAGAGGGTGGTGACCGTGAACGACCCGCCCCCGGCGTCGAGGCAGACACTCACCGTGCCGTCCGCGTTCACCGTCGCGACGTCCGCCGGGTGGCGCCCGTTGAAGTCTCCGGCGGCGATCGCGATCGGCCCCCCGCCGACGGGCGTGGTCACGGGCGACCCGAGCGTCCCGCTCTGGTCGATCGGGTAGACGAACACTGCGTCGGCGCCCTGTGAGCAGACCGCGACGTCGGCGCGATCGTCCCCGGTGAAGTCCCCCCCCGCCGCCCGGAGCGTCATCGCCCCGGCGCCGAACGCCTCGGTCAGCGCGAGCGTGGTGAGCGGCGCGTCCGGCGCGGTCACGTTGGTGAGCACGCCCATGTTCACCTCGCCCGCGCTGGTCGTCATCACCACGTCCGGGCGGTCGTCCTGGTTGATGTCGGTGATGACGAAGCTGGTGGGCAGGCCCCGGGTGTCGATGATCTGGTTGCAGATGTCCCTGTCCCCGGCGCGCGCGATGAGCATGTAGGCGATGTGCGCCGATTTCGAGAAGTCCCCGTTGCTGGGGGGCGAGCCGCAGTCCTCCGGTCCTCCGCTCTCGCACGAGCAGCGTCCGTCCCCGCCGAAGAGGGCCGCCGCCTCCATCGCGGCCATCAGTTTCTCCGGGAGGTCGCCCGGCGTGGTCACCACCGCGTCCACCGCCGCCTGCACCACGGGCTCCCCCGCGAGCACGTTCCCCTGAATGGCGTAGACCAGATCCCCGACCTGCCCGGTCTGCCCCCCGGCCCATTGTCCGTTCTCGCTCCCGGAGAAGGTGAGCGTTCGCCCCTGCGTGTCGAGCATCCCGTACTGGCGTGTCTGGTGTCCGGTGTCGCTCGCCTCCAGCGCGAGCAGGATGTCATCGGGCGCAACGCCCTGGAGCAGGAGGTCACGGATCACGCCCCGGTTCACCCCGGTCTGGTCCACGAGTGACTGGGCGGTGGCGCCCCCCACCCCGGAGATGAGCACGGGCGTGTTGTGGCGCAGGTTGAACCCCGTCAGACAGGTCGCCGAGGCCACCGCGACCTCGCCCGTGCGCGTGTCGGCGAGCAGGATCGACCACGTCGCGTCGGCCCGACCCGCGCCGAGGCCCAACACGCCGATCCCCACCGCCGCGCCGAGCCCCCCGCCGATCCCACGTCCGTTGCCCATGCCATGCTCCCGGTCGCTGTCGCGCCTTCCGCCTCCACGGTACCCGATCGGCCACGAACCACCAACACAACCGCGCCCGCCCCGGGAGGGTGATTTCTCCCGGTCTGCGCGCAAAGACGCCCCGCGCCGGGGCGGGGCGTCGGAAAGACGCGGGTTGGTCCAACGCTTACGGGCAGCCGGCCCCGAACGCCTCGAGGAACGCGACCACGTCCGCGAAGTCGAAGACCTCGGCGGGGAGGGCCAGGTCCGCGCTCGGGTCCATCGCCCCGAACGCGCTCAGGAAGGCGACCACGTCGTCGAAGTTGAGCGTCCCGTACGGCTCCTCAAGGTCCGCGGCGTTGCACCCGCTCGGGCCGGTGTCCTCGCTGACGGCGCCTCGGATCACGAGGGCGTACCCCTGCGATCCGACGTTGACGCTCGTCGCGCGGATGCGGGCGGTGTAGGTCCCCGCGCTGATGGCGGTGGTCATGACCATCTCGACGTTGTTGTCCTCGTCGGCGCTCCCGCCGGGCACGCTCGTTCCGCCGCTCATGACGTTGCCCAGGAACATGGTGTCCGGGGTCGTCAGCTCGAGGTCGAGGTTGTTCACGGCGGCGGGGTTGGCCGAGAGCGACGCGGGGGCGTCGTGCCAGACGAGGGTGACGCGCAGGGGCGAGAGGGTCTGCGTGACCTCAAAGGGGATCTCGACAACGTCGTTGGTGGAGAGCGCCTCGCCCGTGTTGTTGCGCACGTCACGCACGATGATCGCCTCGCCGTCCCCCTCGGTGGGGAACTTGAGGACCTCGTCGAGCTTGACGCGTCCCCACCCCTCCCGGTTGCCGGGGTACCCGGAGGCCGAGGAGCCGGTCATGTCCTGCGCCGAGTTGAGCAGCATCGCCTTCATCAGCGGACCCGAGGGGGTCATCGAGTCGGACGGGTTCGCCACCCCGGTGGGGTAAAAGCCGTCCTCGAAGTACTGTCGCACCAGTGCCGCGGCGCCCGCGACATGGGGGCAGGCCATCGAGGTGCCCGTGGTCGCGAACGTCGAGCAGGCGGTGTTGTTGTCCGAGGAGTTGATCCCGCACCCGGGGGCGGTGATCTCGGGCTTGCGCCGCCCGTCGTTCGTCGGGCCCGCCCCGCCGGAGCAGATCTCGTTCTGGATCGGGTTGTCTCCCGACGCCGCGACCGCGAGCAGGTTCTTCGCGTTCTCCGGGTTGCGGAGGCTGCTGGTGTTGGTCACGGCGAAGAGGACGAGGTTGTCGTCGTTGTTCCAGCTGAAGTTGTCGATGCCGCGGACCAGCCCGTCGTAGGTGGTCGTGCCGTCGTTCCCCCAGCTGTTCGTGTGGATGCGGGCGCCCTGGTTGGAGTGGAGCGTGAGGCGCTGCTCGATCCCGTTCTGGGTGAACGCCGGGGCGGTGTTGAAGATCATGCGCGACATGTACGCCACGCCGCGCGTGTTGTCGAACAGACCCGCGTCGCCCAGCGCGCTCCCGGCGACGTGGGTGCCGTGGGCGTCCGAGAAGACCATCGACGCGTTGAACGCCTGGATCTTCCGGTGGTCCGGACCGATCGGGTCGGCCTCCGGATCACTGAACGAGCAGTGATCCACGTCCACCCGACCATCCATCACCGCGATGAGCTGGTCCTCGCCACGGATCCCCGCGTCGTAGATCGGGTAGAGGCCCGGCGAGTTCGACTGCACAACCCAGCGCGAGGTGTTGTTCCGGAAGGAGATCTCCGGCGCCTCCTCGATCCACTGCACCTGGCCGACCTTCGCCATCTCGGGGGCGGCGTCCTGCGGGGCGGTCAGCTGCACCATCCGGCGGTCGCCCTCCAGCGAGTCGGCGAGCACCTCGACACCCTCGATCGCCCGGAGTTGCGCCAGCGTCTCGGCCCGGTCGGCGCCGGGGAAAAGCCAGACCCGCAACGCGAGCAGGCCACGGTCCTGGATATCGAGCAGCACCGGGTCGTGCGTGCGCACCGCCAGGCCCAGCTCGGGTGAGACTTTCCAGTCGTCGCGGAACGCGCCGACCCAGCTGACAAAGCCGAGGGCCTCGACCCGGGTCAGGTCCGCGCCCGACAGGTCCGCGACGTACGCGTGATCGGGCAGGTACTCACCCAGGCGCACGCCGGCGCCGAGCAGCTCGGCCCGGCGTTCCTCCGTGATCGGACCGTCGAGCACCAGGACCGAGGCGCCCTCGATCCGCTGCCCGGGTCGGCGGACCTGACGCAGGGCGTTGTCGGCCTCCCGCACGCTCACGACGCCCGTCTTGAGGCGCAGCGTCCCCAACGCCCCGTCCTCGCTCGCCGAGGCGACGCCCGTCGCCAGCCCACACACCAGGACCAGCGCGCCCAAACCCGTCACGTACCGATTCTGCGACATGCGATCACCCTCTCGCGTCAACCGTGAGACGCCGACTCGTATTGATCTCTGCACCCCGGGCGACCGCCCGGGCGCCGACCTATTCGCGGCCCGCCCCCCAGTAGTGCCCCGAATTCCCAGAATTGCCAGCACGACCCGCACATCCACGCTCGGATTCCGTTCGGAACCGGCGCGGAGCAGGGCGTTTCCCCGACCCTC
>JBITAG010000251.1:0-26238 GCA_044439985.1 Phycisphaerales bacterium JB059 | reverse complement strand
GGGGGGCGGGCCCCGGCCCCGTGCGCTGGTGCCGTTTGGGGGGGGGGGGGGGGGGGTGCCACCACCCCGGCGGGGGGGCCCCCCCCCAGCTCCCCCCCCCCGCCCGGGCGCGCCCCCCCCCCCCCGCCGCGGGCGATCTGGACGGTGACGGCGACGCCGACGTCGTCGCCTGCAACGCCCCCGACGACGAGATCAACGTCCTGCTCAACTCCACCCTGGTGGTCGGCGGGCCGGACCCGGTCGCCCGGATCGACTCCCCCGCCCCCTACGGGATGTCGGGGAGCTGCGTCTGCCTCGCGGGCAGCGAGGTGACGGGCGTCGCGGACGTGCCCGGGGGCGTCTTCGAGTCGTACCGGCTCGAGTACCGCCCGGTCTCGAGCCCGACCAGCTGGACCACGATCGTCAACTCGATGGACTCTGTCCCCGAGCCCGGCGGGATTCTGGGGATGATGGAGGTCGGCGGGCTGGCCGAGGGCCTCTACCTGATCCGCCTGAGCGTCGAGAGCGCCTCGGGGCTGAGCAGCACTGCCGAGCAGGTGGTCTGGGTCTCGACCGATTACGACGCGCTCGACTGGTTCCTGGCTCGGGGCAACCTCGCCGCGGGCGACGTCTCCTCGGCGGACATCGTCGGCGGGACCGCCTGCCTCTTCGGAACCGCCAACGACAACACCTGCGCCCCCGACGAGTACATGGCTGAGTACAGCCCTGCGGGCGCCGGCTCATGGCTTCCGGTGGACCCGGGCGAACCCGTGTACACGGGCAACCGCGTAAACGAGAGCCTGGCGCACTGGGACACCACGGGTCTGCCCGACGGCTCGTACGACGTCCGGATCGTCGCCTCCAACGGGTGCGGTGACATGAAGACCCAGACGCGGGAGGGTGTGGTCGTGGACAACACCGCCCCCATCGCCGAGATCGCCTCCCCGCTCAACTGCGATCCGTTCAACCCGAGCGGGCTGCTCGACATCGTCGGGACGGCGTTCGACGAGAACATCGGCTCGTGGTCACTGGCCTACACCGGGGGTGACACGAACAGCTGGGTCACGATCGCGACGGGCTCCAACAACGTGATCGACGGGGTGATCAGCTCGTGGGACATCTCCTCCCTCCGCCCGTGCGCGTATACGATCCGTCTGCGGGTGAGTGACACGGCGGTGGTGAACTGCAACAGCGGTCGGAGCCGCGACTTCTACACCTCGATCAACATCGGGTGCCGGGCGGACCTCGCCCCGCCCTACAACGAGCTGAACTTCGATGACGTGCTCGAGTTCCTGACATCGTTCGGCGCCGGGTGCCCGTAACCACGGGCGTGGGTAGGTGGCTTGAACGCAACACCGGGCTGGGGCCAACGCCCGAGCCCGGCTTTCAGGGGGCGTACCCGTTCGGGTGAGCGCGTCGCCACGACGCGGCGTCGCGCACGATCTCCGCCAGGTCCGTCGCCCGGGCCCTCCACCCCAGCTCCGACTCGATCTTCGACGGGTCGGCGTACAGCCTCGGCGGGTCGCCCTCGCGCCGTTCACCCTCGAGCGTCGGAACCGGGCGTCCCACGACCTCCCCCACCGTTTCGATCACCTCGCGCACCGAGTACCCCCGCCCGACGCCGACGTTGTACGCCAGCGCTTCGCCCGGACGGATCGCCTCCAGAGCCGCGACGTGCGCATCGACGAGGTCTTCGACGTGCACGTAGTCGCGCACGCAGGTGCCGTCGGGCGTGGGGTAGTCGGCGCCGAAGATGGTCAGCGCGCCGCGCCGACCGAGGGCGGCGTCGATGGCGAGGGGGATCAGGTGCGTCTCCGGCTCGTGGTCTTCTCCGAGCACGCCGGAGCGGTCGGCGCCCGCGACGTTGAAGTACCGCAGCATCGCCACGCCGAACCGCTTTCCCGCGAGCGCCCTGGCGCGGACGAGGTCGCGCAGCATCCACTCGCCCACGAGCTTGGTGCGTCCGTAGGGGCTCACCGGCGACTGGGGGCAGGTCTCGGGGACGGGGATCTGGTCCTCGGGGGGCTGGCCGTAGGTCGCGCAGGAGGAACTGAAGACGAAGCGTTCGGCGTCCGCGCAGGCGTGGAGCAGGGTGAGCATCCCGAGCACGTTGACCGCCCAGTACCGCCCCGGGATCTGGACGCTCTCCCCGACGTAGGCGAGGGCGGCGAAATGGAGGACGGCCTCGGGCGCGAAGGGGGCGACGACCCCGCGCAGGCGGTCGGCGTCCTGAATCGAGCAGGCCTCGAACCGGAGCCGCCCGGGCGCGATCTCCCGGACCCGATCGAGGGCCTCGGCGTGCCCGCGGCTCAGGTCGTCGATCGCGAGCACCTCGTGCCCGTCCCGGAGCAGGCGTTGGACCGCGTGCGACCCGATGAAACCCGCCCCGCCTGTCACCAAACAACGCATGACGATCTCCTCAACGCCACCGGGCGGAGGGTACCGCGGGATGGCGTGGGCGGCGAACGCCGGACGCCGATGGGCCGTAGACTCCCAGCCCGGGCGATGGACCGATGATCCGGGCCTTTCCAGGGATGAGAGCGCACATGGGCCGAAAGACGTTCGAGGGCGATTTCAAGAAGTTCTTCGGGCGGGGTCTGGCGATCCTGCTCCCGTCGATCCTGACGCTCTGGATCCTGTGGCAGGCGTTCGTCTTCGTCTTCTCCAACGTGGCCGGGCCGATCAACGCGGGGACGCGGGCGGTGATCGTCTGGGGCGTGCCGAAGGTGATCGACGACGAGAATCTGCCCGAATGGTTCGTGGTCTCGCCGGAGGAGCTGGCCAAGGCGAGGGCGAGCGAGGTGTACCGGGCGAGCGTGCCGGACAAGGCGATCAAGATCGACCTGCGTCGGAAGTACCTCGAGGAGTACTGGAGCAACCACTGGTACCTGAACCTGACGGGCTTGCTCGTCGCGATCCTGCTGATCTATCTGGCGGGGGTGCTGCTGTCGAACTTCCTGGGTAAGCGTCTGTACTCGCGTCTTGAGAACCTGATCAGCCGCATCCCGGGGTTCAAGCAGGTCTACCCGCACGTCAAGCAGGTGGTGGATCTGGTGCTGGGGGAGAAGAAGATGGCGTTCCGGGACGTGGTGCTCGTGGAGTACCCGTCGAAGGGGATCTGGACCGTGGGTTTCCTCACGGGAACGTCCATCCGGCAGATCGACCAGAGCGCGGGCGCCGCGGTATCGAGCGTCTTCATCCCGACCTCGCCGACGCCCTTCACGGGCTTCACGATCAACGTGGTGCGCGACAAGATCGTGCGTCTCGACCTGAGCGTCGAGGAAGCGCTGCGGTACGTGATCACGGCGGGCGTGCTCACGCCCGAGAACCCGACCGGGGAGGGCTCCGGGCTGGTCGGCGCGAGCGGGGGGCCGGCGATGATCGAGGCCGGGGCGGGCGCCGAGGCGCGGGAGCGGGTGGAGCGCGCGATCGAGAAGGACGCGGGCTGAGGACCCCCGCGGCGCAATGCGTCCTCCCGGGGGGACTTCTGAGCTATGCTGTGTCAGACGGGAAGGGGTGTCACCCCCGGGACGTTTGGACCGGCGGACGCGCCCAGGCGCCTGTCGTTGGGAGACTTGCATGCGCATTGACGTTGTCGGGCGGCATCTCGAGGTCACCGATCCGATCCGCGAGCACGCCGAGGGCAAGGCCCAGAAGCTCGTCAAGTTCTACGACCGGATTCTGCAGATCACCTACACCCTCTTCGAGGCCGACCAGAAGGGCGAGTACAAGGTCGAACTCGTTGTCGATGTCGAGCATCACAACGACTTCGTCTCGCACGCCACCGGGCAGGACCTGTACGGCACGATCGACCAGGTCACGCAGAAGGCCAGCCGTCAACTCACCGACTTCAAAGAGAAGCTCAAGCTCGGCAACCGCGGCTGAGCCCGGGAGGACCGGACGATGAAGAAGCTCAGCGAGATCGTCATCGAAGGCGCGATCGTGCCCGACCTGGGCGCCAAGGAGCGGG
Source organism: Phycisphaerales bacterium JB059 (assembly GCA_044439985.1). Taxonomy (GTDB): domain Bacteria; phylum Planctomycetota; class Phycisphaerae; order Phycisphaerales; family UBA1924; genus JAJRXR01. The sequence continues at coordinate 22,289 of JBITAG010000251.1, read as the reverse complement.
ACGACGCGATCGAGTCGCTCGTGGACACGCTCGTCACCGCCGGGGCGGCGCCCACGAGCGTGCGGGATGAACTGGTGCAGCGTCTCCTGGTGCGCGAGAACAAGGGTTCCACGGGGTTCGGGCGGGGTGTCGCCGTCCCGCACGTCAAGCACCCCGCGATTGAGCGCATGAGCGCCGCGGTCGGGCTCAGCCCCGACGGGATCGAGTTCAACGCGCTCGACAAGCAGCCGGTCTACTCCGTTTTCCTGCTGCTGAGCCCGGAGGACCAGCCCGAGGAGCACCTCCAGGCGAGGGAGGCGATCTTCAAGAGCCTCTCGAAGGACACGTTCCGCCGGTTCCTGCGTCAGGCCTCGAGCGTGGATGAGGTCCGGACGCTGCTCGAAGAAGCGGACAATCAGCAGCCGAACGCCTGAACCCGCCGCCCCCGGGCTCGTACGCCTCGAATGCACCCGAAGCTGGAGAATCTCGTGGGCGATGGCCTCACGGTCAAGGTGACGATTGTCAATCGCCTCGGGCTTCACGCCCGGCCGGCGATGGCGTTCGTCGATACCGCGAGCAAGTACGCCTCCTCCGTTCGTGTGCGCAAGGGGAAGGAGGAGGTCGACGGCAAGTCGATCATGGAGATCATGATGCTCGCCGCGACCAAGGGGACGGAGCTGGAGATCGTCCTGGAGGGCGAGGACGCCGGTCCGTGCGCCGAGGAACTCACGTCGCTCGTCGCGCGGGGGTTCGACGAGGAGTGAGCCCCGCGACCGTTCAGGCCGCGACGGGCTCTTCCGCCCGGACGCGCCGGATGCGGGCGCCGACGCGCTCAAGGCGTTGCTCGAGGCGCTCGTACCCCCGGTCGAGGTGATAGACGCGGTTGACGGTGGTCGTGCCCCGCGCCGCCATGCCCGCGAGCACGAGCCCGGCGCTGGCGCGCAGGTCGGAGGCCATCACGGGCGCCCCCGTCAGCTCGCGCACGCCCGAGACGACCACCGTCGCCCCCTGACGATGCAGACGGGCCCCCATCCGCGCCAGCTCGGGCACGTGCAGGAACCGCTCCGGGAAGATCTTCTCGGTGATGACCGAGTTCCCGTCGGCGAGGCTCACCAGCGCCATCAACTGCGCCTGGGCGTCGGTCGGGAAGCCCGGGTGCGGCTGGGTCGTCGCGACGACCGGGGAGAGGCGTCGCCCGGAACTGACTCGGCACGTGGCCCGGAGGGGGTCCGCCTGCCCCGGCCCCACCCGGACCTCCACGCCCACCTGGCGCAGGTGCTCGGTCACCGCCAGCATCGCGTCGATCGGGCAGTTCTCCAGGGTCAGCGAGCCGTTGGTGATCGCCGCGGCGCCCATCAGCGTCGCCGCCTCGATGCGGTCGGGGATCACCGTGTGCTCCACGCCCGAGAGGGACTCGACACCCTCGATGACGAGGCGCGGCGAGCCGGCGCCCGAGATCCGAGCCCCCATCGCGTTGAGCAGCTTCGCCAGGTCCACGATCTCGGGCTCGCAGGCGGCCGACTCGATGACGGTGGTTCCCTCCGCGAGGGTGGCGGCGCTGAGGACGTTGGCCGTCCCGAGCACGGTGGAGCCGAAGGAGCCGCCGAGGAAGATCGTGGCGCCGCGCAGTCGCCCCCCGGACTCGAAGGAAGGGACGGAGACGCGGATGTCGCCCGAGTCGAGGCTGACGTGGGCGCCGAGCGCCTCGAGCCCGCGCAGGTGGAGGTCCACGGGTCGGTCCCCGATCGCGCACCCGCCGGGCATGGAGACGCGGGCGGCGCCGCGCCGGGCGAGGAGCGGTCCGAGAACACAGACGCTCGCGCGCATGGTGCGCACGACGTCGTACCGCGCGTGGGACTGGGTCTCGTCGGTCGCCCGGATGGAGACACGCCGCCCGCCCCCGTCCGGATCGGACTCGAAGTCGGCGTCCACGTCGCATCCCAGCTCGCCCAGCAGGCGGACCATGTTGCGGATGTCCCTGAGGTCGGGGACATCCCGGAGCGTGACCGGTCGGTCGGTGAGCAGGGCCGCGGCCATGAGGGGCAGCGCGGCGTTCTTTGATCCGTTGACTCGCAGGCGCCCCTCCAGGCGGGCGCCGCCCTCGATCTCGAACACTTCCATGTGTCGTTCCCGTCCATGTGGCCCGAATCACGGGCGTTTTCGGTCAGGGTAGTGCCCCGCCGCCCCGGGCGCCCCCGTTCACGGGCCATCCCCACCCAATCCGCACAGGGCGTCCAGACCGGAGTCGGGCGAGAAATGTTCGGCGCCCGGTTCGACGCCGGCGGGGGATCAATCGGAGTCTTCAGGATGAGGGGGAGCCCGGCGACCGTCGCGAGCGTGTCGCATGACGCCGGCCCCCGTGGGATTCGACAGGGTTCCCGGGCGCCGAGGGGGCGTTCGAACACCGGAGGACGGGCGATGACCGGACAGCAGAGTTCAACGGATGGATTCAGGCCTTCGACCGGCGCGATTCTCGCCGGGGGGGTCCTCGTGGGGGCGGCGCTCCTCTTCACCGCTTCGACGAGCAACGCCTCCCCCGACCGCGCCGGCGCCACCCCCCGGGACCTGCCCGAGGAGATCGTCCTCGACGCGGTGATCCGCGACTTCCGCCCCAAGGGGGCCGAGGGCGGGCACCCGGACTTCCAGGCGTACGCCGGCACGACCACCGTCGGCCTGGTCGCCGATCAGCTCGACGACCGGGGCCTCCCGGTCGCGGCCTCCCTGCGCGGGCAGGAGATCCGCGCCGAGTACCGCGACGCGGACGGGCGCCCGATCAACCCCGCCCTCTTCGACCCCGAGGCGGGCGACGCGATGGGCGAGCTGCGCACCGGCGGGTCCGGCAACGGGTTCTTCTCCGAGGAATCCTTCTCCCAGTGGTACCGGGACATCATGGGCGTCAACGCCTCGACGGTCATCCCCCTGACGCTCCGCCGCCAGGGCGATTCCAACCGGTACATCTTCGACTCGGCCACCGACGCCCCGTACGTCTCCATCGGCGGGTTCTTCCCGATCGACGGCGAGCTGTACGGGGACTACGCGAGCACGGGGCACAACTTCCATTTCACCACCGAGATCCGGACCCAGTTCGTGTACCGCGCCGATGACGAGCAGGTCTTCAAGTTCACCGGCGACGACGACGTCTGGGTCTTCATCGATGGGCGCCTGGTGATCGATCTGGGCGGGCTGCACTCCAGGAAGGAGCAGTTTCTGGACCTGAACCGCCTGGACTGGCTCGAGGACGGACGCACGTACGAGCTGAGCATCTTTCACGCCGAACGCCGGACGACCCAGTCCAACTTCCGCATCGAGACCACGCTGAACCTGCGTCGGGTGGAGCTGCCCCCGACCTCGGCGCTCTACGACTGATCCGCGGCGGAACACGCCTGACCGCACGCCCCGGGGCGCCCCGAACGCCCCGGGGCGTGTTCGTGCGCCCGACGGGCGGGCGGGCGTCAGAGCCGGGCCACGCGGCGCGATCCGAACCGCCGGCGCATCCGGTCGGCGGAGCGACGTTCCCCGCCAACATCGCTGGATTGGGACCCGCTGGATTGCACGCTTGGGGGTGAGCCGGCGCTCCGAGCGCCCGCTCACGGAGGACAGGCCATGAGCAAGCAGTCACACAACCCAGCGGTCAGTCGTGCGGAGGGAATGCTCCTCGTCGCTGGACTCGCGCTCGGCATCGCGGCGATCGTGCTCGCGGGCGGGCAGTCGGCGGTGCTCACCATCGCCGGGACGTTCTGAGGATTCCGCCCCGCGTCACGCGGTGCACACGACGGAGGATCACCATGCACACCAGCACTCGCAACACGTATGTTCGCAAGGGCGCCATGTTCGCCTGCGTCGGGACCATCATCGGATGCTCCAGCTTCGCCATGGCCCAGGGCCCGACCGGCGGCTCGTCCGGGGCGACCCGCGGGGGCGACCCATACGCCGACCTGCCCGACTCCATCACCCTCACCGGCATCGTCCGCGACTTCCGCGAACGCAACGCCGAGGGCGGACACCCCGACTTCGAGCGTCAGCCCAGCTCCGGCTTCGGGCATTACATGTTCATGGTCGAGGACGAACTCGACGGGCGCGGCGTCCCCGCCTTCCGCTCGACGGGCCAGAAGGTCTCCTCCAACTGGCGCGACGCCCAGGGACGCAACATCATGGCGCCCCGCGACTACATCGCCAGCCGTGACGGCGACTCCAGCGGCTCGGTCAACTCCGGCAAGACCGGCTCCTCCACCACCCCCGAGAACTTCGACATGTGGTTCGCCGACGTCCCCGGCGTCAACAGCTCCGCGCCCCTGAGCCTCACCCTCAAACGCCAGGAGGGCTCCTCGGTCTACACCTTCGATGACCGGGAGGATGACTTCTACGCCAACCGTGGCGGGTTCTTCCCGATCAACGACGAGCTGTACGGCAACTCCGCCGGCAACGACAAAAACTTCCACTTCACCTACCACCTCTCCACCGAGTTCGTCTACGAGCGCGACGCCGGCCTCGTCTTCTCCTTCACCGGTGACGACGACGTCTGGGTCTTCGTGGACGGCAAGCTCGTGATCGATATCGGCGGCGTCCACTCGAAGGTCAGCCAGACCATCGACCTGGACCGCCTCGAGTGGCTCGAGGACGGACAGACCTACTCGCTCGACTTCTTCTTCGCCGAGCGACACCGGACCCAGTCCAACTTCCGGATCGAGACCACACTCCAGCTTCGCAACGTGGAGCTCCCGCCGACCGCGGCGCTCTACGACTGAGCCTCCGTGAGCGCACAAGCACTCGCAGTCCGGTCGCCCGAAGGCGGCCGGACTGTTTCTTTGCGCCTGCGTTGGGGGGTGGGCGCCCTCAGTATCGACGGTACCACCGGGCGCCGTAGATCCCGCGCCGGGGGTAGGGCGAGTCGCTGGAGTAGATGAACCGCTCGGGGTTCGTGCTGGTGCGCCCGGTCCGGTCCCGGTCCAGCGAGGGGCGGGCCTCGACGGGCCACGAGCTGGTGATCGCGTCCACGGCACGCGGGTGGCGCACCGCAAGGGCCGCGTCCCGCGTGGAGGCCTCCGGGAGGGTGTCGCGGTCGAGGCAGCGCTCGTCCATCGCGACCTCGGGGGAGGGAAGGACCGCCTCCCAACCGGCGCGCTGGGCCACGGGGCGGTGCAGCGAGCCCCCGACGCGGTCGCTCGACGCGCGGACCTGGCCCGACCCGCAGGCGCCCAGCAGGACGCCACAGACCGTAACACCTGCCACCCCAAGCGCTTTCGTCACATTCCGCATACCCCGAAGCTACCCCACCACGGGCGGACCGCCACCCTTCGAAGGCGTCCGGGGCACGGATCGCCCCTCCCCGTCCTCCCGGGAGGGCCGATCAGGTCCGAGAAGAGCGCCGCCCCTCCAACGCGTCGCGCAGGCGCCCCCCCGCCCGTTCGAGGGCGCGCTCCGCCTGATCGCGCGTGACCCCGCGGGCGTGCATGAGCGCGGCGACCTTGACCCCCCACCCGGCGCGCTCGAGCAGGTCATGGCAGGCGCCCCGATCGAGCCCGGTCAGCTCCCCCACGATGCGCAGCGCTCGGTCCTTGAGCTTGTCGTTGGTGGCGCGCAGGTCCACCATCAGGTTTTCATGCACGCGTCCGGTGCGCACCATGAGCGTGGTCGAGATCGTGTTGAGCACGAGCTTGGTCGCGGTCCCCGCCTTCATGCGCGTTGACCCGGTGATGACCTCCGGCCCGGTCTCCACGCAGATGAGCACGTCGCAGGCGGGGGGCGGTTCAACGGGCACGCAGCAGAGCAGCCCCGTCGTCGCCCCCGCCTCCTTCGCGAGGCGCAGGGCGCCGAGCACGTAGGGCGTCGTTCCCCCCGCAGCGATGCCCAGGAGCGTGTCGTTGGGGGTGAGGCGCAGTGCTTCGAGTTCGGCGCGGGCCCCGTCGGGGACGTCCTCCTTGGATTCGCTTGAGCGGCGCAGCGCCGCGTCCCCCCCGGCGATGATCCCGACGACCAGCTCGGGGTCCGTTTGAAAGGTGGGCGGGCATTCCGAGGCGTCGAGCACGCCCAGGCGCCCGGAGGTCCCCGCACCGATGTAAATCAGCCGCCCGCCAGCGGTCATCCCGCGTTCGGCCCGCCGGATCAAATCAGAGATCGCGGGCGCGGCCCGTCCCACGGCTTCGGGGACGCCCGCGTCCTCCCGGTTGATCCGCTTCACACAGTCCTCGACGCTGAGCGTGTCAAGGTCCATGGTGCGGGGGTTTCGGTGTTCGGTGGGCAGGGCGCCCCGGTCGGGGGGCGTGGTCGGAGGCTCGGGCATCAACGCAGCGTACCGACGCGTCAGGCGTTGGACGAGGCGACCCCGGCGCCGAAGAACTTCGGCGGGCGCTCCATCGTGAAGACCTCGGTCTCCTCGCTGATGCGCTGGCGCACGTGCTTGGGCAGCTGCATGAGCCCGAGCATCGCCTCGCCGTCGAACATGCGCATCGGCCCGGTGGTTCGCTCGCGCAGCAGGGTGTCGACGGCGTCGGGGTCGGGGCGGGTCTCGATGGGGCGGGCGGCGCCGAGGATGAAGCTCCAGGGGCCGGGGTAGCTGGGGATGTCGCTCGAGTAGCTGGCGGCGTGCTCGAAGACGGCCTCGACGGTGCGTCGGAGCTTGGCGTGGGTGCCGACGGAGGGGGGGCTGACGGGCCCGGACTGGACGACGAAGACGCCGTCGGGCGCGAGGGCCTTGCGCACCCGCTCGAAGTACTCGCGGGTGAAGAGGGGGAAACTGGGCCCGTCCTCGATGGGATCGGAGAGGTCGGAGATGATGACGTCCCAGTCGCCGGAGTCGTCGAGGTACTTGAGGGCGTCGCCGATGACCAGCTCGGTGCGCGGGTCGTCGAAGGCGCCCTGGTGCATCTCTTCGAGGTGGGCTTTGCAGGCGTCCACGACGACGCCGTCGATGTCCACCATGGTGACGCGTTCGACGGAGTTCCACTTGAGGGCCTCGCGCACGGTGGCGCCCTCCCCCCCGCCGAGGACGAGGACGCGTTTGGGGGCGCCGTGGACGACACAGGGGACCTGGACGAGGGGCTCGTGGTAGAGGAACTCATCGCCGGTGCAGGACTGCCACTTGCCGTCGAGGACGAGGGCCTTGCCGTAGACGCCGGTTTCGACGATCTGCATGTCCTGGAACTCGGTGCGTTGGGCGGCGAGGATGCGGGTCACGCCGTGCAGCGTGACGTCCCAGGGGGTGACGTACTCGCTGATCCAGATGTCCGCGTTGAGGTCGGCGCCGGGCATGGCAGCACTCCGGGTTGAACGGTGATGGGTGGGCCCGCGCGGGCGGCGGCACGCGCGACAAACACCCCCGGCAGGGTTCGAACCTGCGACCTGCGCTTTAGGAAAGCGCTGCTCTATCCAGCTGAGCTACGAGGGCACGGAGCGATTCTACGCGCCCGGGGGCGCCCGGGACCCGGCTCAGGGGGCCTCGGACTCGGGGAACCAGAGCTGGGTGACCCGCCACACCGACTCGTGGCGGTAGGTGTGATCCGTTCCCTCCGGCAGGCTCCACGCCCAGAGGATCTCGCGGGCGTGACGGGCGCGCTGCGGGTCCGGGTCGTCGCGGGCGATCAGGACCGCGGGTCGGGCCGGCTCGCCCAAACGCCAAAGGGCCGCGGCGGCCCGCGCCGCGTCGCCCGAGATCCCGTTGTCCCCGAGGTGATCGATGAGCAGGTTGACGACGTCTTCCCCCCCGAGCCCGGACGTGGCGAGGATGTACGCGGCGAGGAACCGTTGCTGCGGATCGGATCCCGCGGCCATCGCGCGGCGGAGCGCGGGCTCGCCGGCGCTCGCGTGGGCGATCAGCCCGCGCGTCGCGGTCCATGAGCGCCCTTCCGCGTGGGCGGCGAGCATCTCCACCCAGGCCCGGATCACCTCCTCGCCGGGCGTCCGCCCCGTGCGTTCGTGGATCCGGGCGAGGGCCTCCTTCGCGTGCACACGCAGCTGCGCGTCGGGGTCATGGATCGCGCGGGCGAGGGGCGCCAGCGCGTCCGCCCCGGCGTCGCTCCACAGGTACCCGACCGCCCAGCCCAGATTGCCCTGGTGCTGGTCGTGGCGCAGCGAGCGGATCGCCAGCTCGGTGAGCCGGGCTTCGTGGCGCCCGGGATCGAAGCGGCTGAGCAGCCTCGCCGCCCGCAGGGCCTGCTGCTCGTCCTCCGAGTGCAGGTAGCGGGGCAGCTGTTCGATCGCGGGGGTGCCGAGCGTGCGGATCAGACGCTCCCCCTGGGCGGCGTTGCCCCAGACGTCGTCGTGGCTGAGGTCGCGCATCGCGCCCTCGAAGGCCAGGCGGAGCTGGTCATCGCTGAACGCCGCATTGGTGAGGCAACGCTGGAAGAGTGTCTGGCGGCGCAGCGCCGAGCCCGGATGGCCCGCAGCCCACGCCCGGCTGACCATCGCGGCCAGCTCGCCGATCGCGTCCTGGCTCAGCTCGGCGTTGTCCCAGCGGGCGATCAGCTCCTCGAGAGCGGGGGCTTCGGGCTCGGTCTCCGATCGGGCCTCGATGAGCAGGCGCCAGGTCGGGCGGCTGGCGTGGGACTCTCGCCCGGTCCACCACCAGAGGCCGGGCAGGGTGAGGGAGAGGAGGAGGAGCAGGGCGAGGGCGAGGGGGATGGGGCGACGCGCACGGGCGCCCCGCTTGATGGCCCGGCGCCCGCCCAGCCAGCGTCCGCACTCGGGGCAGGCGTCCTGGATGCCGGAGACGTCGTACCCGCAGGCCCGGCAGCGTTGGAGGTCGTCGAGGGGTCGTCCGCGGAGGCCAAGGAGGAGGAGGGCCATGGCGCCAGCGCCGACGCAGAGCGAGATGGTCGTGAGGGGGGTGACGGGTCGGGCCTCCTGCCCTGACGCGAGAAGCGGCGTCGGATCGTCCGACGCCCGCACCCTACCATCGGCCCGGCGCCCAGCGGGGCCTCCAACCGAGTACACCAAGCGGACCTTCACCCATGGAAGCAGGCATCGTCGGGCTGCCCAACGTCGGCAAATCCACGCTCTTCAACGCGCTGACCAGCGCCGGCGCGCTCAGCGCCAACTACCCCTTCGCGACGATCGAGCCCAACGTGGGCGTCGTCCCCGTGCCCGATCCGCGACTCGAGATCATCCGCACCCACATCGAGAGCCAGAAGATCATCCCCGCCAGCCTCCGGCTCGTGGACATCGCGGGTCTGGTGCGCGGCGCCAGCCAGGGCGAGGGGCTGGGCAACAAGTTCCTTTCCCACGTGCGCGAGGTGGACGCGATCGTCCAGGTCGTCCGCTGCTTCGAGAACGCCCCGGGCGGTGAGGACATCACCCACGTCGACGGCTCGATCGACCCCATCCGGGACATCAAGACCATCGAGGCCGAGCTGATCCTCTCCGACCTGCAGACCCTCGAGAGCGCCCTGCCCAAGGCGGAGCGGGCGATGCGCGGCAAGGATCCGGAGGCGGCGGCCCGCGTCGCGGCGATCAAGGCCCTGACCCCGATTCTCGAGGACGGGCGGGTCGCCCGGTCGTACGAGCCGGCGAACGCCGACGAGGCGCGCGGGATCAAGTCCCTGGGCCTGATCACCACCAAGCCGGTGCTCTACGTGGCCAACGTGGACGAGGGCGACCCGAACGGGGAGGGCCCGCTCACCTGCGCGGTGCGCGAGCACGCCGAGAGCGAGGGGTCCACCGTCGTGCCCGTCTGCGCGAAGATCGAGTCAGAACTGAGCGAGCTGGACGAGGACGACAAGCGGGAGATGCTCGCGGACATGGGGATGGAGGAGCCGGCGCTCAACAAGCTGGCGCGATCGGCGTACAACCTGCTCGGGCTGCAGAGCTACTACACCGCCGGCCCGAAGGAGATTCGGGCGTGGACGATCCCCGTGGAGACCAAGGCCCCCCAGGCCGCGGGCGTCATCCACACCGACTTCGAGCGTGGGTTCATCCGTGTCGAGGTGTACGCGGTGGACGATCTGATCGAGCTGAAGAGTGAGAAGGCGATCAAGGAGGCCGGGCGGATGCGCATCGAGGGCAAGGACTACGTGATGCGCGACGCGGACGTCTGTCACTTCCTGTTCAACGTGTAAAGCCCGGAGGCCCGCGGGTCACGCGGGCGGGTGAGGAGAGAAGCGATGAGCCTGATCCCGATGTTGGTCCTGGCGGGCGCCGCCCTGAGCGGCCCGGAATGGCACGTGAAGCGGCTGGACTCGGCGACGATTCCCCACGACTGGGGGCGGGGCGAGCACGCGTCCATCCCCGTCGTGGAACTCTCCGGGATCGAGGCGATCGGGCACGGGTGGTACGTCGCGGTCTCGGACGACCGGGGGCAGACCGCCCCGCCGCGCTACGGGTTCCTTCGGGTGGACTTCATGAAGAACCCGGAGACGGGCGAGCCGAGGTTTCGCTCGATCGGTCGCGTCGACCAGCACCTGTTTCTGAACGAGCAGGGTGAGCCGTACGCCCCCAACATCCTGGATCCCGAGTCCATCCGCCTGCTCGGGGAGGCGAACCAGTCGCGTCAGTTCCTCGTCGCGAGCGAGGGGCGGGCCAAGGACGGCATCGGGACCTCCCTCATCCTCTACGACCAGATCGAGGGCGCCGAGCCGCTCGACCTCACCCCCGACAAGTTCGCGCCCGGCGAGGACCGGGGGATCCGCAACAACCGCGGGTTCGAGGCGCTCGGCGTCACCCCGGACGGGCGGTGGGCCTACGCCGCCAACGAGGAGCCCCTCGCCCAGGAGGAGGCCTCGGAGGCGGTGCGCATCCTGGAGATCGATCTGGTCACGCGCCGGGTCACCGCCGAGTTCGCCTACCCGCTCGGGCCCGCCACCCTGAACGACGACCCCAAGCAGCTCGGGCTGGTGGAACTCATCGCCATCGAGCGTGGACGCCTGATCGCGTTGGAGCGTGACGAGGACGGCGAGGGGGGCTTCGACGGAAGGCTCTACCACGTCGAGGTGCACACGAGCGACGACGTCGCGAGCGTCGATCCCCTCCAGGCGCTCCCCGTCCGCCCGGCGGTCAAGTTCCGCCTCGCCACGCTCAGCGAGCTGGGTGTGCCGACGGCCAACTACGAGGGCATGTGCCTGAGCAACCCCCACGGGGAGGACGGGCAGCTGCTGATCCTGGTGAGCGACAACGACGCGCAGGAGGGCGTGGAGACGCACTTCGAGCTGCTGCTCATCGAGGGCATCCGCGAGGGCGGGCCACTCCAGCCCGCGGGCCCGGGGTGGTGATCAGTCGCTCGAGCGGATCTTCGCCAGCAGGCGGAGGACCTCGATGTAGATCCAGACGAGGGTGACGAGGAGGCTGAAGGCGCCGTACCACTCCATGTGCTTCGGGGCGCCGCGCTTGGCGCCCTCCTCGATGAACTGGAAGTCCAGGATCAGGAAGAGCGAGGCGAGCCCGAGGCAGATCGCGGTGAAGCCGATGCCGATCGGCGAGACGCTTGAGTACAGGTTGGGCAGTCCCAGGCCGAAGACGCCGTTGAGGAGCATGAGGGCGACCGCGTAGAGCACCAGGCCCATGAGCGCGGTCACCATGATCTTGGTCACGACCGGCCCGACGCGGATCAGCCCGGTCCAGTACCCCGCGAGCATCCCCCCGAAGATGGCGAAGGTGATCCCGACCGCCTGGAAGATCACCCCGGTGTTGGGCGAGCCGTCGGGGTTCGGGATCCAGTTCGACGCGACGAAGTAGCTGAACCCGGCGATGAACGCCCCTTCCAGCCCGGCGTAGATCGGGCTCAGGTAGGGGGCGGTGCGCGGCTTGAACGAGATGATCATCGCGAAGACCAGCCCGCCCAGCGCGCCCCCCAGCGAGAAGATGGGCGCCAGCGTCGGGTTGCCGGTGATGAGCATCCACGCCCCCACCGCCACGCCGGCGCACAACGAGAGCAGGATGGCGCTGGCGTTGACCGTTCCCATGACGGTCATGCTCAACGCCTTGCGCTCGGCCAGCTCGTCCCAGCGGGCGGGGCTCTCGAAGGTGGACTCGTTGAGCGTCGGGTTGCCTGAGTGGAACATCGCGAGAGTCTCCTTGGGTCCGGAAGGGTATTCGCCAACCCGGGCCCACCGATTTCAGGGCGCGGGGCGCCGGGCGTGGATCCCGCGCGGGGCCGCTCACCGTTCGTAGGCGTGGCGCTCCAGGATCGGCGCCAGGACCCCGTTGAGGAACTTGATGGTTTTCTCGTCGAGCTTCTCCCGGTGGTCCCCGGGGTGGGCCTTGCGGACGTGCTGCCCCTCGTTCTCCTGACCCGGGATCAGGTCGTGGGCGTCGGCGATCTTGTTCCGAGCGCTCTCGCCGACCTCCCAGCCGAACCAGTCGCAGATGTCCGCGACCCAGGCCCGCTTCTCGTAGAGCACATCCTCGTACCGGTAGACGCGCAGGGCGGGGTCGTCGAGGATGCGGTCGTAGGAGAGATAGAGCTTGCTGAACCGCTCGGCCCGGTGCTTCATGAACACGTCAATCGGCGTGACGCTGACCTTCGCCCGGTCGCGTTCGAACTTCTCGAGCGCCTCCTGCCCGGCGTCCGTCCCCGGGGGACGGTGGGACTTGGTGATCGAGAAGTAGAGAGAGACCAGCATGTCGCGCGGATCACGCACCAGCAGGATCTTCCTGGCCTCCCCCAGGATGGGAATCTCGAAGCTCGACGGCAGCCGGCGGAACCCCCCGTAGCAGTAGCCCGTCGGGAAGAAAAGCTTCGACGCGTCGGCGGGGGTGTCGTCCACCGCGACGCCCTTCTCGAAGAGCGCCGTCTCCAGGCTGAAGTACCCCAGACCCGCGTGGCGGGAGAGGTCCACCATGATGTTCTCGAGCATCACGCTCCCGGCCTTGGGCAGCGAGAAGGAGAGCACGCTCGGGCGTTCGCTTTTCGGGCGCCGGAGGCTGGCGATGAGGGCGTCGCCAACGCGAAGTTCAACGGGCTTGTCCGTCTTTCGGGAGAGCAGGCTCATCGGTCGTACCCGTAGTGATCGAGGAAGGGGGCGAAGATCTCGTTGAGCGCTTCGATGGTCTCGGGCCTGAGCTTGTCGATGTGGTCGCCCGGGCGGACGCGACGGATGTGCTGGTCCTCGTGCTCGCCCTCGGGGACGATGTCGTGCCTGGACGCGACCTGGGCGCGCCGCGTCTGGTCGACGTCCCAGCCGAGGTGCTCGCAGATCCCGTCGATCCAGCGCCGCTTGTCGAAGACGATGTCCTCGTAGCGGTCCACCCGAAGGTTGGGCTGTTCAAGGAGGCGTTCGGCGTACCCGGCGAAGTGCTTGCGGAACATGGGCGCCTTGCGCAGGGCGTGCTCGTCCACGCTGGTGACCTGCACACGCTCACGCTCCTTGGTGAAACGCTCGGCCTTGATCTCGCTGAGCTTGCTCCCCGGCGTGGGGTGTGACCTGCTCATCGAGAAGTAGTGCGAGACGAGGATGTCGCGAGGATCGCGCACGAGGAGCAGCTTGGGCGCGTCCTCAAGAATGGGGATGTCGTAGGCGTAGGGCATCAATCGGAAGACGCCGTAGCAATACCCCCTCGGGCGGAACACGCTCGAAGCGGACCGATCGACCTTCCGGTGCTCCACGCCCAGACGGAAGAGTTCACCTTCCAGGTTCACGAGCCGGACACCCGCCTCGGGCGTCAGATCCTCGAGGACCTTGCGCAGGAGCGTGCTGCCCGCCTTATAGAACGAGAACGCCAGCGCACTGGGCAGATCCGCCTCCCCCGGCGCCGGGAGCCGGTAGAGCACACGACCGCGGGCGTCCCGGACAACCCCCGGCGCGGGCGCCAGCTTCGGAGATTTTGTTCTGCCAAGACCCAGCATCCGTGCCTCCGGCTCGGGTGATCAATCGCTCGGGTGCTCCCAAGTGTAGTTGGGCGACTCTTTGGTGATGCGGATGTCGTGCGGGTGGTTCTCCACCATCGTGGCGCCGCTGACGCGGGTGAACCGGGCCTCGCCCCGGAAGCGGTCGATGGTCGGGCACCCGCAGTACCCCATCGCGGCCCGGAGGCCCCCGACGAGCTGGTAGGTGAACTCCGCGAGGGAGCCCCGGTAGGGCACCAGCCCCTCGACGCCCTCGGGGACGAACTTCATCGTCGCCTTGCCGTCGGCCCCCACCTTGTCCGCCTGGCGGTACCGATCCGCGCTGCCCGCGTTCATCGCCCCCTCCGAGCCCATGCCCCGGTACGCCTTGAACCGGCGCCCGCCCGAGATCACCAGCTCCCCCGGGGACTCGTCAAGCCCGGCGAAGAGCGAGCCCATCATCACCGAGTCCGCCCCCGCCGCGATCGCCTTGGCGATGTCTCCCGAGAGACGCACGCCCCCGTCCGCGATCACCGGCACATCGCGCCCGGACCGTCGCACGCCCTCCACCGCGTTCATGATCGCGGTGATCTGCGGCATGCCCACGCCCGTGACCACGCGCGTGGTGCAGATCGAGCCCGGTCCGATGCCCACCTTCACCGCGTCGGCGCCCGCCTCGATCAGGTCCTGGGCCGCCTGCGCCGTCGCGATGTTCCCGGCGATGACGTCGATCGCGTAGTCGCTCTTGATCTTTCGGACGGTCTCGATCACGTTCTCGGAATGTCCGTGAGCGGTGTCGACGGTGATGACGTCCACCTCCGCGGCCAGCAACGCCTCGAGTCGTTCGAACTGCCCCGGACCGATGGCCGCGCCGCACCGGAGGCGCCCCCTCGCGTCCGTGCACGCACGCGGGTACCGGCTGGCGCGCTCGATGTCACGCATCGTGATCAGCCCGGCCAGCCCCCCCCGGTCGTCGCAGAGCAGGAGCTTCTCGACCTTGTTGCGGCTCAGGATCTGCTCGGCCTGCTCCAGCGAGGTGTCGGGGGAAGCGGTGATCAGCCCCGTCGAGGTCATGATGTCGCGGATGAGCGTCGAGGCGGACTCGACGAACTTCAGATCGCGCCGGGTGAGGATGCCCAGCACCTTTCCCTTGGACCGGAGGATCGAGGCCCCGTCCTCGGTCACGGGGAAGCCCGAGACGTTGTGCTGGGCCATCAGCTCCCGGGCGCGGGCGACGGTGTCGTCCGGGCCGAGGGTGACCGGGTCGGTGATGACCCCGTTGGCGGACCGCTTCACCTTGGCGACTTCGCGGGCCTGGTCCTCGATCGAGAGATTCTTGTGGATGATCCCGATCCCCCCCTCCTGGGCCAGGGCGATGGCCAGGGCCGACTCGGTGACCGTGTCCATCGGCGCCGAGATGAGAGGGATGTTGATCCGGATGGTGCTCGTCAGGCGGGTGGAGGTGTCCGCCTGGCTGGGCATCACGCTCGAGCGTGCCGGGATCAGCAGCACATCGTCGAAGGTGACGCCCTCGCTGACGATCTTCGGCTCGGGAATCGTGGGTCGGGGCGCGGCGCTGGACCCGGCCCTCGTCCCGGCGGATCGGCTCGGGGGGGGGTTGGTCTCGCTCTCAGATGAGGTGGGAAGGGTCGCCATGAGAGAGTGTCGCCGGGGCGCCCGGGCGAGTCAACTCTCGATGGCGGGATGACGCGACAGGAGCGTGTTAGCCTTGCCCCATGCACGCCCCGACCCGGACGGATCCGACTCTCGCGCCCCTCTCGCTCACCGGCGAGCGCCTCCGCGCCGACCCGGCGCCCCTCTGGAAAGAGTGGACCCTGACCAACGCCCTGGGCGGGTACGCGATGGGGAGCGCCCTGGGCACGCCCACCCGGCGCTACCACGGGCTGCTCGTCTCCGCCGAACGCCCCCCTGTTGAGCGAGCCCTCGCCCTCACCCAGATCCACGAGACCCTGATCCTCAGCGAGGGCGCCACCCGCGAGCGACGCCTCTGCCTCACCCCCCTGCACTTCACCACCAGCGACGATCGCCCCGAGGACCTCCCCGAACTCGTCGAGTTCGAGATCGGGACGGACTGCCGCTGGCGATACCGCGTCACCTCCCCGGACCTCCCGGACGTCGAGGTGACCAAGACCCTTCACCTGTTCCGCGAGCGCAACGCCTGCGCCGTGGAGTACGCCGTGGGCGGGGAGGGCGTCCCGTGGCGCCTCGAGCTGCGCCCCCTGCTCGCGCTGCGCGGCTTTCACGAGGTCACCGACCCGGAGAAGTTCGAGGGGCGCTTCCTCACCCGCCACCGCCCCGGGGGCGTGGTGGTCAACGCCGGACGACGGGGCGTCCACCTCACCATCCGCGGCGCCCGCCCCTCCCACGCCCCCGAGCGCTGGCGCAACCTGCACTACGCCTGGGAGGCTCGCCGCGGGCTCGAACACCGGGAGGACCTTTTCTGCCCGGGCGCCATCCACAGCGCCGGGGACGGGAGCGTCCGGCACACGATCACCTGCGTCGCCTCCGACGACGGGGCAACCCTTCCCCCGATCGAGGACGACCGGGCCGCGCAGATCGAACGACTCACGCCTCTCGTGCGCACGCTGGACGCCCGTCTGCCCGCGGACACCCCCGCGGCGGATCGCGAATCGCTGCGCCGGCTGGCGGTGGCGGGCGACCAGTTCGTGGTGCGCCGGGGCGTGCGCGCCGAGGGTGTGAGCGTGATCGCGGGATACCCCTGGTTCAGCGACTGGGGACGCGACGCGATGATCTCGCTCCCCGGGCTCTTCCTCGCGACGGGTCGGTTCGACGAGGCGCTTGGCGTCCTGAAGACCTTCGCCGGGGCGCAGCGGCGCGGGCTGATCCCCAACCGCTTTGACGACTACGGGGGAGAGAACCACTACAACACCGTGGACGGATCGCTCTGGTTCGTCCACGCGTGCGCCGCGTACCTCCACGCCACGGGGGACCGGGCGGGATTCGACGACCTGGCGCCCGCGTGCCTGGGGGTCATCCGGGCGTACCGGGAGGGGACGGACTACGACATCGCGATGGACCCCGCCGACGGCCTCATCCGGGCCGGGAACGAGCACACGCAGCTCACGTGGATGGACGCGCAGCGCGGGGGGGTCACGTTCACCCCGCGTCACGGCAAGGCGGTCGAGATCAACGCGCTCTGGTTCAACGCCCTGACGCTGCTCGCCGAGGCGCTCCCGGGGCACGAGGCGTGCGCCGGGCTGGGCGAACTGGCCCGGCGCGCCGGCGACTCGTTTGTGCGCGCGTTCGTGAGCCCGGGCGACGGGCTCATCGACTGCCTGACCCCCACCGGTGAGGGATGGGAGGCGGACCGGAGCGTGCGTCCGAACCAGATCTTCGCCGCCAGCCTCCCCCGCTCACCGCTGAGCGCGGAGCAGCGCCGTGAGTTGGTCCGGATCGTGCGCGAGCGTCTGCTGACTCCCGTCGGCCTGCGCACGCTCGATCCGGGCGACCCGGCCTACCGCGGGCGGTACGAGGGGGATCTGATGGCACGGGACGCGGCGTACCACAACGGGACGGTCTGGCCCTGGCTGCTCGGGGCGTACGCCGAGGCCGTGATGCGAGCCGACGCGTTCAGCGAGGCCTCACGCGCAGAGGCGGGCGAGGCGCTGCGTCCGCTCATCCGGTGGCTCACGTCGGGCTGGTCGCCCGGCCAGCTCCCGGAGATCTTTGATGGAGACGACTCCCCCGACACCCCGCGTGAGCCGGACGGGTGCCCGGCGCAGGCGTGGAGCGTGGCGGAGACGCTTCGGGTCTGGCTGATGAGCCTCGGGGCGCCGGGCTCGCCGGGGCTTACGCCTTGAGCAGGCGTTCGGCGTCCTCGGGGGACATGGAGCCCTCCGCGACGTACGCCGCGATCTCCCGGCGGGACTCTTCCATCTGCTTCTCTTTGGAGATCTTCCGCGCGATGCCCATCGTGATGGCGATGATGACGACGAGCATGCCGCCCGCGACGGAGATGATCGGGATCAGAAGCGTCATATCGAAGTTGTTCACGTAGCGTTCCTTTTTAGCAGCAACCGCGCGGGCGGTCCGCCTTCACGAGTCGTTCGCCCTGATCGGGGGAGATCGAGCCCTCGGCGATGTAGGCCGCGATCTCACGCTTGGTCCGTTCCCGGCTGACATTGGTCAGGACCTTGCCGATGGTCCCGATGACGATCCAGATGACAGCGATGGCCCCCCCGATGACCAGCATCAGGCGGTCCTCGTTGGAGATGATCTCACGCAGCATGTCTTCCATCGCCTGGTCCTCCACCCCCGACGGCTCCGAGCCCGGGGCGTCCGCTTGTTGGGAAGGGTGGGTCCGGGCTTTCACCCTGCCGCGCCCGCCCGGCGCAGGGTACCGTACAAAGGTGGACCGGGCCGAGCAAAATCCGGGTTGTGAGGCGTGGGATCGGGCCTGCCGGACCCTGCTGGAGGCCTACGCCGTCGGGCTTTTCCCCATGGGGGAGCCGGGTGGGGCCCTGCACTGGTTCGACCCGGACCCGCGCGGCGTGATCCCGCTCGAGCCCGGGGGCCTTCGCGTCTCCCGCTCCCTGCGCCAACGGGTCCGGTCGGGGCGCTTCGAGGTCACCAGCGATGAGGCCTTCGGAGAGGTCATCCGGGCGTGCGCCGCGCCCCGACCGGGGCGGGACGGGGGGGAGACCTGGATCGACGAACGCATCATCGCCCTCTTCGACGCGCTCCACGATCGGGGGCACGCCCACTCCGTCGAGGCCTGGGTCCGGAGCGCCTCCGGCGGGCGCACGCTGGTGGGTGGTCTTTACGGCGTCCACCTGCGCGGGCTCTTTGCGGGGGAGAGCATGTTCTCCCGCCCCGAGCAGGGCGGGACCGACGCGAGCAAGGTCTGCCTGGTCCACCTCGTGGCGCATCTGCGCGAGCGCGGATTCACCCTGCTCGACACCCAGTTCCAGAACGACCACCTGCGGCGCCTCGGGTGCGTGGAGATCCCGCGGGAGACGTACCGGCGCCGACTGGAAGCGGCGATGAGCGCCGAGACCGACTGGGGCGACCCGGACCCGGCGCGCGTGCTCGACATGCCGGAGGTCCGCGGTACGCTGCGCGCATGAAACAGGCGCTCTGGATCTTGACGCTGCTCGCGAGCCTGGGGATCGGCGGGTGCGCCGCACGCTTGCCCGACCTGCCCACGCCGATCTCGAACAACGCCGTCGCCTCGGTGATCCGCCCGGACGGGTCGTGGAGCGTGGTGAGCTTCATGGGGATCACGGACCCGGAGGACGTCTCCACGATCACGCCCGCGGCGTACCGGCTGGATTCGGGCGCGCGCGCGTGGCGGCGTGTCCGGGACGCGCCGCTCCACGACGGGCGGGCGCGGATCGGGGCGAGCGCCGTCGCGGTGCGCGGCTCGATCTACCTGATCGGGGGGTACAGCGTGCTGGAGGATGGCTCGGAGGTGACCGAGAAGCGTCTGTTCCGGTACGAGCCGGCGGAAGACCGGTACGTCGAGCTGGCGCCCGTTCCGGTCGAGGTGGACGATACGCTCGCGGGGGTGTACGCCGATCGGTACATCGTGCTGGTGAGCGGGTGGCACGGTCCGGCGCACGACAACGTGAATGACGTGCAGGTCTACGACACGATCGAGGACACGTGGCGGAGCGC
Organism: Phycisphaerales bacterium JB059; assembly: GCA_044439985.1. Classification (GTDB taxonomy): domain Bacteria; phylum Planctomycetota; class Phycisphaerae; order Phycisphaerales; family UBA1924; genus JAJRXR01. The sequence goes on along the minus strand of JBITAG010000251.1, from coordinate 2,902 downwards.
CACGCCCCTGCCCGGGCGTCCCCTCTTCGGACACGCCGGGGGGATCTCGGGGCGAACGATCCTGGTGATGGACGGCGTGGCCCGGGGGGAGGGGGGATTCGAGATGTCGGACGCGGTGCACGTCGGGACGATCGATCCGCTCGATCCGACACGGATCGCGTGGGAGACGATCGAGCCTCACCCGGGGGAGGCGACGTACCGGGCGGCGTGCACGACGACGATGACGAACGAGGGCGCGATCGTTGTGCTGGGCGGTTCGGGGCGGGCGTACAACATCAGCGGGACGGGGTACGACGGCGCGGCGTGCGCGCCCCTGGCGCAGATGCTGGTCTTCGATCCGGAGACGCGACGGACGCGCTCTGTCGGGGCGCCGGCGGGGTGGCACGCCACCATGGACCACCGGGGCCTGGCGCCGATCGGGGATGGCCGGTGGATTACGGTGGGCGGGATGCGCGGGCCGGGCGAGGCGGATCATCGGGCGCAGATTGTGCGTGTCGGATCGTCGCGTTAACCATCGGCCAAGTCGATCGCCAGTCAGGGGTTGCGCGGGTTGTCAGCAACGCGTGAAGAACGCGTGTGCTCGCACGTTCCTTGCGCACTCTTGACTCTTGAAATCTTCACGCAGACCAGCGCTGATCTTTGCGCAGGCTATCCGGTGCGATCTCTACTCTTCGCCACGTTTCCTCCCCGGTCCGCGAGTCCTTGCGGGTCGGATCGACACCTCTCTCTCGGTCGGAGACCACACGATGCGGACACGCCCCGGGGCATTCACGCTCATCGAACTGCTCGTCGTCATCGCGATCATCGCCCTGCTCATCGGCATACTCCTCCCCGCGCTGGGCGCGGCGCGGAAGAGCGCGTGGACGTCGGTCGCGCTCAACAACTCGCGTCAGGTGCTCATCGGCGTGGTGACGTACACCGCGGAGGAGCGGGAGTACTACCCGGCCTCGTACGTCTACCCCGCGTCGGACGATCTCACCGACTTCAGCTGGCGGATGGAGGATCAGCGGAGCCCCCAGCAGCACCCGACGCGCGGGTACATCCACTGGTCGTACGCCCTCTTCGGCAACGGGGAGGTCCCGGAGGAAGCCTTCGAGTCTCCCGCGCTGCTCAACGGCGGGGCGCCCCGGACCAACCCCGGCCCGAACGAGGAGGACTGGGAGAGCCAGCAGGTCAACGCGCTCAACCAGAGCTATCAGCCCGGCAACGACCAGTCCGCGATCACCGACCGCCAGGTCCGGCGCCTCGCGTTCGCGGGCAACCACGCCCTCTTCCCCCGCAACAAGTTCAACCAGCGCGCGGTCGGGGGGCGGCGTCAGAACGTGCTGGTTCGTGACGCGGTGATCGAGTTCCCGGCGAGCACGATCCTGGTGGCCGAGATGAGCGACGTGTCGGACTGGCGCGGCATCCAGCGAGCCCAGAACGACGGCGTGGGTGGCGGGAACAACGACGAGGCGGGCGCCTGGCAGAGCGGGAGCCACCGTCCCATCACGCCCTTCGACGCCATCGCCGAGGGGAACCGGATCTATGACGTGCTGGACCGTCCGGTGGCCTCGTTCTGGTACCCCAAGCCGAGCGACATCCGCGAGGAGAGCGAGCTTGGCCCGAACCTCTTGAACCAGGACTGGCAGATCAACGCCGTCTCCCGCGAGCACAACGGGAAGGCGGTCTTCGGGTACACGGACGGGCACTCGGAGATCAAGACGCTGCTTGAGACGGTGGAGAAGACCGAGTGGGGGCGGCGGTTCTACTCGCTCTCGGGGAACAACAAGGTCCTCCTTCCCCGCGACTTGCAGCGGGAAGGCGTCTGGGACGACTAAGCGGGCAGACACCGGGCGTCGCCGAAGGGCGGCGCCCGGTCTTTGGCGGTCACCACGGATCGGCTGACCAAGGCGTCCATGACATCGGCTTTGTGAAGTTCGTGTTGCGAACAAGCGGCATCGGTGCGCGCAGAGGTCGACGGAGTCTCGACCTGCGCGATGTTCAGAGTGTCCGAGTCCCCGGGTTGAGTCCCAAACCTTTCTCAGGAGAGAGCAATGTCCAGAGTTTCACGAGTTGCTTCGGTCCTGCTGGCGTGCGGTGGCGTCTGCGGCGTCGCCCACGCGCAGGAGAACTTCGTCATCACCGGTTCCGGCGCGACCCTGCTGGAAAACTTCTTTTCCAGCCCCGCACAGACCAACGACTTCATCGACGTCGACGGCGACCTGCAGGCCGGCTCGCTCGGCTCGCTCCTGCCCGACCAGCTGGCGCCGAGCAACCTCTCGAGCAGCACCCTGCACTGGATCTTCCACTACCGCGTGACCGGATCGGGCAACGGCGTTGCCGAGTTTGACCTGTTCTCCGTCCTCTTCGACCAGAACCCCGACAACACCGACGACAACGGCGTGAACGGTCCCGTCGATGACTTCGGGAACAGCGCCTTCTCCGACCGCTCCGTCTGGAACCGGAACGACATCGTTCTGGCGGGCGTGCTGCAGGCGCTGGGGAACTCCAGCCACCGCGGCGGGATGCCGCTGGTCCCCAACGCCGACAACGGGTACCGCGGCCAGGCGTTGAATCTCGGCGATCCGGACAACGGTTTCACCGTGGACTTCGCGGCGGCGGACGTGCCCGTGGCCTGGTTCGCGATCAACCCGGGGACCCCGCGTCCCGACGCGGCTCCGGGCGCGATGGGGTACGGCGCCAACCCCCGCGTCGCCGTGGACAAGAGCGGCCAGCCGGTGGTCTGGAACAACCTGCTCCGCCCCCTCTCCAACCTCAATGTGAACGTCGCCAACCCCGACGCCAACACCGTCTACGAGCTGCCGATCGCGATCACGCCGGTCTCCGCGCCGGTGAACTATGGGGTGGGCCGTAGCGAGATCTACATGTCGGATCTGCGTCACCTGTCGGCGACGGGGCG
>JBITAG010000250.1:0-3076 GCA_044439985.1 Phycisphaerales bacterium JB059 | reverse complement strand
GAGATCGGGGAAGGTCAGCGGAATGATTGCGCGGTGGCCGGCACGACTGCGCTAAAGAGGTCGAGTCGTGGCGCTCGGCTTCGCGTTGGGTGGACTCCCGGTGGTTGCGGGAGTGTTTCCGCCCAAAGCTGCGCTTCGCTTCGCGTTGGGCGGGCGCCCCAAGGTTGAATCCCGGGCGCCCGCAAGATCGGCGTGGTGTGGTTACGGGCAGCCGGCGCCGAAGGCGGCGAGGAAGGCGAGGACGTCGGAGAAGTCGAAGACGCCGGTGGGCGGGGCGAGGTCGGCGGCGGGGCTCATGGCGCCGAAGGCGGTGAGGAAGGCGATGACGTCGGAGAAGTCGAGGGCGCCGAGGGGGTCGGCGAGGTCGGCGGGGTTGCAGGGGGAGGGACCGGTGGAGAGGTCGAACAGGTAGGCCGCGCCGGCGTTCACGGCGTGCGCGTCGTCCTGGACGGCGCCGATGAGGGCGGTGTCGGCGTCGAGGTCGGCGGACCAGCCGAAGAGCTGGTTGTTGTGCCCGTCGGCGGGGGCGATCCTGCACCGCTCGACGGGGTTGGCGGGGTCGGAGAGGTCGTAGACGTAGGCGCCGCCCCCGCCGGGGAAGAGGGTGTGGACGGTGCGTCCGGTGATGAGGGCGGTGGTTCCCTCGAGGCTGACGTCCCAGCCGATGTCCTCGCCGGAGGCGCCGTCGGAGGTGATGATCTTGGCGGTCTCGACGGGGTTGGCGGGGTCGGAGATGTCGAAGACGTAGACGGCGCCGGCGTCGAACCCGTTGTCGTCGTCGAAGATGGCGCCGACGATGGCGAGGCTGCCGTCGATGGCGACGGAGAAGCCGAACATGTCGTCGGCTTCCACCGAGGACCCGAGCAGCTTGGCGGTCTGGACGGGGCTGGCGGGGTCGGAGATGTCGAAGAGGTACGCGGCGCCGGCGCGATGCCCGAGTTCGTCCTCCCAGCGGGCGCCCACGATGGCGAGGGAGGCGTCGAGGTCGAGGCTGAAGCCGAACTGATCGCCGGTCTCGGCGTCGGTGGGTGTGCACTTGCCGAGTTCATCGCCCGTGTCGGTGTCGAAGATGTGGACGGAGCCGGAGAACGCGCCGTCGATCTCGTCGGCGGGGGCGGCGATGAGGGTCGTGGCCCCGTCGGCGCACATGGCCTGGCCGAAGGCGTCGTCGAAGCCGACATCGCTGGGGACGATGGAGCGCAGGAGGGCGGGGCTCGAGGGGGTGGAGATGTCGAAGAGGCGCACGAGCGAGCGGTAGCCGGGGAGGGTGTCGGTGATCGTGCCGATGTAGGCGCGGTGCTCGGCGAGCGCCACGCCCACCACCTCCTGCTTGTGGGGGATGGTCGAGGGGAGGTCGAACTTGGCGAGCTGGGTCCGGGTCGAGACGTCGAAGAGGTAGGCCCCGCCCGGGGCGTCGAAGAAGGGCACGCCGGAGGCGCCCAGGAGCGCGAGGGGGCCACGCAGGTCGCAGGTGTCGGCGAGCAGGGCGTAGTCGAAGGGGTCGTCGGCGGTGAGCTTGCCCAGCTCGGGCGTGGGCGTTCCCAGCGCGGGTGAGACGGCGAGCAGGATCGGGATGCAGCGACGGGGCATGGCGGTCTCCGGTCGGGGCGCGAGCGCGGTTCAACGTCCAGCCTCGCTCGCCCCGGGTCAACGGTTCATGCTCTCTTAAGCGACACCCGGGGCGGGGCGCGCCTCACGCTTTCAGGGGAAGCCGGCGAGATTTGCCGGTCCACGCCCCCCGGGGAGGGGGGGCGTCCGAGAAATGAGGGGGGATTCATCGGAAGCTCACGAGGGGTTCACCGGGGGGTCGCATCATCTCTTCGAACGCGTCGGGAATGGACCCGTCGCAGACAAGAAACCCCAAGACGGGAGCATCGCCATGAACAACGCTGGCACGACGAGCCTGACCCAGAACGACAACGCCAACCTTTCCGACGTGAAGGCGGACCTGGCGGCGCTCAAGCAGGACATCGCGAACCTGGTGAGCGACAGCAAGGAGGGTGCGATCGCGGGCGTGAACGCCGCGGGCGAGAAGGCGCAGGAGCTGGCGGGCTCGGCCAAGGACGCCTGCCGCCAGACGCACCGCCAGGTCTCGGAGAAGGTGAGCGAGCGTCCCGTGACGTACCTGGCGCTGGCGTTCGGGGCCGGGGCGATCGCCGCGAAGCTGCTGAGCCGGTAAGCCATGATCGAGCGACTGGCGAACACGTTTGTGGCCTGCGTCGAGCTGCTCGAGGCGGAGGGCCGCCTGGTGAAAGACCGGGCGGCCCGGGTGCTCGGGAGCGCGGCGCTGGTCGGGGGGCTGAGCGTGCTGGCGCTCGTGGGGGCGCTGACGCTCGGCGTGGGGGCGACGTGGCTGCTCGCGGAGCGGATCGGCGTCCCCGGGGCGCTGTGCACGGTGGGGCTCTGCGTGGCGCTCGGGGGCGGGTGGGGCGCGCACGAGGCGCTGCGCCGCCTGCGGCGCGATTCGGTGTAGGGAACACAATCAGGAGGACAGGATGCAGGAGGCGTACAGAAGCAACGGGCGATCCTCACCCCTCGACGAGGCGAAGGGTCGGGTGCGGGAGGCGAGCCGCCGACCCGCCCCCCCACCACCGGGGGCGTCCCCGCGGCGCGTGGCGGGTGAGATGAGCCGGGAGAACCCGGGGGGGACGGCGTCGGTCATCTTCGCCCTGGCCGCGACGCTCGGGCCGGGTCGGCTCATCAAGGGGGGGCTGCTGGCGTGGCGGATCGCCTCGGCGGTGAAGCTGGCGCGGACGATGAGCGCGGAGGGTTCCCGGGCGCGCCCCCGAAGGACGCCCGCGCCGCGGGAGATGACGGTGCAGGGCCGGTTCGCGGATCGGGGGTAGGTGGTTGAGGGCGCCCGCCCAAGGCGGAGCTTTGGGTGGCGGTGGGCGCTGTGTCTCCCACCATCCGCAGGGCGCCCGCCCAACGCGCAGCTTTGGGCGGCGGTGGGCTTCACACCCCCCCACCCCCCCACCCCCCCACCCCGCACCCGCCCGGCACCCGCAACTCCCGCGGCGCGGGCGTCCATCGGGGGGGCGCCCCGGGACCCACCCCCCACAACGTGCGCCCCCCC
>JBITAG010000249.1:0-3134 GCA_044439985.1 Phycisphaerales bacterium JB059 | reverse complement strand
TCGGACTCCCCCACCCCTTCGACGTTCGGGTGGCTGGCGAGGATCTGCTCGGTGAGGCTGGTGCCCGATCGGGGCATGCCGACGATGAAGACGGGGGCGTGGCTCGTGTTGTGAGAGCGCGGGGCGTCGGCGATTGCGCCGGCGGTCCAGTCGGCGATGATGCGGTCCACGAGCGAGGCGGCGGCGCGGGCGTCGTACTTCACGGGGCTCAGGGCGCCCGCGCGGGCGTAGCAGTCGAAGGCCTCGTCGAAGCGCTGGGCGTGCTCGTAGAGGGCGCCGAGCTGGTGGATGGCGCGTCGGGCGTCCATGGTGGGCGGGGGATTGTCCGGGAGGGCGCGTTCGAGCAGGGCGATGGCGCGGTCGCGCTCGTCGGTCCGGGCATGGAGTCGGGCGTAGGTGGTGGCGAGGGGGAGGCTGGGCGGGTCGGCGGCCTCGAGGGCGGGGCGGAGGAGGGCGTCGGCCTCGTCGCGTCGGCCCGCGGTCAGGAGCATGTCCGCCCTGGCGCTGATCAGGACGGGGGTATCGGGGGCGGCGGCGAGGGCGAGGTCGATCTGGGCGAGCGCGTCGTCGAGGCGTCGCTGCTGGAGATGGAGGAGGGCGAGCTGGTGGCGGATCCCAAAGGCGATCTGCTCGCTGGGGCAGTCGGCGATGACGGCCTTGAAAGCCCGCTCGCTCTCGTCGAGGCGTCCCTGTCGGGCGTCGAGCATGGCGCCGAGGGTGCGCACGCGGATGTCCTCGGGGCGCGCCTTGCGGACGCGATCGAGGAGGGTGATGGCGCGCCGGAGGTCGCCGGCCTTGTACGCGCGCAGGGCGTCCCGGTAGCCGGGAGGGGGCGGCCCGAGGGACACGTTCAGTTCTCGCTCTGGAGGGCGTCGGCGAGCGCGTCGGTGAGGGCCTTGATGTGGGAGGCGTAGTTCTTGTACCGCCCGACACTGGAGGCGTAGATGGGCTGGCGGACCTGGTCGTTGGAGAGGGTGCGGGTGACGCGGTCGGACTCGTGGTAGCGGAGGCAGGCGTCGTTGAAGTCGAGCCCAAGGAAGTCGAGGAGCTTGCGGGTCTGGGCGTCCTGGTCGGCGACCATGTCCTCGTAGCGGACCTCGGTGACGCGGGCGCCGATCTCGGGGAGGGTCTTCTTCCAGTGGTCCATGAGTCGGCGTTCGTCGCGGCAGAAGGCGCCGAGCGTCTCGAGGTCGTTGGCGTAGGGGTGGGCGGTGGCGAACTGCGAGAAGTAGCAGGAGAGGCAGGTGTCGCGCGGGTCGCGGACGCAGTGAATGAAGTGGGCCTCGGGGAACATGAGGGCGGCGGCGCCGAGGTAGTAGAAGTTCAGGGGCTGCTTGTCGGTGATGCGTTTGGCGAGCGTCTTCGGGGCGGGGAGGCCCCGGTCCTCGGCGTCGCGTTCCATCTCGATGCGGAGTTTGTTCTCGTAGAGCTTGGCGGCGACCTCGAGCTGCTTGCCCTTGATGGTGATGGGACGCTCGATGGTGGGCCGGAAGAGGGTGGACTCGGCGCCGAGGGCCTTCTTGGCGATGAAGGCGAGGGTGTCGAGTTCGCCGCAGGCGAAGACGTCGGGGTGGCAGGCGAGGATCTGCTCGACGAGGGAGGTGCCGGAGCGGGGCATGCCGACGATGAAGACGGGGGCGGTGGAGGTTCCCTCGGGGCGTTTGAGCTTGTTCATCGCCTGGGGGGTCCAGTTGGCGATGATGGCGTCCACGACGCGGGCGTGGGCCGCGGGGTCGTACTCGGTCCATGCGAAGTTGGCGGCGCGTCGGTAGCAGGCCCAGGCGTCGTCGTACTTGCCGGCGCGGTCGAGGAGATCGCCGAGGCGCCCGAGGGCCTGGGCGCGCTGGGCGCCGGTCATGCCCTCCATCTCGACGTAGGGGGTGAGGGCCTCGATGGCGTCGGCGGGGTCGCCGTGGTGGCGGCGGAGGCGCCCGAGGGCCATGGCGAGGGAGATGTGCTCGACGCCGCGGGCGGTGGCGTCCTTGATGAGCTTCTCGGCCTCGTCGCGTCGCCCGGCGTAGAGGAGGGCCTCGGCCTTGGTGCCCAGGAGGAAGCCGGCGTCGGGCTCGACCTCCAGGCCCCTGTCGAGGGCTTCGAGGGCGTCGTTGAGGCGCCCCTGGTTGATGCGGACCTGGGCGAGTTCGTTGGTGAGGCGGACGAGCATGGGCCCTTCCGGGCCGGCCTCGATGGCGGACTCGAGCAGGGGGGCGGCCCGGTTGTAGTGGCCCAGGCGGGAGCAGGCGATGCCGTGGATCGCCTGGATGGGCGGATGGTCGGGGGCCTGGTCGTAGAGCTGGGTGGTGAGCCCCGCGGCGGCGCGGATGTTGCCCATGCGGATGAGCCGCTGGGCCTCATTGAGAGCTTCGGCGAGGGTTGTCTGCTGGCCTTCCACGCGGGATCTCCGGGGGGTCTGACGGGGAACGGTCGAGTCTAGCTCGTGGACGGATCGGACGGCGGGGGTCCGAACTTTGGTCGGGTGGCGCGGAGAGGGGGCATAGAGTCGTGTCTATGCGCCGAGTGACGCTGATATCGACGGGCGGGACGATCGAGAAGACCTACGACGAGATGTCGGGGGAGCTGTCGAACCGGGCGAGCGTGGTGCCGCGGATGTTGCGTCGGCTCCGTCTGGAGCAGACCCAGGTCAACAGCGTGCCCCTGATGCACAAGGACAGCCTGGAGCTGACGGACGCGGACCGGGAGCGGATCCGGGACGCGATCCGGCTGCACGCGGCGGACCTGACCAATGGGGACGGGGTGATCATCCTTCACGGGACGGACACGCTCTGCCAGACGGGGGAGTATCTGCTGCGGGAGCTTGGGACGCTGGATGTGCCGGTGATCCTGACCGGGGCGATGCGACCGTACGAGATGAAGCGGTCGGACGCGCTGCAGAACCTGACGGAGGCGTTTCTGGCCGCGGGCGTGCTGGCGCCGGGGGTTTACGTGGTGGCGCACGGTCGGGTGCTGGCGTTCCCGGGGGTGGTCAAGGAGCGTTCGCTCGGGACGTTCGTCAAGCCTGACTAGGGGGCGTCGATCCCGTTGGCGTAACCCCCGAGGGCATCGAGCAGTGGATTGAGGTGTCGCTCGTAGCGCTTCCAGCGCCCCACGCCCGAGGCGTTGATCGAGGCGGCCAC
>JBITAG010000248.1:0-7264 GCA_044439985.1 Phycisphaerales bacterium JB059 | reverse complement strand
GAGATCTCGCTCGAGACGATCCAACGCGTCGCGCAGACCAACGAGCCGGAGTTCCTGACGCAGAGCCCCAACCGGGCGGAGGTCCCGCAGCAGGACCCGATCGCCTGGAACACGATCTACTACCCGCTCGTGGACGAGGGAAGCCGGTATGTCCTGGTGATCGCCGTCACCAGCGCCTACACCCATGACCAGATCGCGCTGCTCGAACGGATCCTGATGCTCGCGGGGCTGATCGGTCCGATCGCGGCGGCGATCGCGGGGTGGTTCATCGCCGGGATCGCGGTGGCGCCCTTTCAGCGCTTGCGTGGCATCGCACGCCAGCTCGGACCCGAGTCGATCAACGAGGCGCTCCCCGTCGAGGGTGAGGGGGACCCGGAGCTGGATCGGCTGACCCAGGAGATCGAGGACGCGCGCCAGCGGATTCACCACGCGTTCCAGGCGCAGGAGCGGTTTCTGTCCAACGTCTCACACGAGATCAAGACCCCGATCTCGGTGCTCCTGGTGGACGCGCAGACGCTCCAGACCGGGGGATGGCCGCAGGAAGCGAAGGACTTCGTCGCCAGCGTCGAAGAGGAGATGTCCAGGCTCGGACGCCTCGTCGAGGGATTCCTGACGCTCACCCGCGTGCGCGACGGCAAGGGACGATCGCGCGAACTTGAGCTACCCGCCAATGACCTCGTGATGGAGAGCTTCGAGCACTGCCTCCCGATGGCGCAGCAGTACGGAATCCGGCTGCACCCCGAGCTGCTCGACGCCGACGGTGAGATCGACACGAACCTGATGGGTGAACCGGCGCTTCTCCAGTCCATGCTCGACAATCTCGTGCGGAACGCGATCCGCTTCAGCCCTGAGAAGGGGACCGTGGAGATCGCCCTGGAGCGTGTCGGCGACGTGGTCAACCTCTCGGTCCGAGACCGCGGCAAGGGCATCCCCGAGGGTCGACTGGACCAGATCTTCGACCGGTTCGCGCAGGCGCCGGAGGAACGCAGGCGCGGACGAGGCCACGGGCTGGGGCTCGAGATCGCCCAGGGCATCGCCGAGCTGCACGGCGGATCCATCCGCGCCGAGAACCGAGCGGGCGGGGGCGCCGCGTTTATCGTCTCGCTTCCCGTCTCGGGTCCGCCGACGGAATCCGACGCGGGAACTCAGGCCGAACCCGAGGCGTCTTCCGCCGAGGCCTGACCGTCGGGGAGAAAGCGGAACATGCCGGTGAGCACGCGGCGTTCGCCGCGCACGGGCGGCTCCGGCGCCGCGCTGAGCCGCAGCACCCCGCGGCCGCCCCGGACGGGGAGTTCGAGGTCAACACACCTTGACTCGGCGGCGCCCTCCGTCCATGCCTCCAACGCTCGCTGCAGCGAGGGCGGGTCGAGCACGGTCTCCCACGAGGTCAGGCGGGTCTCGCTCGGGCGCCCGAGGTGCGGAGCGATCTCCGAGAAACCGACCTCCCACACCACCTCCGCGTCGGGGATGGTCCACTGCAGGGCGACGACCTTGGCCGCCTCCGCGGCCCGACGCATCCGGCGGGAGCGGAGGGAGAGCTGGGCCGTCCGTTCCTCGAGTTCGTCGCGCACCCTGCCGAGTTGTTCTCCCTGATCCTGCTCGCGGGCGAGGGCGGCCTCAAGATCCCGGTTCACCTGATGCACCGAAGGGAGCGAGAGCACCCCCGGGAGCGTGCGGAGCAGCACGACGGAGGTCAGCAGGGAGACCGCCGCGGTCCCCGCCTTCCAGACGCCCGCGAAGCGGTAGATCGGCTCGTAGAAGATGACCGCCTCGATCAGGTGGCTCACGCCGCAGAAGAGGATGAACGCGCAGAACAGGACGATGAGCGAGGGGTAGGGAAAGTCACGTCGCCGCAGGAGCAACACCGCCAACCCGAGGGGGATCGCGGTGTAGGCAATGAAGATGAGCGAGTCGGAGACGATGTGAAGCCAGCCGAGCCAGCGGGGCCAGTTGCCACAACCCCAGCGGGCCGGAAAGTCGGATGTGTCGAACAGGGAGGTGATGAAATCCAAGGCGGTTTCCTCGGATCACGGTCGGACCAGGCCCCCGGCAGGGCGGCTCAGGCTCGGTCCCGCGACCGCCGAGTGTACGCCATCCGGGGCCGGCGCCCCCCCGCCCCGTGCTCAGATGAAACTCTTTTCACGTATGTCTCAGGTTGCGTTCAGATGGGGGGACGACACTCCCCCCGGAAGGAATGTGCCCTTGTCCCGTTTGTTTGCCGCTCTGCTCCTGACCCTGGTCGTCTCCGTGCTCACGGGCTCCTCCAGATTCATCGACGCCTCCGGGGGCGGCGTGCTCTGGATCGACGTGCTCTTTCTCACGTCCGCCGGGATCGCGTTGACCCTTGGTGTTCTGCTCATCGGCGAGCGGATGCGTCGGGAAGCCGAGCGTGACCGTGAGCGTTCGGACCCGCCGCGCTGATCCGATCCGGATCGATCCGACCCGCACATCAAACACCCCGATCCCGGAATGAGCCGCGATTCACGCGAGCCTCACGGGGTGTTCATTTGCTCCGTGAATCCTCTCTGGTGTCGGGCACACGGGCCCCTCTGCCCCGACACGAACTCAATGGGTCCATCCGAAAGGAAACGCAATGCGACACACTCCCGCCTCAACCATCCGCTCGACCGCTCTCGCGATCACGCTCCTCGCGGGCTCGTCCGCCTCGGTGCTCGCCCAGCATGACGCCCGCCACGACATGAAGCGCTCCGTCCGCGCCCAGGACGCCGACATGCAGCGGTACCACTTCCTCCACTCCGACGCGCTCATGGGCGCGACGGTCGCCAACACCCGAGGCGAGTCGATCGGATCGATCAGCGACGTGATCATCGATCGCGGGTCCGGCCAGATCCGCCACGCGCTCGTCGAGACCGGCGCGGTGCTCGGCATCGGGGGCAAGACCATCGCGGTCCCCTTCACCCGGCTCGGTTGGAACAACGCGGACGACGCGTTCACGCTCGACATGTCGGAACGACAGATCGAGAACGCCGTGGCCTTCGACCCCGAGGCGTGGCCCAGCCTGGACCACGAGACGTGGGATGAGCAGATCGAGCGGTGGTGGTCCGGCGAGACCGACGACCACCGGCTCGCGGAGCGCGAGGCCCAGAGCGAGGCCGACGCCGCCCGCGTCCGAGAGGGCAAGACCTGGCGGACCTCCGGAAAGATCGTGGGCATCGACCGCGACCGTGACGAGCGGGGCGAGGAATACGTCGCCGTAAAGCTGCGCACGGAAGACGGGCAGACGCAGCGGATCATCCTCGGCCCGACCTGGTACGTCATGGGTGACGAGCACGCCCCCGAAACGGGCGACCGGTTCGAGGGCGAAGTCTCCGCCGTCCGCACCCAGTACGGCACGCGTCACGTCGCCCTCTCCGCCGACCTCGACGGGAACCGTCAGCGGTTCCGCAACGATGACGGGCTCGGCGTCTGGGAGAGCGCCGCGGCGTCCGGCGATCAGAACGCCCAGCGCCCCCGCCTCATTCTGCTCGGTGACGTGATCGGCGCGAAGGCGCTGCTGCGAGGGGACGCCGAAGCGGGCGAGATCCAGAACGCCATGATCGAGCGTCGCTCGGGCACGGTCGCTCTGCTCGGCTTCGATCCCAACGAAAACTTCCTCGGTCTGGGCGACACGATCAGGTGCGTCCCCTGGGCGGCCACTCGGATCGCGCCCGACGGCACGTTCCGCATTGCCGCGACCGAGGACATGATCGCCGGCGGCGAGGAGATGCCCGAGGACGCCGGCGCCCTGCGATCGCGGGCGCAGCTGGTCCCGATGTACCGCGCCTTCAACCTCCAGCCGGCCAGCCTGACGTCTGAGCGTCACCCGTCCGGGAAGGGGACGCCGGGTAAGAAGGGCACGGGTGAGTGGTCACACGACTCGTCCAATCCCGACGCGATGGAGGGCGAGCGGAGCGACTTCTTCGCACACTTCGCGGACACCGGGACGAGGCTCAACTTCGCCGGTGAGGTCGAACGTGTCATCAGCCGCCCGATCGACGGCGTGAAGGGCCACGTGCGGGTGATCGTGCTCTCGACGGAGAAGGGTGAGCGTGAGATCGTGCTCGCGCCCGAGTCCCACCTGAGCCAGACGGAGTTCGCCATTGCGCAGGGCGACCGAGTCTCCGTCCTGGCGCGAACCGCGCGGGTTGACGGACGAGACGTGTACGTCGCGCAGTCGATCCGGACCGCGGAGAAGCGCTTCACCTTCTGGAACGACACCACGCCCGCCTGGAACGACTAAGCCCGGGCGACGCGTCATCCGTTGACGCAGAGCGGACACTCGGCGGCGGGGCCACCGCCCCGTCGCCGGACTTCACAACCCGTCAGTTCAGTTTGGTACGGAAAGGAGACCAGGCCATGACCCACATCCACACCCAGCGACGCCCGCTCGGCGAGACGCGCCGCCACCCCGACACCGGTGTGTCCGGCGAGGAAGACGCCCGCCGGTACACGACCGGAGCCGCCGGCGACCCCGAGGCGCGGCGGGTGAAGACCGAGCGCGTCCGGGAAGACGTCGAGAAGATCTCACCCGAGGGGCGCCCGGCTCACCCGGAAACCGGATCGGGTGGGGTCCTCGGGTTCCTGATCGGCTCGGTCATCGTCGTGGCGATGCTCGCCGTGGCGACGGGCATCTTCGCGGGTGTCGCGGCGGGGCTTGTGGTCCTCGTCTTCGGGCTGGGCCTGGCCGTCCTGATCAATCCCGTGGTCTGGACTTCCATGTTCCGGGCCGAGGAACTCCGCGAGGCTGAACGCCACGAGGAGCAGGTCGAGGCGACGCGACGTCGTTGAGATGGACGAGCCCAAAACAGACAGCCCCCCGGCAGAGGACGCCGGGGGGCAAAGAGCGGGTGATCGGATTCGAACCGACGACATTCACGTTGGCAACGTGACGCTCTACCACTGAGCTACACCCGCCTGGGTGGCTCCGGACGACGAATCGCCCGGGCAGGGGTGAAGGTAGACCACTTCTCCGCGTTGGTCAACGGACTCCGCGGGTCGAAGTTGACTCCGCGTCTGGGCGGGGCCGATCACCGGACGGTCAAGGTCCGATTTCCGCCGGAGAACCCCGAGAATCCCCCCCCAGCCCGACCGCCCGCCCCCCGCGGGCCCGCTCGATGGCGTCCACCACCACGGGTCCGGTATAGGTGTTCGCCAGCCAGGGTGACTCCAGCCCGGGGCCGTACACCACCAGCAGGGGGATGCCCGTCTGCCCCAGTTCCGCGAGCTTCTCCCAGCCCGGCGCGCCCGAGCTGGTGACGTCCGCGACCATCGGGACCACCCCCGGCTCAAGGAGGAGCGGCTTGACCGGCGCCCGGCTCAGGAAGGCCGCCTCCAGCGACTTGCAGTTCAGACACCACACCGCCGTGAAGTCCAGCACCACCACGTCACCGCGATCGAGCGCTTCCGCGAGGGCCTCGGGCGTGTAGGGCGTCCTGATGTTGTGATATGCGTGGGTCGTCCGGTCGATCGCCGCGAGCACCCCGCCGGCGCCCACGACCAGCCCCACGACCGCGAAGACGAGCCGACGCCCCGGCCGCTTGGTGATCTGGACCGTCCGCACGATCAGCCAGAGGCCTGCGGCCGCGGCAAAGACCCCCACCGCCCACCAGTGCACGCTCTTGCCCCACCAGGGCAGCCCACCCGCGAAGCGGTCCATGCCCCCGAGGAGTGCCAGCACGCCGGCGCCGATGAAGAACGACGCCGCGGCCAGCATGAGCAGCCCGAGCACCTGTTTCACCAGCTCGCTCGCCGGCCCGGTCCGGGGCATTTTCTCCACCCAGCCGGGCCGGGCGCTGAGCACGAGGTAGGGCAGCGCCATCCCGACGCCGAGGGCGATAAAGATGGTCAGGATCACGATCGAGGGCATCGTCGCAGAGCCCGCGAGCAGCGCCCCGGCGACGAACCCGAAGCAGGGAAGGCCCAGGATCGCCGTCATCACCCCGAAAAGCATCGACCCGAACGCGGAGTCCGCCTTCGGGTTCACCTTGTACACCGCCTGGGGCAGCTTGACCGCGAACGCGCCCAGGCTTCCCACCCCCATCGCCGCGATCAGCAGCCCGATCGGGAGCGTGAACTGCCAGTAGCCGAAGAGGCGTGACGGATCCGAGAGCGTCCCCGCGAAGACGAGCGCGAGCACCCCGAGCAACGCCCAGAAGGCGATGACCCCCACCGCCATCCACAGGCCGAGGTAGAAGCTCTTGCCCGGAGAGCCGGCGTGGTGACTGATCGTCATGATCTTGATCGGGATCACGGGGAGCACGCAGGGCGTCAGGTTCAGCACCAATCCACCCAGGGCCGCCAGCAGCGCGAAGAGCCCCAGGCCGACCGCGCCGTCCGGGCGTGGGAGCGCGATCCCGAAAAACTCGGGGCGGGCGGCCTCGACCTCGCCGGCCGAGTCCGTCGCGGCGCCGAACAGCTCCCGCTGGGCAAAGATTCGGAAATCAAACCCCGCGAAGTCCTCGTCGCTGGCCAGGTCCCCGCGGTCTTCGATCGCCACGATCGGGAGCCTGATCACCTCTTCCCGGGAGTCGGGGGCGATGCAGACCAGATCGTCGCAGGCCTGAAACTGCACCCGGATCGAGACGACGACCTCGCTCCCCACCGGCGCCGACTCGGGGATCTGCAGGGGCACGTAGATTCGGGATCGCCCCTCGTAGACGCGGATCGGCTCCGGCCCGTTGCCCAGGTCGAACTGGATCTCGTGGCTCTCGGGCCACTGCACCGGTCCGATGACCCCGTTCTGAACCTCCGCCTCCACGCTCGTGGCGACGAGCCCCTGAACCGAGATCTCCTCGGCCCGTGCCTGCGAGTGCCACCCCGCCTGGTGGTCGAGCACGACAACCACACCAAGCTGGTCGCCCGGCGCCACGCGCTCGGAGGCGGCCTTGATCTCCACCCGGACCTCCGGCCCCGATTCGGCGAAGGGATCCTCGCCGAAGGGGTTGCCCAGGTCCGGCTGCGCGTGCGCGACCGACCCCGGAAGGCCAAGGGTCGCCAGCAGGGTGAGCAGGACAGAGACCATCGGGAGTCGGAACGGTCGCGTCATGGGCGTCGGGTCCTTTGGAGAGGCGTGGGGCGCACTCGCCCCGGGTCCGGGGGATCAATGCTCACCCCCACGACATTGTTCCGCCCCCGGCGCCATTCCGCGGCCCCCCCGCCCCCCGGCCCCCCGCCGGCCCCGCACGCTTCAATCCGCGACGGGGCGGTGTCCGATACTCCCCCCTGGGGCCGACACGGCCGCGCGGTGGTCGTGCGCCCCCCCGGC
>JBITAG010000247.1:0-7078 GCA_044439985.1 Phycisphaerales bacterium JB059 | reverse complement strand
GGGGGGCTGGCGGGGTGGGGGGTTGTGGGTCGGGGGGGGGACCGGGTGGGGTTGGGCGGGGGGGCGCCGGTGGGGGCCCGGGCTGGGGGGGTGGGGGTTGTTGGGGGGGGGGGTGGGGGGGCCCAGGGCACGGGCGAGGAGGATCTGGCGGGCGGTGGAGGGGAGGAGGTCGTTGCCGCGGACCACCTGGGTGACGCCCTGGGCGAAGTCATCGACGAGGACGGCGAGCTGGTAGGCGGGGCAGGCGCGTTTGGTCCAGACGACGAAGTCGCCGACGTCGAGGGCGGGGTCCGCCGAGTGGGCGCCGGCGAAGGCGTCGGTGAAGGTGACCTCGCCCGGCTCGACGATGAAGCGCCAGTTGGTTCCGGTGTCGTCGAAGGTGTCGGGCCGGCGATCGGGGCGCAGGGCGGGGGGGAAGGGCGCCTCGCGATCACCCTCGTGGGGGGCGTTGGCGGCCTGTTCGATCTGTGAGCGTGTCAGCTCGCACGGGTAGACGAGCCCGCGGGCGGCGAGGTGGCGCATCGCGTCGGCGTGGCGGGTGATGTGGTGGCTCTGGATGATGGGCCCCTCGTCCCAGTCGAGGCCGAGCCAGCGGAGGGTGTCGATGGTCTCTTCGATGGCGCCCGGTTTGACGCGGGGGGTGTCGAGATCCTCGATGCGGAGGACGATGCGCCAGCCCTGTTGGCGGGCGAGGGCCCAGTTGACGAGGAAGGAGCGGGCGTTGCCCAGGTGGAGGGCGCCGGTGGGGGAGGGGGCCAGACGGGTCGTCTGGAGGGGGCCGGATCCCCCCTGGGGGTCGGGTTGCGGGGATGGTGGGCGGGGTGGGCGATCCATCTCCGGATTGAAGGTAGACTTCCGCTCGGCGTCGACGGACCGGCGCGAGGTGATGAGAGACCAGGAGGCCCACCGGATGGACAAGCTGACCGAAGAGCAGATCCAGAGCCAGCTGGCCAACTTCCCGAAGTGGACGGAGAACGGCGGGCAGATCGTGCGGACGTTCCAGTTCGAGGACTTTCTGCAGGCGATCCGGTTCGTGAACGAGGTGGCCGAGGCGGCCGAGGCGGACCAGCACCACCCGGACATCCTGATCCGGTACAACAAGGTGACCCTCACGCTGACGACGCACGACGCGGGGGGGATCACGCTCAAGGACTTTGATCTGGCGCGGAAGGCGAACGCCTTCGCGGGGGCGTTGGTCGCCTGATCGGGAGGGGCGGGGGGTCTACCGGAGTTCGGTGGACCAGTACGCGTCGTCGAGGAAGGCCTTCCAGCTCGCGTACTTTTCGTGCCCGAGGCGGACGGTGACCAGCGGGTTGCGCTTCGGGCGCACGGGCTTGTTGATCAGCTTCATGCCCGCCTCGGTGGGTGTGCGTCCGCCCTTGCGGGCGTTGCAGCGGATGCAGGCGCAGACGAGGTTCTCCCAGGTGTCGGGCCCGCCCTGGCGGCGGGGGACGACGTGGTCGATCGAGAGTTCGCTGGTGGGGAAGAGCCTGGCGCAGTACTGGCACCGGTTCCGGTCGCGCGCGAAGAGGTTGCGTCGGTTGAGCTTGACGCCCTGGGCGGGGAGGCGGTCGTACCCGAGCAGACGGATGATCCGGGGGACGGGGATCTCGAGGCGGACGGTGCTGATCCAGTCGTGCTTGTCGGGCTCGAAGGCCTTCTTGAACTCGGCGACGTCGAGCCAGGACTCGAAGTCGTGGTTCGAGTAGACGCCCTCGTCGTGGTCGATCACCTCGGCGGTGTCGCGGGCGAGCAGGCAGAAGGCCTGGCGTGCGGTCACGACGCGGACGGCGACGTAGAGCTTGTTGAGGACGAGCACCTTGGCGTCCAGGCCCTCGGGTCCGTCGAGGGCGGGGACGCCGAATCTGGAGGGGTCGGCGTTTTGGGGGGAGGACAGCGGCGCCGGCCCGGTGGGGTCGGCCGCGCCCGTGCTCTTTGCACGTCGTTTGGCCTGCTGTCGTCTCGCTCCGCGTCGCATGGTGTGTTCGTTATCCGTACGCACCCCGTTGTACGGGGTTCGCCCCGAATATACAACAGCAAAGCCGCAACTGCCCGTGCGGGAGCGACTTCCCGGCGGCGTCGGGCCGGTTTTACAGGAGCTTCATCGACGGGCGACCGGCGGGTCCGGGGGGGTCAGCTCTCGACCGGCGCGGCGTTGGGGCGACCCTCGCGCGCGGCTCGAAGCAGGCCCTCGGCCTTCTTCGCGGAGATCATGCCCCAAGCGACGGCGTTGCCGATCTGCTTCTCGAGTTCGTCGGACCCGTTGGCGAGCAGACGCTGGGCGTCCTCGGGGGCGATGGAGCCCTCCGCGACGTACGCCGCGATCTCGCGTCGCGTGGTCTCCCGGGCGCGGGTCTCGAGCACCCGGCGGACGTTGGAGAAGATGATGAGGGTCAAGACCACGGCGCCGATCAGGGTGATGATCAAGATCGGGATCACCTCGTCGGCCGCGCCGACGGTGAGCAGGGAGTTGTCCATCGCGTGGTCCTCCGGCCGTCTCGACTCAGCAGCGTAAAGCCCCGGCCCCCAGGGCTCAAGGGTGATTGGGATACCCCTTGTTCGGGATCGGGGGGCGGGCCTTTCAGGATTGCGCCGAGGCGGGATCAGTGGCGGAAGTGGCGGACGCCGGTGATCAGGCAGGTGACCGCGTGTTGCTCGCAGAGTTCGAAGGTTTCCTGATCGCGCTTGGAGCCCCCGGGGTGGATGATGGTCTTCACGCCCGCCTCGATGAGGGCCTGTGGGCCGTCGGGGAAGGGGAAGAAGGCGTCGGAGGCGGCGATGGGGGCCGGGCAGTCGGCGAGGGCCTGGCGGGCCTTCTCGATGGCGTGCCGGCAGGAGGCGACGCGGTCCATCTGCCCGGCGCCGGCGCCGAAGAGGCGGAGGGCGTTCGCGTCGGTGCGTCCGCCGATGGCGATGGCGTTGCTTGAGAGGGCGCGCACGGCGCAGACGAGGGCGGCGGCGTCGCGGAGGGTGCTCGCGTCCGGGGTCGGTCCGGCGGCGAGCGTCCAGGTCTCGGGGTCGGGGGAGCGGATGTCGCGCTCCTGGACGAGGACGCCGCCGGGGATGGACCGGGTCTCGAGCTTGCGGGCGTTCGAGGGGTCGTTGTCGCCGACGCTGAGGAGGCGGATGTTCTTCCAGCGGGCCTCGAGGGTGGCGGCGGCGTCCTCATGGATTTCGGGGGCGATGACGACCTCGAAGAAGGAGCCGCTCTCGGCGATGGTGGCGGCGAGGGGGGCGTCGAGTTCGCGGTTGATCGCGAGGATGCCGCCGTAGGCGGCGAGTGGGTCGCCCGCGACCGCCTGGGTGACGGCGAGGGGGGGAGAGTCGGCGAGTGCGACGCCGCAGGGATTGGTGTGCTTGACGACGCAGGCGCCGGCGCGGTCGGGGTCGAGGCGCGCGAGGGCCTTGACGAGTTCAAGGGCGGCGCTGGCGTCGAGGATGTTGTTGTAGCTGAGCTGCTTGGCGGCGCGGACGCGGGCGTTGACGATGGAGGGTCCGACGCTGGTGGGGTCGCGGTAGAGGGCGGCCCGCTGGTGGGGGTTTTCGCCGTAGCGGAGGTCATCGACCTTGGTGTGGGTCGAGCGGAGCGTGGGGGGGAAGGCGACCGGGCCGGTGCGGGCGAGGTAGGCGGAGATGGCGGCGTCGTACTCGCTGGTCCGCGCGAAGGCGGCGCTGGCGAGGGAGCGTCTGAGTTCGAGGGAGGTGCTCCCGGCGTTGGCGCTCAGGTCGGAGACGACGCGGTCGTACTGGGTGGGGGAGGTGACGACGGTGACCCAGGCGGCGTTCTTGGCGGCCGACCGGATCATGCTCGGCCCGCCGATGTCGATCTGCTCGATCGCCTCGCGCTGGGTGACCCCGGCGCGGGTGATGGTGGACTCGAAGGGGTAGAGGTTGACGCAGACGAGATCGATGGGCTCGATGCCGTGCTGGTTCATCGAGGCGACGTGTTCGGGGTTGTCGCGCAGGGCGAGGAGGCCGGCGTGGACGTTGGGGTGGAGCGTCTTGACGCGCCCGTCCATCATCTCGGGGAAGCCGGTGAGGTCGTCGATGGCGCGGACGGAGATGCCCGCGTCGGTGAGGGCCTTGGCGGTGCCGCCGGTGGAGATGATCTCGGCGCCGGCGGCGATGAGGGCTCGTGCGAAGGGGACGAGGTCGGTTTTATCGCTGACGGAGAGGAGGGCGCGCCGGATGGGCACGAGGTCGATCGACTCGGGCATGTGGGGATCTCAGGAGCGTGGGACAAAGCGGACGATGGCGCCGGATTGTCCGACCACGTAGAGGGCGCCGTCCACGAAGCGGTCGGTGACGACGCGCTGGGCGCCCGGGAAGGTGTGGCGTCGGATGACGTCCCCGTTCTGGGGATCGAGGAGGGCGAGGTCGGCGCCGTCCCAGACGAGGAGTTCGCCGTCGCGGACGCCGATGACCTCGCCGTGGATCGCGTCGTTGCGCCAGCGGAGGGAGCCGTCGACGGTGTCGAAGGCGGTCATGCCGTGGGTGGCCAGGGCGATGTAGAGGCTGCCGTCGTGCAGGGCGGGCTGGGCGCGGACGGGGAACTTGGTGCGGACGCGCCAGGCGAGGGCGCCCTCGATGGCGTCGAAGGCGTAGATGGACTGGTCGAGGCTGGCGACGTACATGCGTTCGGCGTCGGCGACCGGGACGCCCTCGACGCCGGCGGAGATCTTGTTGCGACCGACGGAGGCGCCGGTGGTGGGGTCGAGGAAGATGACGTCGCCGCCCTGGGAGACGGCACCGATGATCGAGTCGCCGACGCGGACGGGGGGGACGACGATCTGGCCGCTGAGCCCGTAGGCCCACGAGCCGACGCCGGCGGAGCGGCTGTGCGCGAGGAGCTTGCCGGAGCCGGAGGCGTAGATCGCCAGATCACCGACGAGGACGGGGGGGGAGTCCACGAGGAAGCGGAACTTGCTCTTGCCGACGAGGTTGCCCGAGGAGGCGCCGAGTTCAAAGAGTTCGGAGGCGGAGGAGGTGAGGATGATGTCCCCGTCGCGGACGGAGCCGACGAACTTGGTGAAGCGGCTGCCGAGCTGGCTGGTCCAGAGGAGGCGCCCGGTGGCGGCGTCGAGGACGGAGAGGTTCGACCCGGACTCCTGGGCGATGACGAGGTCGCCGGCGGGGACGAAGTCGGTGATGGTCCCGCGGGGGGAGATGAAGGGTCGTGAGGTCCAGTCCCAGCGGTAGCCGAGGCGGGACCAGTCGTCGTGGACGATGCGGAAGCCCTCGGCGTCGGTGACGACGCCCCCGGTGGGGCTGGCCTGGTCAGCGTCGGCGGGTGGGGCGGCGGAGAGGGGGGCGTTGGTGTCGCCCGAGCCGGAGGAGGTCGCGGTCGGGGTGGACTCGCACCCGAGGACAAGCGAGGCGGAGAGGGCGACGAGAAGAAGGTGGGCTCTGGGCATCCGGGAAGTTCTCCGGTGGGCCGGGCGGATCGCCGCGGGGGCGGTTTGCCGGGCGGGAGTGGGGGCGCGGGGCGACAAGCGAGGCCCGCGGCGGAGTATCGAGGCGCCTCCGCCTCCGGTCAAGCTCTCCACCGCTTGACCCCCGCCGCGGAGGCGGAAGACTCCCCCTGTGTACACCGGTCTGGTCCAGGCGATGGGTCACGTGGTCGGGGCGGAGGACGCCGGGGGGAGCCTGCGCTTGGAGGTCGATCCGGGCGAATGGCGTCCTCGGTTCGAGGCGGGGGAATCAATCTCGATCAACGGGTGCTGCCTGACGCTGGTGGAGGCGCCCGGGGAGGGGGAGCCGCTCCGGTTCGACGCGATCCCCGAGACGCTGCGCCGGACGACGCTGGGGGCGCTGGGGGTGGGATCGCGGGTGAACCTGGAACGCTCGGCGACGCCGACGACGCTGCTGGGGGGGCACATCGTCCAGGGGCACGTGGACGGGGTGGGGCGGGTGTCGAGCGTTCAGCGGGAGGGGGAGTACCGGGTTCGGATCGAGGCGCCGGAGGGGCTGATGGAGTTTGTCACGCCCAAGGGGTCGGTCTGCGTGCAGGGCGTCTCGCTGACGGTGGCGGCGTTGAGCCCGGGGGAGGCGTGGTTCGAGGTGGCGTTGATCCCGACGACGCTGGCGCTGACCACGCTGGGGGAGCTGGGCGAGGGGGATCGCGTCAATCTGGAGTGCGACATCATCGCCAAGACGATTCTGCACCACGCCCGGCACTACTCGGGCGCGGACCGGTAGACTCGTCTCGTGCGCATTCTCGGCATCGATCCCGGCCTTCGGCTCACGGGCTACGCGTGCATCGAGGGGACGCTGATGGCGCCGACGATCGTGGAGGCGGGTGTGATCCGGCTCGACGCGTCGGACGCGAGCGATCCTTCGGAGTCGATCCCGCGCCGGTTGCTGGAGCTTGAGCGTGACCTGGTCGATCTGCTCGATCGGGTGGCGCCGGACGCGGTGGCGGTCGAGGGGTTGTTCGTGCACAGCGACCACGTGAACACGGCGGTGAAGATGGCGCACGCGCGCGGGGTGATGCTGCTGACGATCCGGCGCGCGCAGCTGGGGTTGATCGAGGTGAAGCCGGCGGCGGTGAAGAAGTCGCTGACCGGGTCGGGTCGGGCGACGAAGGCGCAGATGCAGGAGGGGGTCCGCCGGGTCTTCGGGCTGGCGGAGGCGCCCAGGCCGGCGGACGTCGCCGATGCGCTGGCGATCGCGTTGTGCGCGATGGCCCGGGACCCGTCGGGGGCGGGCGCGCCCCGGGGCCTCGGGGCCGGGTTCGGCGGGGGCCGGGTGCGGGGTGGGGGCGGATAGACTCAGGGCTCATGAGCAGCACGAAGTTGAGCAAACCGATCGGCGCCCAGGTGCTGATCGTCGAGGACGAGCCGGAGCACGCGGACGTGATGGCCGATGCGCTTCGTCGGCCGGGGCACGTCTGCACGATCGTCGGCTCCGTCGAGGAGGCGATGGCGGAGCTGCGTGGGGGGGCCTTCGACGTGATCGTGACGGATCTCCGGATGCCGGGCTCGGCGGGGCAGGAGGGGACGGCGAGCGACGGGGCGGACGCGGGGATGAAGGTCCTGGAGGCCGCCCAGCGGCTGCAGCCCGACGCCGAGGCGATCAT
>JBITAG010000246.1:0-6023 GCA_044439985.1 Phycisphaerales bacterium JB059 | reverse complement strand
CCCCGGTGCGCACGGGGGTTCGGGGGGGGGGGGGGTCGGCCCGGTCAAGGGCGGAGATGAGCCGTTGCGCTTCGATCGTCCGGGAGTGGTCCGGCCCGAAGTGGGCGAGGAGGCGGTCGTGGGCCTGGGTGACCAGGGGATGCGCCTCATCGTCCCGATCGAGCGCGTGGAGGCACTCCCCTAGGCTCAGGCGCATCTGGGCCAGGATCCAGTGCGTGTCGGGGACGGTCCGGGCCATGACCTCCTCGGCGAAGCGGAGGTGGTCGATGGCGTCGTGGGGGCGTCCGGATCGGGTGAGCGTGAGGCCGAGGTTGTGGGCGACCATGGCGACGCGGTAGTGACGCTCGCCGAGCGCCTCGGCGAAGATTGACCGGGCGCGCTCGAAGAGGGGGATGGCCTCCTCGGGTCGGTCCTGCACGCGGTAGAAGTCCGCGAGGTTGTTGATGGCGACGGCGACGCGCTCGTGGCGTGGGCCGAAGACGCGTCCACGCGTCTCGATCATCTCCCGCATGATGCGTTCGGCGCGGTCGTGCTCGCCGAGGGAGACGAGAACCTCGGCGCTGTTGGTCAGGCAGGCGAGGGTGTCGGGGTGTTCGTCGCCCCGGAGCTGGCGGAGGATGGGGAGGGCCTCGTCGTAGGCGTTCATCGCGTCGGTGTGGCGCTCCTGGGGGTGGAGCAGGGCGCCGAGGGAGACGAGCGCCTGGGCGCGGAGGATGCGTGACTCATCGTCGGGATCGTTCACGTCGTCGAGGACGGCGCGGTAGAGCCGCTCGGCCTCGTCGGCCCGCCCGGTCGCACTCAGGAGGGCGGCGAGGTTGACGCGGGCACGGTGGCGGCGGGTGTCGTCGAGCAGGTCGGGGCGATTCCAGCGTTCGATGGCCCGTCGGTGGAGTTCTTCGGAGCGGTCGAGATGGCCGAGGGTCTGCTCGATCGAGCCGAGGGCGGAGAGGGCCGCCGGAAGATCGGCGGGCGGCGCCGAGTCTCCGAGTTGTTCGAGCAGCCCGATGGCGAGGCGTTGGTGGCGTGCGGCGGGCTCGGGCTGCCCGAGGCGCCAGTAGGTCTGGCCCATCGTGGAATGGAGCTGGGCGCGCAGGTCGGGGTACTCGGCGAACTCGGTCTCGATCCGGTCCTCGGCGCTCTGGAGGAGTTCCACGACGCTGAGGTCCGGGCCGGCGTTGCCGGGCTCGACCGCCGTGAGCATCCGGCGCAGGAAGACGTTCATCCGGGATTGCTTGTCGGCCTCGGTGAGGGCGTTCTCGCGGGCGAGCAGGGCGCGGGCGTTTGCGGCGTTGGTGCGCACGAGGGCGATGCTGACGACGGTGGTGATCGTGAGCAGGGCGCCGTGCAGCACGACGGCGATCGCGACCATGGCGCGGTGTCGGCGGGCGACCTTCCGCAGCTGTTAGATTGTCGAGTCCTGCCGGGCGAGGATGGGCTCGTCGGCGAGGCAGCGGGCGATGTCGGCGGCAAAGGCCGTCGCGGACTGGTAGCGGCGCTCGGGCTCCTTGGCCATGGCGGTGAGCACGATTGTGTCGATGTCGGGGTCGATGCCGGGAAGGCGGGCGGAGGGACGGGTCGGGGGCGTCTGGCGGATACGTTCGATGGCGAGGGCGATCGGGCCGGAGACGTCGATGGGGAGTTCGCCCGTGAGGGCCTCGGCGAGCATGGCGCCGAGGGCGTAGACGTCGGAGCGGACGTCGGCGGCGATGGCGCCGTGCTCGACCTGTTCGGGGGCGGCGTAGGCGAGCGTGCCCATGAACTCCCCCTCCTGGGTCACGAGGGATCGCGAGGGGTCGGGCTCGAGGGCCTTGGCGAGGCCGAAGTCGAGGACGCGGGGGCGTCCCTCGGCATCGATGAGGATGTTCGAGGGCTTGAGGTCGCGGTGGAGGACGCCGCGCTGGTGGGCAGCGCTGATGATCTGGGCGACCCGATGGATGAGCTGGAGGATGTCGGTGGGGGTGAGGGCTTCATCGCGGACGTAGACGTCGAGGGGACGCCCGTCGATGAGTTCCATCACGAGGGCGGGTCGGTTGTCCGCGGTCGTGGCGCGATCGAAGACGGTGACGACACCGGGGTGATCGACGCTCGCGGCGAGTTCGATCTCACGCTCGAGGCGTCGGAGCTGGGCGCGGGAGGCGGCGCGGCTGTCCAGTAAGACCTTGACGGCGACGCGCCGTCCCGTGGAGCGCTGGGTGGCGCTGTAGACGACGCCCTGCCCGCCCCGGTGGATCTCGCGGTGCAGGTCGTAGCCCTCGATGGTGGGGGGGGTGTGGGTCGAGGCCGGGAGACGGGTGGAGCGGAGACGCTCGGCCAGGTCGCTGGCGGCGCGCACCTCGTCGAGGAGTTCGCGGAACGCGGGGTCGGACTCGAGGCGTCGCTCCAGCGCTTGGCGATCGGGATCGTCCAGGGCGTTCTCGAGGTAGAGTTCGAGCCGTTCGAGGTCTTCGGCGTTCACGGCGTGACCTCTTCCGGCTCGTATTCCCGCTGGAGTTGGGCGATGCGCTTGAGCACCCGGTGCTTGGCGATGAAGACGGCGTTGCGGGTCATGCCGAGTTCGGCGACAACCTGGTCGACGGGGACGTTCCGGATGGCGCTGAGTTCAAACGCTTCGTACGTGCGCGGCTCGACCTCGGCGCGGGCCTGCTCCATGCAGCGATCCAAGACGTGCCGGCCCCATTCGTCCGCCCAGCTGCGCTGCGCGAGGTCGTCGTCGGGTTGTCCGGAGAAGAAGGTGGTCCGTCCGGTTTCGCCGGGCGCCTGGCGCTCGCGGGCGCCCTCCCGGATGGAGCGCAGCGCCTCCCGGTAGGCGATGCCGAAGAGCCAGGAACTCAGGCGTCCGCGTTGCTTGTCGTATCGCCCGTCCCGGTAAGCCCGCAGGAAGGCGAGCATCGTGGACTGAACGACGTCCTCGGCGGCCGGGTGGCTCAGGCCCATGCGGAGGGCAAAGGCGAGGACCGGGCCCCGGAAATGGGAGGCAAGTTCCTCCCAGGCAGAGTCTTGCGCCTCGGTGAGGCGATCCAGGAGGATGGTGGTGGTGATCCACGGCATCGGGTCGGAGGCATGATCGCCGCAAATGGCTGTGGGATCAACGGATGCGGCGCCGGTCCGGCGCCAAAGCGAGGTGGGACGGGACATTTTTCCCGGAGAAGGAGAAAGCGGGGGCGGGTTGGCGCTGAGACGGAGCAGGGTGGGGCGTTCCCGCTCCCAAAGCACGTCCGATACATGGAGATTCACCATGCTCGCTCAGTCACGAGTTCTCGCGATCGCCGTTGCGGCGGGCCTGGCGTCGTCGGCGTCGGCGACCGACCGGTTCTGGATCGAGTCCGTCATCGGGACCTGGGATGACGGGGGCAACTGGTCGCTCTCGTCGGGGGGGGGCGCCGGTGGCGGATTGCCGCAGACCGACGACGACATCCACTTCGACCGTCGGACCATCTGCATCTTTGACGGGGCGGGGATCGCGAACCCGCACTTCGGGGAGATCACGCTCTCGGGAGTGTTCTCGGGGGTGACTTCGGTCCGGCAGTCGGACTCGCCGTGGAGCGCCGACCGGATGACAATCGGCCTGGCCTCCACCGACTGCGAGTTCGTGATGTCCGGGGGCTCGGCCATCGTGGGGGAGATGCTCGTCGGACGCGATCCGGGGGGGGAGGGGCTGCTGGAGGTCAACGGCTCGGCGGAACTGCTGGTCACGTCGGTGATCGACGTGGGCATGCACGGCGCCACCGGTGACGTCATCATCGACGGCAGCCTCTTTGAGTTCGACGAGATGAACATTTCCTTCGGCCTGGTCAACCCGGGGGTCGGGCACGTGGACGTGCTCGGGGGCACGGTGCTCGGCGACGACATCCGCGTCGGCATCGATGGACGCGGCTCGCTTACGCAGGTCGGCGGGGACGTTGACGTGAACGGGTACACGGTGGGGACGCAGCCAAGCGTCACGCCGAGCACCTCGGTGCACAGCGCCGGCACGCTGGATGTCGCCGGCTTCCTGCAGGTGGCCCCGGCGCAGGGTGACGGGTCGCTCACGATCGACGGGGCGGATGTGACGTGCGGCACGCTGCTGGCCGGCGAGGGGCCGGGGGCGTCGGCCGAGCTGAGCCTCTCGGCGGGGAGTCTGGACGCCACGACGGTACGCATCGGTCTGGAGGGGGACGCCGCGCTGATGCAGACCGGGGGCGTCTTCAGCGCCGGCGAGGTGATCATCGGTGAGTTCAGCGGCGCCAACTCCGGGGTGTGGGAGTGTTTCGGCGGCCTGGCGACGGTTAACGGGGATGTGCTGGTGGGCGCCGGGAACTCCGGGATGGGGCGTCTGGACATCGACGGGGGGCAGGTGACCTGCGAGGCGCTGCGGATCGCTGAGACCAACGCCTCGTTCGGGATCGCCGTTCTCGAGAGCGGATCGCTCAACGTCGACTCGATGGTCGTCGGGGTGGGGGACACGGGTCAGTACCTCCAGCGGGGCGGGGCGCTTAGCGCCGGCTCGGTGATGGTTGATCCGATGGTGTCGCAGAACTCCCTTTTCCAGATCACCGGACCGGACTTCGGAACGGCGGACATCTCCACGTTCACCAACCGGAGCGACGCCCAGGTTTTCGGCGGGGTTGTCACGATCGACACCCTGACCAATCACGAGGGCGCCGAGTTCCGCCTGGGGAACTCGCCGGACGTCCGGGTCACCACGCTGGTCAACGACGGCAGTTTCGTGTTCGGCACGGGCAGCGTGATCCTCTCGGGCTCCTACTTCTCTTTCCCGGTGGAGTTCCGTCTGCTCGGATCCTTTCAGAACAACGGGACGCTCTCTTCGTCCACGGGGATGGCGGGCAGCTTCGTTATGGACCTCACCAACGACGGAGTGGTCGATGTTCTCCACGCCGCGGCGATTGTCTCGGACGGGTTCGTGCTCAACCGGGGTGAGATCAACGTGGACTCCGACGGAAGCATGTTCACCGCGGCGCTGATCTGCAACAACGTTTCGGGGATCGACAACCAGGGGACCGTCTTCCTGGACCAGGGCGTGATCGGAACAACGGGGGGTGACTTCGTCAACCGGGGTGAGATCCAGGGGCCGGGGCTCATCCAGGGGGGGCTGGACAACCGCGGCCTCATCGGGCGGGGCGGGCAGCTGAGCGAGCTGGTCATCGAGGGCGGGTACACCTCCGACCAGGACGCCGTGCTCGAGTTCCAGCGCTACCCCGGCGCCCACAACTCAATCCGCGTCGCGACGGGGGACGCGCAGTTGGCGGGGCATCTTGAGGTGGACTTCGAGTTCTTTACGCCATCGCCCGGCGCCGAGTACATGCTCCTGCGCACGGAGACGGGGAGTGTGATCGGGACGTTCGACAGCGTGAACATCACCGACGCGAACGCGGAGATCCTCTACGAGGCGGATCGGGTGATCGTGCGGGTGCTGACACCCTGCAACGAGGCGGACCTGGCCGAGCCGTACGGGGCGTTGGACTTCTCCGATGTGGTCTCCTTCCTGACCTGGTTCGGCTCGTCGCTGCCGGGCGCCGATCTGGCGCCACCGTTCGGGGTCTGGGATTTCTCCGATGTCGTGGCGTTCCTCGCGGCGTTCGGAGCTGGCTGTCCGTAAGGACGTGTTGCTCGGGCCGCCCTTGCCGGGGCGGTCCGGGTTTTCCCGGCGGGCGTGCGTGACGGAGCGGGCATGGTCGCCCCGCGCGGCGGGGCTTACGATCCCGCACGATGACACACACTCCACACGCGGGCGACTGGATCCGGATCGAACGGCTGACGGCGTTCGGCATCGTCGGGCTCCACGCCTGGGAGCGGGAGCGAACGCAGGAGATCATCATCGACGCCTCGCTCCGGGTCGATTTCACCCGGATGGGCCTCACCGATGATGTCCGGCACGGGGGTAACTACGCGGAAGTCGCGAGGGAGATGCTGCTCCACGCCGAGACGATCGAACCCCACACCGTGGATGCGCTCGTGCAGGATCTTGCGGGGATCGGCCACACCAAACCCCGGGTGGAGGAGGGGGTCGTAACCCTCGCCAAGCC
>JBITAG010000245.1:0-29780 GCA_044439985.1 Phycisphaerales bacterium JB059 | reverse complement strand
CCCGGCTGGCTGACGAACCGGGAGCAGGTGGTGCTCGAGGAGCTGATCCTCGGGCGGAGCGTCCGGGAGATCGCCGAGACGATGCACCGGAGCCCGCACACCGTGCACGATCACGTCAAGAGCCTGCACCGGAAGCTGGGCGCCTCGTCGCGTGGAGCGCTCATCGCCCACGCCCTCGGGTGTCGCAACGGGGACCAGACCCCCCGGGTGATGGCCACCCCCTGCCGGACCGGAGGACGCGCCCGATCATCAGCCCCCGGCTCGAGGACCAATCACCTGGAGCCGAAACCCGCGGCGCGGAGCGCGATGGCGCAGGGTGGCTAGGGCGCGCTGCGAAGCCGCTGGCGCAGGTCATCGGCCAGGCGCGCACTCAGCTCGGGGTCCTGCGCGATGGCGATCCGATCGCGTGGGCCGACCCCCCGCTCACGCAGCGCGGGATCGACGGTCCGGGAGCTGAGGGAGATGACCGAGGGCTCGATGCGGGCGCCGGGCACGCTGACGCGCAACAGCGAGACCTCGAAGCGAGCGACGAGGGGGCCCGCGGCGTCACGCAGGTCAACCGGCGCGTCGGCGGGTCCGGGCGTCGGCTCGGGCGCCGAGGCGTCCGAAGCGGGGGCGAAGACGACGCGGACCTGGCGCTCCTGCTGGTTCATCAGGTCCTCGACCTCCTGCCCGAGGCTGGACTGCTCGGTGTCCCAGGGGGTGGCGAGGCCGGCGGTCGGCTTGGGCTGGGTGGTGATGACCCCGGCCCGGGCGTCCACCCGCTCGAGCGTGAACTGTCGGGCGAGCAGCAGGTCGCGCGTCTCGTCGAACGCCCGGGCGTAGGCGCCCGGCTCAAGGTCGACGCTCGCCGGGCCCTCGGCGCTCCGGCATCCGCCCAGCGCCAGGGCCACACCCACCATCACCACCGCGATGCGCCCGGTTCGTCTCATGGCGTTGAGCGTAGCACGGCGTCCGCCTCGTCGCGGAGCAGGGCCCACAGCCCCTCGACGTGCTCACGGCGCGTATGCGTCCCCCCGATCGCGATCCGGATCACGTACCGCGCGCTCCCCTCCCCATCCGGGAGTGTGGTGTGCGAGAGGTACGCCCGTCCCGAGGCGTTCACCCGGTCGAGCAGGGCCTTGGTCGGCGCGTCCCCGGCGCGCAGGCGAACGCAGAGCAGGGAGAGCGAGCGCGGCGCCGCCACCTCGAACCGATCGTCGGCGCGCACCCACCCCTCCAGTTCCTCCGCCCAGCGCACACCACCCCGGATGTGCGCGCGCAGCCCCTCGATCCCGAACATCCGCAGGAGCAGCCAGAGCTTGAGCGAACGGAAGCGGCGCCCGAGGGGAACCTGCCAGTCGCGGAAGTCCACGGCGCCGGCGAGCTGCGACTCGTGGCGCAGGTACTCGGGTGTGATCGAGAGCGCATCGACCAGATCGCGGGCGCTTCGGGTCCACATCAGGTCGCAGTCGAAGTTGGTCAGGAGCCACTTGTGCGGGTTGACGCAGAGCGAGTCGGCACGCTCGAGCCCGGGGCGCATCGGCTCGCGCAGCTCCGGGCAGACCAGAGCCGCCCCCGCCCACGCCGCGTCCACGTGGACCCAGGGTCGGACCGGGGCCTGGTCGGCGGCGTCGCAGATCGGGGCGAGGGGGTCGAAGGCGCCCGAGGAGGTGGTCCCGAGCGTGGCGCCGATGAAGGCGGGGAGGAGCCCGCGATCCACGTCCTCGCGCATGGCCCGACCGAGGGCGTCCACGTCCATGCGCAGATCGGGGTCGGTCGGGATCAGGCGGAGCCGTCGATCGTCGTCGGGCGCGCGCGCCAGGCCCGCGATCATCGCCGCCTTCACGACCGAGGAGTGCGCCTGCGAGGAGGTGTAGACGCACAGGCGCGTGTCCACGTCCGGGTCGTCGGGGTGCAGGCGGCGGGCGCGCTGTCGCGCGGCCAGCAGGGCGACGAGCGTGGCGTCGGAGGCGGTGGACTGGATCACGCCCCCACCATCGGGGGCGTCGGAGCGGAAGCCGTCGGGCAGGCCCATGGCGTGGGCCATCCAGTCGAGGGTTCGGATCTCCAGCTCCGTGACGCCCGGGGAGGTCGCCCAGTTCATGCCGTTGACGTTGAGGATGGCGCTGAGCAGCTCGGCGACAATGGTCGGGGCGGACTGGTTGCAGGGGAAGAAGGCGAAGAACGAGGGGGACTGCCAGTGGGTGAGGGAGGGGAGGATGAGGTTGTCCAGGTCGCGGTAGATCGCGTCCCACTCGCGTTGCGGATGCTCGGGGGAGTGCTCGGGCGGGGTCGCGGGGAGACGGTCCAGGAGGTCGCCCGGCTCCAAGCGCGATTGGACGGGGCGCTGGCTGAGCGAGGCGAGGTACGCGGCGCCCCATTCGGCGGCCCGGGTGAGGGATTCGACGAGGTCGCCGGTGGGTGGCACGCTGGGGAGGGGCTGGCTCTTGTCGGTCATTGGAGAGACGGTATCCCCCGGAGCGGGGGCGCCCCGGACGAGACACTTGCGGCGAGGTGCGGGTTTCGGGTACAACACGGTGTCCGGGATGGCTCCCGGATGTCGTGGGGTTCCGGGTCTCTGGCCGCGTTCTCAAGCGGCCCGTGCGGTATCTGACCACACGCCATTTGTTCGGCGCCGGTTCTCGGCGTTGTGGAACCACGCGGCTGACAACTGAGGTTGATGGGCGCCCCGCCGGGGTCTCCGTTCGTGTGCGCACGAACGTCCGGTGTGGCGTCGTCGGATCGTGGGGATCCTCATCATGCGCGTTTCACGACGTTGTCTCGTGTGCACATCGTGCGCGATCGTTGTGTCGTTGGCGGCTCCGGCCTCGGCGCAGTTGTTCAGTTTCACCGACGTCACCGCCGAGGCGGGGGTCGAGGTGGTCCACACGACGGGCGAGTCGCCCTACCTGGCGTTTCTGTCGGCGGGGGGCGCCGCGGCGGACTTCGACCGGGACGGGTGGTGCGACCTTTTCGTCCTCGGGGGCGGGGGCGTGCCCGACAAGCTGTTCATCAACAACCGGGACGGGACCTTCACCGACCGGGCGAGCGAGTGGGGCGTGGATCTGGCGCAGCTCAGCTTCGGCGCCAGCGCCGCCGACTTCGACGGGGACGGATGGATCGACCTGTTCGTCTCGAGCTACGGCCCGGGGGACGCGCCACCCGCCCCGATGCAGCACAAGCTCTACAAGAACAACGGCCCGAACACGGAGGGGCAGTGCACCTTCACCGACCGGGCCGCGAGCGCCGGCGTGCAAATCCTGCTCCACGACAACTTCCTCAACGGGACCGGATCGAGCTGGGGCGACATTGATCTCGACGGCGATCTGGACCTGGGCGTGAGCGCGTACAACCACAACCAGGCGGGCAACCGCGTCTACCTCAACAACGGGGACGGCACGCTCACGGACGCGACGGCCGAGCTTGGGCTCGAGTTCACCCAGGTCCAGGGTTTCCTGCCCGCGTGGGTGGACTTCAACAACGACCGGTACCCGGAGTACATGCTCATCGGGGACACGGGCAGCTCACGATACTTCGTCAACAACGGACCGGGCCAGGACGGAACCCTGAGCTTCACGGAGATCGAGGCGGTGGGTGACGCGTTCAACAACGCGATGGGGTTCGCCGCCGGTGACGTGAACAACGACGGGTTGCTCGACATGTACGTCTCCGGCTCGTACTACCCCTTCCTCGACGGGCCGGGCAACCAGTTGATGGTGCAGCAGCCGGACGGGAGCTTCGTGAACGTGGCGACCGAGCCGGGCGTGCTCAACGGCGGCTGGGCGTGGGGGGTGCTGATCAACGACTTTGACCACGACGGGCTCGCGGACGTGCTCTCAACCAACGGGTTCGGACCGCTCTGGGTGGGCGAGCAGACGTATCTCTGGAAGAACATGGGTGGGCTGGTGTTCGTGGAGGACGCGGTCGCGTCCGGGCTCGAGCACCTGCTCATGGGGCGCGGCGCCATCAGCCTCGACTACGACAACGACGGGGACATGGACATCGCGATCTTCGCCTCGGGCGGCTCCTTCAAGCTCTACCGCAACAACCTCACCGCGCCGGGCGAGCCTGTCCCGGCAGACGCGAACTGGCTCCGGGTGGAGCTGGACACGAGCGAGCGGGAGACGCTCGCCCCGCAGGGCATCGGATCGCTCGTGACCGTGCAGACGAGCGCGGGGCGGTTCATCGACAGCATCGACAACCAGGTGAGCCACTGCTCCACGGGGCAGGTGGGCGGGCACTTCGGGCTCGGGGAGGCCGGCGTGCTCGAGGCGGTGCAGGTCCGGTGGAACGACGGGAGTTACACGACGCTCGTGGACGTGCCGGCGAACCAGATCCTCACGATCCGGGCGCCCTTCCATCCGGCGGACATGGACGCGTCGGGGGTGGTCACGATCGACGACGCGATCCTCTTCCTGCAGGCGTTCTCGGATGGATCGCTCGTCGCCGACCAGGACGGAGACTGGCGTCTGAGCTTCGACGACGTGCTCCGGTTCCTGGAGTGGTTCCTGAGCGAATAAGCGCCCACGCG
Organism: Phycisphaerales bacterium JB059; assembly: GCA_044439985.1. Taxonomy (GTDB): domain Bacteria; phylum Planctomycetota; class Phycisphaerae; order Phycisphaerales; family UBA1924; genus JAJRXR01. The sequence goes on along the minus strand of JBITAG010000245.1, from coordinate 25,267 downwards.
ATCTCTCGGGGGGGGGAAGGGAATCCGGCCCTCCGGGGTCGGCCCAGGCCGCGAGCTGGCGCCCCGTGGGGGTGTGCTGGCTCGCGGCTGCTTGCGCTCACGCCTCGTCGGGGAGGGGGCGGATGCGTTCGTCCGGGGGGCGGGGCCCGCGGGCGATCTCCTCGAGCAGGCGGATGTAGGTGTCGTACCGGGCGGGGTGAAGCTCGCCGCGTTCGACCGCCTCGCGCACGGCGCACCCGGGCTCATGGGTGTGGGTGCAGTCGTTGAACTGGCACCCCCGGCGGAGGCGGCGCAGCTCGGGCATCGAGTCGCGCAGCTGCGCGGGGGTGAGTTCTTCGAGGGCGAAGTAGCGGATCCCGGGCGTGTCGATCACCCAGAACGTCTCGCCGGAGTCGGGGGTGATCTCGTAGAGCTGGCTGGAGGTGGTCGTGTGGCGCCCCCGGTTGGCCGCGGCGCCCACCTGCGCGGTGCGCGCGCCCAGCCGCTCGTCGAGCGCGTTGGTGATCGAACTCTTGCCCACCCCGGAATGCCCGACGAACGCGACGATCCTGCCGGCAAGAAGGGCGCGCAGCTCGTCCATCCCCCGCCCGGTCTGCGCGGCACACTCGACGATCGGGAGCCCGATCGCCCGGTAGGGCTCGAGCTTGGCCAGCTCCCGCTCGCGCTCCTCCGGGGTGAGGTCGTCGAGCAGGTCAATCTTGTTGACCGCGATGATCGCCTGCGCCGGGTCCGGGTCGTCGGCGTGCGAGCCGGGGACCTCGACCCAGGAGTCCTCGATCGCGATGAGGTACCGGTCGATCAGACGCGGGTGCAGCGGGGGGCTGACGACGCTGACCACGATCACCACCGCGTCCACGTTCGCGACGATGGCGCGGGCCTCGCCCGTCCGCGGGTCACGCCGCGTGAGGACGGTCTTGCGCGGGAGGACCTGCACGACCTCGTCGGCGTCGTGTCGCTCGTCGGTGGCGCGCACGAAGCTCACCCGGTCCCCCACGCACAGCTCCGCCTGCTGGCGCCCGGCCAGGTCGGCGCCGAGGCGGCACTCGAAGTCCTCCCCCCCGTCGTCCGGGCGGACCAGGCACCGACGCTTGCCCATGAAGAGCACCCGCCCCGTCTGTGTCGAGTCCGGGACCGGGGAGGCGCCGCCCGCATCCTCGTGGCGACCGGCGGCGAGTTCCGCGGCGAGCAGGCGCAGCGCGTACTCGCGCACGGGGTCCACCTTCCGCTTCGAGGAGCCGGGACGGGGGGCGTCGAGGTCTTCGTACCGCTTGCGCTCGGAGCGCCTGCGTTTCTGATCGTCGGTGCGCTGGGCCGCGGCCTGACGGAACAGGCGGTCCTGCTCGCTCTTGGGCAGGGCCTTGAGTCGGGCCTCGAGCTGTTCACGCTGGCGTTTGTTCATGCGGGGGCGCGAGGGATCATGCGCCCTCGGCGTCCCGATGGCAAGGGCTCAGGGGCGGCCCGAGCCGAACAGCGTCAGAAAGACGAGCACGTCGGCGAAGTCCCACGCGCCTTCTGGGGGGGGGCAAGGTCGCTGCAGGCCCCCTGAGCGTTGAAGTCGGTGAGCAGGACTTGGCCGGTCAAACACGCCTCGCCCGGCCGGGTCGTCCCCGCTCATCAGTCCGGGAGCTTCTCCAACTCGGACTCCACGCGATCGACGAGGCGGGCGACGGTCGCGTCCCCGAAGTCGAAGGGCAGGTCTGCGGCTTCAAACAGCTCGGGCAAGGGTCGTGAACCTCCCAACGAGAGGGAGCGCTTGTACGCCTCGAGCGCCGCCTCCTCGCCCTCCTCGAGGCTCTTGAGCCAGAGGCCGAGGGCGCCGAGCTGGGCGATGCCGTACTCGATGTAATAGAACGGGTGCCCGAAGAGATGCCCCTGGCGCTGCCAGACGAGGGGGCGCGCGTCGTCGATGCCCGTCCAGTCCACCCGGTGCCCGGCGGAGCCGAAGCGGTCCTCGAGCGCGAGCCACGCCTGGGCGCGCTCGTCGCGCGAGTGGTTGGGGTTGGTGTAGAGCCAGTGCTGGAAGGCGTCGATCGTCGCGATCCAGGGGAGGAGGCTGAGCGAGCCCTCCATCTGCTGGCGCCGCGCGCGCCCCAGGTCTTCCTCGTCGGCGTAGTACTCACCCCAGTAGGGCATCGTGAGCAGCTCCATCGACATGGAGGCGACCTCCGCGAACTCGATCGGGCTCTCGCGGTAGTGCACCAGGGGCTCGTCCACGCAGTACATGCTGTGGAAGGCGTGCCCCGCCTCGTGGATCATCGTCTCGACATCGCGGTGCTGCCCCGCGGCGTTCATGAAGATGAAGGGGACGCGCGAGCGGTCGCGCATGTACTGGTACCCGCCGGGCGCCTTGCCCTTGCGGCTGTCCAGGTCGAGGCTGGCGCCCCCGTCGGCGCCGCTCGTGTTCGAGCCGTCCCCGAGCGTCTCGAACATCCCGGCCAGCTCGGGGCTCATGCGGTCAAAGACGCGTTGGGTCCTGGCGACCAGATCGACGCCTCCCTTGAAGGGGCGGAGGGCGCCGCGTCCCTTCGGATCCACGCTCAGATCCCAGGGGCGGAGGGCGTCGAGGCCGAGCTGGGTGCGCCGTCGTTCGTCGAGGCGGGCGACGAAGGGCATGACCCGCTTCTCGATCGCCTCATGTAAGGCGAAACAGAGTTCGGGGGTGTAGTCGAAGCGGCGCATCCCCTTGAAGGTGTACCCCACGTAGTCCTTGAACCCCGCGTTGCGCGCCATCTCGTCGCGCTTGACGATCATCTGGTCGAAGATGCCGCTGATCGCGTCGGCGTCCTGCAGGCGGCGCTCGGTGACGAGCCGCCACGCCTTCTCGCGTTCGTCCCGGTCCGTAGACTCCTGGTAGACGCCCATCTGCGGGAGGGTCTTCTCCTCGCCGTCCATGGTGACCGTCATCGCGCCGATGATCTTCTGGTACTCGGTCGAGAGCTTCTCGACGTCGGTCTGGATCGGGATGTTCTCCTCCCGGAAGAGTTCGACGTCGGAGCGGGTGTCGCGGTTGATGACCAGGTACCGATCGCCCAGGTCGAACCTGTCGGCGAGCTGGGCGTGCTTCTTGTCCAGCTCAAAGGAGAGGGGCTTGACCTTCGGGGCGACGTTCTCGATGAAGTCGGCGTACGCCTTCTGGCGCCCCTCGTCCTCGGTGTGGCACGTCATGCCGATGTAGAGCAGGGCGGTCGCCTCGCTGATCGCCGCGTCAAGCTCGGAGCGGTCCAGAATCCACGTCTCGAACGCCTCGGCGGACTCGACCGGGCGGTCCCGGAGGGCCACCAGCAGCGGCTCGATATTCGCCCACTCGGAGGCGTCAAGGTCGGCGGGCACGAACTCGCTCACGGTCTGCGGCATCGGGTCACACTCCTCATGCTTGCAAAGTCCCTCTCGGACCGATCATACGCCCGCCCTATCCGATCGCGTCCCGCTCCCGGGTCAGGCGCACGTGCGCGGGGCTGTGCAGCTCGCCGGTGTCCATCCCGGGGCACCCGCGGCTGGCCGCCGCCCAATGGCGGGCGGATCGCAGGTTGATCTCCCAGAAGGGCCACGTTCGGCACTGCTGCGGGCGGTCCTCGTAGACCGCGCAGATCGCCTTGCCGGGGATCGTCTCCCGATCGAGGAAAACACAGTCAAACCCGTGCTCGGTGCGCCGCTCGGTGAGCGAGGGCCCCTCGCTGGTGTCGCGGGTGTAAAGGCGCAGGAACGCCTCGTGCGAGACGCCCAGGCGCTTGGCGATGGCGCGTCCCTCGGCCTCGGTGAAGTTCACATACCCCTCCGGGCCCGTGCAGCACGCCCCGCAGGAGGTGCACGTGAAGCGGAGCCCGACCTCCCCCGTGCTCGTGCGTCCGGTCGGATCCGGCCGGTCGAACCACTCGCCCCCGCTCACGCCCGCTCCTCTCGGCGCAGGACAACAAGCGTCTGGTCATCCTCACGGGTCATGGAACCGACGTGGCGGTACAGGGCCTGGTGGACCGAGTCGATCACGCAGGAGGGCTGCCCGGTGCACTCGCGCAGGGCGTCGTCGAGGCGTTGGGCGCCGAACATGTCGCGCTTGCCCTCGGGCGTCATCCGGGGGGCCTCGGTGATGCCGTCGGTGTACATCACCAGCGTGTCGCCCGGGTGGAGCCTGGCGTGGGTCGAGGCCAGGTCGTACGGCTCGACGATGCCCATCGGGAGCAGGGCCGTCCCCTCGAGAGCCTCGACGCGCCCGTCGGCGCGTCGAACGCGCGCGGGGGGGTGCCCGCAGAGCACGAAGTCCACCTCGCCAGACCGGTTGTCGTAGAGCATGAACATCGCGGTGACGAACATGCCCTCGCGCAGCGACTGGTAGAGACGGGCGTTGATCTGCGCCACGCTCTGCGCGGGGGTCATGTGCTCTTTCGGGAGCCCGTGCAGGAAGGCGTGAAGCATGGCCATGACGGTCGCCGCCGCGGCGCCGTGCCCCGAGACGTCCGCGATCATGATCCCCCATCGCGCCTCATCGAAGCGCACAAAGTCGTAGTAGTCCCCCCCCGCCCGCTCGCTGGTGAGGTAGCTCGTCGCGATCTTCAGCCCGGGGATGTCGGGGGTGCGGTTGGGGAGCAGCGAGCGCTGCACCTTCGCGACCTCATCGAGCTGGGCCTCGAGCTTCCGGTTCAGCTCGTCCACCGACCGGCGGGTGACCAGGTTGCGTGTCGCCGTCCCGAGCAGGTTCCCCATCACCATCGTGCGTTCGACGTCCTCGGCGCTCCACCGGTCATCGTCGGTGGCGAACTGGATGGCCCAGTTGAGCGCGCGCCCCTCGTCGAAATGGGGCGTTGCCATGCAGGAGCGCATCCCCGCCAGGCGCCGGCCCACCACCGGGTCGTGGCTCAGGTCGAGCCCCCGGATCAGCTGGGGGGATCCGATCGAGATCAGCTCGCCCAAAAACCCGCCCTCGTACTCCGCGAGCCGGTCCCACTCCGCCCACGGGTTGGGCAGGTTGCCGTTATTGGGGTTGAGCACCTCCGACTCGTTGAGCATGCGCGTGATCTTGTACCGCCCCTCCGGCAGCCCGCGGGTCGAGACGGTCACCAGCACGTCCCGCTTCGGCCCCTGGCCGATCCCGAAAATCGCTCCGAAGTGCGCGAGCATCCGCGCCGGGTCCTCCAGCTTGGACCCCTCCCGCAGCATCGAGGTCAGACGCTCGATCTGCGGGCGCTCGCCGAGGTCCACAAGCCGACCGGGGATCGACGCCGTCCGATGGGATTCGCCGCTCATGACGCCTCGCCTCGACACCCGGCCTCGACGCGGTGCGCGCGTTCGGCGGCGTCATCGGTCATTCGCTCCCTCTCCCGCTCCAGCGCTTCACGGGCGCCCGGGTCATCGAGCAGGGAGAGGTTCACGCGAACGTTCCACGCCGCCGCCCGCGCCGTCGCCTCGGCGAGGACCGCCGCGATCGCCAGGTCGGAGTGCAGCCACCGGTTCGTGATCGGGGTGAGGGTCTCGAGGAGGACGAGCAGATCGATCGAGGCCTCGAGGGTGGCCCGCGGGGCGTCGAGCACCCGGCGCTTCGCCGCCGGCTCCTCGCTCACCCGGCCCTCGTCCCCCGGCGGGAGCCGGCGCAGCTCGCTGAGCCGGGCGAAGGCCTCGGCGTCCTCGCGGGCCAGGGCGAGCAAACGCTCCCGCGCCTCCCGCAGTCGGGTCGACGCCCCGTCCAGTTCAGCCCGGTGCGCCTCGAGCGAGGCCTTGCCCACCGAGTAGGCGATGACCATCTCCCCGAGGGCGCCGGCGAGGGCCCCGACCGCGGCGGCGACCGCCCCACCCCCGGGCGCCGGCGTCTTCGACGCCAACGCCTCCAGCAGCTGGGACACGGTCAGGTGCTCGATCGGGGTCACAGGGGAGAATCTCCTTCACCGATGGTATGCGCCCGTGGCCGCGGGGCTCGGCGTGGGTACGCTTGCCCGGGCGCGGCAGACGCGTCCGCTGGAGCTGTGGCTGAGCGGTTGAAGGCGCTCGACTTGAAATCGAGTGAACCCGCAAGGGTTCCGTGGGTTCGAATCCCACCGGCTCCGTTGATTTCGCCCCGCGGGGCCTTCACGCCGCCCGTCGAGCGGTCGTGTGCGAGACGCAGACGTCGATGAGCTTGCCCCGACCGATCGGCTCGGTGGCGTAGTCGTCGCACCCGGCGCTGAGGCAGGCCTCCCGGTCCCCGTGCAACGCCAGGGCCGTCAACGCCACGATCGGTCCCCGGAACCCCATCTCCCGGACCCGACGCGTGGCCTCGTACCCGTCCACGTTGGGCATCTGCATGTCCATCAGGACGATGTCGTACGCCCCCCCCGCGCCGATCCGCTCGATCGCGCCCCTTCCGTCCTCGACCGCCTCCACATCCGCCCCCGCCACCCGGAGGAACCGCTCAAGCAGGACGCGGTTGTCCGGGCCGTCCTCGACCAGCAGGACCCGCACCCCTTCGAGCGGGCGTTGATCGGTCTGCGCCGATCGATCCGGCAGGCGTCGGGCCTCCGTCGGCGTCGACGCCCTCACCACGGGAATCGCCAGGCGGAACTCGCTGCCCTCTCCGGGCGTGGACCGGACCTCGATTTGCCCCCCGAGGAGGTCGCACAGGCGCCGGGAGATGTGCAGACCCAGACCCGTTCCCCCGTACCGACGCGTCGTGGTGACGTCGGCCTGCGTGAAGGGCGCAAAGACACGCTCGAGCACCTCGGGCGCCATCCCGATGCCGGTGTCTCGGATCGTGAATCGCAGAAGCCCCTCCAAGGGGCCCCGAGGCTGGAAGTCCGCACGGATCTCCACGCCCCCCTCGTCGGTGAACTTCACCGCGTTCCCCGCCAGATTGACCAGAATCTGCCGCACCGGCGTCGGATCCACGACCACGCCCTCGGGCACGCCCTGGCCGATCTCACACCGGAGGGAGATCCCCTTCGTGCGCGCCCGCACGCCGACGATCGACTCGACCGCGGCGAGAACCTGCGCCACGTCGGTCGGTTCGCTGGACAGCTCCATCCGGCCCGCCTCGAGCTTCGTCAGGTCCAGGACGTTGTTGACCAGTTCGAGGAGATGCAGCCCGGCGCTGTGCGCCCACTCCAGATAGCGATCGCACTCGGTTTGGGAGGCGCTCGAGTCGCGCGCCAGCTCCGCGAACCCGAGCATCGCGTTCAGGGGCGTTCGGATCTCGTGGCTCATGTTGGCCAGGAAGCAGGCCCGGTCCCGGTTGGCCCGCTCCTTCTCCTCGACCGAGCGCTCCAGCCGGCGCCCGACCCGGTAGGCCAGAACCCCCCCCACCCCCAGGACCACACCCGCCCCGAGCACGCCCATCCACGCGCCCCAGACGCTCGCCTGCGCCAGATCCGAATCGACGTGCGACGCGATCTGATCGCGCCGGTGCTCCACGCCCCGCAGCAACCGGCTCAGCGCCTCCAGGTACGGCGCGTCATCGATCCGGATGATCTCGTCGAGTGCCGACGCTTCCAGGTCCGACTCGATTGCCCGACGCATCGCCTGCTCGTACCGGTCGATGAGTTCGCTCACGCGGTCGAGGTCCGCGCTCTCCATCGAGTGCAGCCCGCCGCTCTCCCGGTACGCGCGGATCCCCGCCCGCGCGTTCTCGACGCGGAGGCGGAACAGGTCGGCGTACGCCGGGTCACGCCGGAGCACGTAGTTCTTCACGGCGTGGATCATCCCGCCGTACCCGATCGCGCCGCGCACGCGCTCAAGCGAGTTCGATCTGACCTCCACCTCCTGCTGAAGGGTCTGCCAGTCGGATCGGAATCGGCGGGTCTGGGCCACGAGCCCCGCCGAACCGCTCAGGATGAAAAGCACCCCGATGAGGTTGATCAGGACGAGGCGTGTGTGGACCCGCATGCATGCCCCCCATCGGGACACCCAACGGGGATCCCGTGTCCAAAACCGCCCCCCAACGCCAGCTACGCGGGATGCGCAACGCCACCGGGGAGAACTCCCCATCGACCCGTTATGGTCTATGCATGACGACGACCATGAAATTCGGCGTGGCCCTCAGCGCTCTCTCCCTGCTGGGATCCCTCTCCCTCGCGCAGGATGCGCTCACCCGCGCAATCGAGCGGGACTATCCCTCGCTTGAAGCGCTGTACCACCACCTGCACGCGAACCCGGAGCTGAGTTTCCAAGAAATCAAGACGGCCGAGCGGCTGGTCCAGGAACTGCGCAGTGCCGGGCTCGAAGTCACCCCCCATGTGGGTGGGCATGGATTCGTCGCCCTCTTCCGCAACGGGGACGGGCCGACCCTCATGATCCGCTCCGACCTCGACGCCCTGCCCGTCGAGGAACGCACCGGTCTGCCCTACGCCTCCACCGCCAAGGCCACCGAGCAGAACGGGCAGGAGGTCAGCGTCATGCACGCCTGCGGGCACGACATCCACATGACCTGTCTCGTCGGCGTCGCCCGGCGGCTCATGGAGATGCGTGACCAGTGGTCGGGCACGCTGATGATGATCGGACAGCCCGCCGAGGAGCGCGGCGCCGGCGCGAAGGCGATGCTCGAGGACGGGCTCTTCACCCGCTTTGCGCGCCCCGATTACAACCTCGCCTTCCATGTCTCATCCAACCACCCCGCGGGGAGCGTCGCCTTCGTCCCCGGCTGGGCGATGGCGAACGTGGACTCGGTGGACATCACCATCCACGGCATCGGGGGGCACGGCTCGGCGCCGCACACGACGAAAGACCCCGTCGTCCTCGCCGCCTCGATCATCATGGACCTGCAGACGATCGTCGCCCGCGAGATCGACCCGCAGGACCCGGCCGTCGTGACCGTCGGCTCCATCCACGCGGGGACGAAGCACAACATCATCTCCGAGCGCGCCGACCTTCAGATCACCGTGCGAAGCTACTCCGACGAGACGCGCGAGAAACTGCTGGGCGCGATCGAGCGTTTGACCATCGGCAACGCCCGCGCCTTCGGCATCCCCGAGGACAAGCTCCCCGAGGTCGTCGTCAAGGACGAGTTCACGCCTTCGCTCTACAACGACCCGGAGCTGACCGCCCGGATCAGGAAGGTGATCGGCGACCGCCTCGGGCACGACCGCGTCCTGCCGGGGACGCCCGTGATGGGCGGCGAGGACTTCGCCCGGTACGGGCGCCAGGACCCGCGCATCCCGAGCCTGATGTTCCGCGTGGGCGCGATCGAGCAGGAGATGTACGACCAGGCCAGGGCCAAGGGCGAGACCCTGCCCAGCCTGCACACGCCCTACTTCGCGCCCGACGCCGAGCCGACGATCACCGCCGGCGTGGAGGCGATGACCGTCGCGGCGTTGGAGCTGCTGGGTCAGGAGTAACCATGGTGCGCGCGCCGGAGTCGGAGCATTCACACGCCGCGAAGCTCGCCCACCTGCTCGACGACGCCTTCGAGGTGCCGGGCACGTCGTGGCGCTTCGGCCTCGATCCGATCATCGGCCTGCTGCCGGGCGTGGGGGATCTCGCGGGGCTGCTGCTCTCGCTGGTGGTGCTCGCCGAGGCTCGGGCCCGGAGGGTGCGGAGCGGGGTGCTGCTGCGGATGCTGGGCATCGTCTGCATCGACTTCGTCGTCGGCTCGATCCCGATCGTGGGTGACGCTTTCGACTTCTGGTTCAAGCCGAACCTGCGGACGCTCCGCTTGCTCGAGAACGAACTCCAACACCGGAACGAACCCGGAGAGGGATGAGCCATGGGATGCGACACCACGCCCGGACGGGAGCACGAGTGGCTCCAGCAGCTCGTCGGCACGTGGGCCTTCGAGGGCGAGTGCGACATGGGCCCGGACCAGCCCAAGATGAAGCACTCGGGCACGGAGACCGTTCGCTCCCTCGGCGGGCTCTGGATCGTCTGTGAGGGGAGGGGCGCCATGCCCGGCGGCGAGGGCGAGATGTCCATGCAGACCACGCTCGGCTACGACCCCGCCCGCGAGCGCTACGTCGGCAACTGGGTCGGCTCCGTCATGACCCACATGTTCATCTACGAGGGAACGCTCGAGGACAACAACAAGATCCTCCCGCTCAACACCGAGGGACCGTCGTTCACCGACCCGAAGGTCATGGCCGCGTACCAGGACGTGATCGAGATCGTGGACGAGAACACCCGCCTGCTGCGCTCGCGCACGCCGGGGCCGGACGGGGGCTGGGTTGAGTTCATGGTGGCACGGTACGTGCGCACCTGAGCGGTCTTCAGGCGGCCTTGGGCGCCTGGCGCGACTGGATCGCGTCCCCGATCAGGTGATTCAGGTCGGCGCCCTGCCCGTCCCAGATCCGCCGGGCCAGCTCGTCGGCGCTGACCGCGAACCGGAGCAGCTCGTCGTGGGGCTCAACCTGCGAGGAGGCCCCGCCCTTGCACGCGCACTGCTCGCACCCCTTCTGGCATCCACGCGTCGGGGAGGGACTCTTCGGCTCTGGGTCAGGGTGGCTCATGCCCACCCGATCGGGTGATCACCCGTCCGAGTTTGGTTCAATGGGCGTCACCGGCTCAAGTTCTCCGCCCGGCTGGTCGGTCGCGGGCGGGGCGGCGAGGGGGGTGGGGTCCTCGGGCGTGGGATCGTCGCGTCCCGGGCGGTAGAAGACCCCCGCGCCGGGGGCGTAATCGGGGAGGGCCTGGCGCTGGGCCTCCGCCGCGGGCGTGCCCCGCGGGTCGTTGACCTCCCACCGGACCTTGCTGGCGCCCATCATCAGACCGGCGGCGAAGGCGAGGTCCACCTGGCTGATCTGGTAGTCCGCGATCGCCTGGATCTCCGTCAGGCGGGCCTCCGCCAGACGCGTGTCCGCGTCGAGCACGTCGTTGCTCGTCGAACGCCCCACGCCGAAGATCCGCTGCTCGGCCTCCAACGCCCGCGTGTTGAGGATGACGGTCTCGCGGGCGGCGAGGATGCGCTGCCAGTCGCTCTCGATCTTGTCGATCGCGTCGAGGACCTCCTTGCGGATGGTCTGTCGTCTCGCCTCGCGCGTGCTCAGACGCTGCAGGCGGGTAAGCACGCTCTGGGCCACGGCGGCGCGTCGCTGCTCGTTGCCCAGCGGGACCTCCGCGCTCAGGCCCACCGCCCAGTCCTCGAAGTTGTTCTCACCCAACCGGTTGAACGCCTCCCCCTCCGTTCCCCCCAGCGAGTTGATCCGGTAGGTGTAGTTCATCGCCAGCAGCGGCAGGGCCTGGTTCCGGTTGAACGCGATGTTCGCGGCGTCCATCGCCAGGCGCAGCTCGTCCTCCAGCAGCTCCATCCGCGTCGCGAGCGCCTGCCCCATCAGCTCATCCCGGTCGAACAGGTACCGCACCGGGTCGGGGGGGCTGGAGGGGACGAGGATCACGTCCGAGTCCACGTCCATCCCGGGGATGTTGACGATGCGCTTGAGTTCACGCTCCTGCAGGAGGACCTGGTTCTGGGCGCGCAGGATCTGGTCCACCCGGTCGGCGACCCCCGAGCGGGCCCGGATGACCTCGATCTCAGCGACGGCGCCGGCCCGGTTCTGACGCTCGGCCCGCGCCAGCTGCTCCCGCGCCAGCTCGTACTGCTGCAGCCGGACCGCGAGGACCTCACGGGCCGCGAAGAGGCGCCAGTAGGAGCGATCCACCGCCGTGAGCTGCCGGATGACCTCCAGCTTCGTCTGCGTCTCGGAGATCTGGCGGTTGTAGTCGGCAATTCGCACGGCGTGCATCGTGGCCCGGCGTCCGGCGCCCCGGAGAAGGTTGTGGCTCAGCGAGAACTGCAGGTCCGCCGTCACCGCCGGGTTGAGCGTGCTGAAGGCGTTGTCGGTCCGGAACTTGGTCACCGGGAGGGTGATCTCCGCCTGCCCACCCGTGCGCAGGGGGATGCGCAGGCCGGGGGTGATCGACTGCGTCCGGGTCTGCGAGCCGGAGAGGGCCGAGGCCGTGGGGGCGTCCGACTCGGACCAGTTCGCCGAGAGGGTGAAGACACTCTCGAAGCGCCCCTCCTCCTCGTTGAGCGCCTCGGCGGCGATGGCGGGGGCGACGAGGGTCGCCCGCAGGCCGAGGTTGTTGCTCAGCGTCTGCGCCCGCGCTTCCTCGAGCGTGAGGCTGTACGTCTCCATCGCCTCGAACCGCGCCCGCGCCTCACGGACCGCCGCCTCGGTCTGCCCGGCGGCGTCGGCGTCCGGGGCGCGGTAACGACCGACCGGGAGGGACCGGATCTCGCGCAGGCGATCGCTCGAGGCCCGCTGGTCGTAGTCCATCGGGTCGGACCCGAAGGGGTTGGTGCACGCGCTGAGCGTCAGCCCGAGCCCGGCGAGGGCGAGGGCGAGCAGACGCGCGGTCGGGCGGTCGGCGGGATGACTCGTCTGGTGTGTCGCAGGCATTCGATCCCCGGAACGGATGGGCGTGATCAGGAAAGCGTCTCTACTCGTGTCGCAGCGCGTCGATCGGGTTCAGCCGGGCCGCCTTGATCGCGGGGAACATCCCGAAGATCACCCCCGTCGCGCCCGTGACGACGAGCACGCCCGCGACGATCCCGGCGGGCACGCCCGCCTCGCTCATCCAGTCCACCCCCGCGCGAAACCCCATGATGACCCCCTGCCCGATCCCCAGCCCGATCAGCCCCCCCACCAGGCAGAGCACGATCGCCTCGATCAGGAACTGGAGCAGCACCGTCGGGGGCTTGGCGCCCACGGCCTTGCGCAGGCCGATCTCGCGCGTCCGCTCGGAAACGGAGACGAGCATGATGTTCATGATCCCGATCCCGCCCACAAAGAGAGAGATCGCCGCGACAAAGAACCCGCCGAGCGTCGCGACCCGGGCCACGCCGTTGAACTGCTCGATCGCGTTCTGAAGCACCTGGACGCCGAAGGTGTCCTCCTCCTCCGGCTTGAGGCCCCGGTGATTGCGGAGGATGAACCGGACCTCCGCCTCGGCGTCGGCGGAGGCGTCGGGGTCCTTCATCTGCATCATGAAGTACGTCCAGGTGTAGGGGTTCATCGACTTGACGGTCGCGAAGGGGATGAAGATCTCCGCCTCGTCCCCCTGCCCCCCGTCGGCGAAGCTGAAGTCCTTCGTCTCGACCAGCCCGATCACCAGGAAGCGCCGGTTGTTGAGCAGGATGTACTCGCCCGAGGGATCGGTGCTGAGCCCGAGCTTCTCGATGGCGGTCTGATTGACCAGACAGACCTGGCGGGCCTCGTCCTCGTCGATGCTCGAGAAGGGGCGCCCGTAGATCACCTGGCGGTCCTCGATGTCGTGCCACTCGCTCCAGACGCCCTGCACGCGCACGCCCTGGAGGACGTTGCCCTTGTAGGCGGCCTGCATGCCCATGCCCGTCATCGGCGTGAGCATCTCGATCGAGGGGGCGCGGTCCAGGATCAGGCCCGCCTCGTAGAGCGTCATCTTCACGTCCGACCAGGACATGACCGACTCCTTCGAGTCGGGCACCTCGCCCCAGACCCACATCTTCTTGGCGCCGATCGTCTCGAACTCCTTGAGCACGAACCCGCGCATCCCCCCGAGCAGCCCCACCACCGCGATCACCGCGCCCACCCCGAAGATGATCCCCAGACAGGTGAGCACCGAGCGCGTCTTGTTCGCCCAGATCTGCCCGAGCGCAAGAAAGACCGTCTGCACCATCAGGCGCATCAGGAAGAGGACCGGGGCGAAGAGCACGCCGAAGAAGGTCTTCATCGGACGACCTCCTCCCGCTCGGCGCCCTCGGTCGCGTCGTCCGGGGCGCTCTGCGAGGCCATCGCCCCGATCCCCTGGGCCATCCGCTTCACCCAGTCCTGGTGGAGCGGGTCCTCGCGGGTGGGGTGGTCGGAGATGATGTTCCCGTCGCGCAGGCGCACGATCCGGTCGGCGTACCCCGCGACGTCCTCCTCGTGCGTCACGACGATGATCGTCTGTCCGCCCGCGTGGAGCCTGCGGAACAGCTCGATGATCTCCTCGGTCGTCTTCGTGTCCAGGTTCCCCGTGGGCTCGTCGGCGAGCAGGATCGCCGGATCGTTGACCAGGGCGCGGGCGACGGCGACGCGCTGGCGCTGCCCCCCCGAGAGCTGGTTCGGGCGGTGGCCCATCCGGTCCGCCAGGCCGACCAGCTCGAGCGCGCGCTTCGCCCGCCGTCGAGCGCTGAAGACGCGCAGCTTCGAGTAGAGCATCGGGAGCATGACGTTCTTGAGGGCCGTGGCGCGCGGGAGCAGCTCGAAGCTCTGGAAGATGAACCCGATGTCATCGTTGCGCACGCGGGCGAGCTGCGACATGCCCATCTTGTGCGTCGCGCGTCCGCGCAGCAGGTAGACGCCCCGCGTGGGCTTGTCGAGACACCCGAGGATGTTCATCATCGTGCTCTTGCCCGAGCCGGAGGCGCCCATGATCGCCACGAACTCGTTGGGCATGATCTTCAGGCTCACGCCCCGCAGCGCGTGCACACGCTCCTCCCCCACCTTGAAGACCTTGTGGAGCCCGCGGATCTCGATCACCGGCATCGAGCTGTCGAGACCCGTGTTCATGGCGCCCCGCCGCTTTCCGCCACCTCGTCCGCGTCGGCCGGCTCGGACTCCGACTCGTCGCCGGTCTCCGGCTCCGCCTCGGGATCGGCGTCCGTGTCGGTCTGCGTCTCGGTTGGGGACTCGGCGTCGTCGTCGGCCTCGTCGTCCGTCTCCTCGTCCATGTCCCGGATGCGCTGGTCGTGCTTCAGGTCCACGAGCACGCGGTACGGCCCGCTGACCACCCGCTCCCCGACCTCAAGCCCGCCCAGGATGACGGTGTGGGTCAGGTCGCTCGGGCCGACCTCCACCGGGGTGGCCACGGCCTTGCCGTCGATCAGGCGGTAGACGACTCGCGCGAAGGTCTTCGTCGGGTCCACGTGCTCGCTCGATCTGACGATCTCCTCGGGCAGGTCCTCGACGCGCCGGTCGAGCACCGACTGGCTGGGAACCCGCACCACGTCGTAGAAGCTCTCGACCTCGATATCCACGCTCGCGGTCAGCCCCGAGTAGAGCCGCTCGCCCTCCTCGAGCCCGAGCAGGATCTCGGTGTTGAAGACGCCGGTCCCGTCCGCAGCGACCTGGCGTTTGAGCCCCACCTTCTGCACCTTGCCCCGGAACTCACGGTCGTCGTACGCGTTGATGTAGACCGTCGCGCCCTGCCCCTCTTCGACGGGGGCGATGTTCGTCTCGTCGATCTGCGCCTTGACGAGCATCTCGGAGAGGTCGGCGATCTCCATGATGACCGATCCGGGGGTGTTCGTCGTGCCGACGATCGCGGTCTCACCCACCTCCGTGTTGAGGACCGTGATGATGCCGTCGATCGGGCTGGTGATGGTGGTGTTGTCCAGGTCCTTCTGCGCCTGCTCGATGTTGGCCTGCGCCATCTCGATGGAGGCCTCGATCACCTGCTTGTTGCTCTTGGCGCCCAGAAACTGCGCCTCGGCGGCGTCCAGGTCCGCCTTCGTCACGTCCCCCGTCTCGTAGAGCTGGCGCAGGCGTTCGTAGTTGAGGCGCGCGTTGATCAGGCTCGCCTCGGCGCCGGTGAGACGCGCCTGCTCGCTCTTGAGCGACGCCTTCGAGGCGTCGAGTCGGGCCACCAGATCCTGCGGGTCCAGCCGGACCACCACGTCGTCCGCCTTGACCATGTCCCCTTCGCGGAAGGGGAGCGCGATGATCTTCGCGGAGACCTGGCTCGAGATCTGCACGAGCGTCTTGGGCTCGATGGAGCCGGGGGCGCTCACCGTGCGCACCAGGTCACCCAGCTCCGCCGCCTCCAGCCGGACCTCCGTCCCCCCGCCCTCCCGGTCCATCGACCCGAGCAACCCCTTGCCCAGCGGCGACTTGAGCACGATCAGCCCGCCCCCACCCCCCAGGACGAAAAGCACGATCAAAATCCCGACCAACCACTTCAACACGGCCCGACCCCCGATCTTGGTCGATTCCCCAGCATGACGGGCCGCGGCCCGGGTCCCGCCCGGTGAGTTCCCGGCGCGGTAGGACATCTTTGGGCGGGTCCGCCCGGGTGTTTCACCCACCCCTCTACCGCACTGAACGCCCCGCCGTTTCAGTTTAGCGCGTCTTCGACACCCCCCCCCACCACGATTCAAGAAGCCAAACGGCGAGTGAGAACGATTCTCAATCAGAGCCCCCGTCAGAGGCCCAGACGCTCGCCGAGGAAGTCGGGAACCTGCTCGCCGGGGATGCGCGACTGCTCGAGCGTGTCCCGGTCGCGCACGGTCACCGTCCCGTCCTCGAGCGTCTGCCCGTCCACCGTGAAGCAGAACGGCGTCCCCGCCTCGTCCATCCGGGCGTACCGCTTCCCGATGGACTGCTTCTCGTCGATCTCGATCGCGCCCAGATGCCCGAAGCGCCGGACCAACGCCGCGTGGATCTCGCGGGCCTTCTCCGGCATGCCGTCCTTCTTGACGAGCGGGAAGACCGCCGCCTTGATCGGCGCCAGGCGCGGGTGGAACTTCATGAACACCTTGCTCGCCCGATCCGGGTCGGGCGTGTACGCCTCGCAGAGGATCGCCAACACGCCCCGGTCGAGCCCGGCGCTCGGCTCGATCACGTGCGGCAGGTACCACTCCCCCTTCGGCTGCCCGTTGGGCAGCGGCTCGCCGCGGGTCGTGTCGTGGTACTCCATCTTCTTCTTGGCGTGGTCCTGGTGCTGCTTGAGGTCGAAGTCCGTCCGGTCGGCGATGCCCTCCAGCTCGCCGAACCCGGGCGCGGTGAAGGGGAAGCGGTACTCGATGTCGCTCGTGCCGGCGCCCTCCTTGGCGTAGTGGGCCAGCTCGTCGCTGTCGTGCTCGCGCAGGATCAGGTTCTCGCCCGACAGGCCGAGGTCCTGCCACCACTGGAACCGCCAGTCGCGCCAGAACGCGTACCACGCTTTCGACTCGTCCGGGTGGCAGAAGAACTCGATCTCCATCTGCTCGAACTCGCGCGACCGGAAGGTGAAGTTGCGGGGCGTGACCTCGTTCCGAAACGCCTTGCCCGTCTGCGCGATGCCGAAGGGGACGGAGACGCGGGTGGTGTCCACGACGTTCTTGAAGTTGATGAAGATGCCCTGCGCGGTCTCCGGGCGGAGATAGGCGACGTCGTCCTCGGTCGCGGTGGCGCCGAGATAGGTCGTGAACATGAGGTTGAAGTCGCGGGGCTCGGTCAGCTGCCCCGCCTTGTGCGTGAACGGGGAGGGGATCTCCGGCGCATGCTTCCGCAGACGCTCGAGCCCGACCTCCGCGATCACGCCGAACCAGCGCTTGCCCTCACGCCCTTCGAGGACCACGAAAAGGCGATCGCCCTCGCGCACGTGCTCGACGAGCTTCATGCCCGCCGGCTTGAGCAGCTTCTTGTGCTCCTGCAGCAGTATCTCGGAGGCCTCGCCCACCGACCCGCCGACGATCGTGATCAGGGGCAGGTGCGCCAGCTCGTTCTGCGCACGGGTGTGGACTTCCCGGTACTGGTCCGCCTTCCCCGCCTCGGCCTCGTGCACGAACAGGCCGCAGAGGTGGTCCGCCCGGAACCGCTGCTTCGTCTCCTTGTCGTCCACCATCGGGTCGTTGAACCCGCCCACGTGCCCGGAGGCCTCCCAGACCCTGGGGTTCTGGATGATGCAGGAGTCCACGGGGACGATGCTCACCGGGTTCCCGTCCGGGCCGGTCTGCCCGTTGCACCCGAGCATGACCACGTCCTGCCACCACGCGTCGCGCAGGTTCTTTTTGAGCTGCGCGCCCAGGGGGCCGTAGTCCCAGAAGCCGTTGACGCCGCCGTAGATCTCGGAGGCCTGGTAGATGAACCCGCGGCGCTTGCAGAGCG
Source organism: Phycisphaerales bacterium JB059 (assembly GCA_044439985.1). Lineage (GTDB taxonomy): Bacteria > Planctomycetota > Phycisphaerae > Phycisphaerales > UBA1924 > JAJRXR01. The sequence continues at coordinate 7,553 of JBITAG010000245.1, read as the reverse complement.
CCATGATGTCGTCCATGGACTTGGTTTGGGTCTCGGGCTGGGCCTGCTCGGTCATCGATCGCTCCTCGGGGCCCCGGTGGCGTGCGGGGCAAGGGGCGATGATAGGGGTGGGTGGCCAGTGGCGAACCGGTGAACAGGGCGTTGCGAAAGTCAGCCGTCGTGGGGTCGCAGACCCCGCTCACCACCCGCCACCTCCCCGCTCACCCGCCGACGAGGCGTTTGAAGACCTCCCCGAGCCCGATCCCCGTGACCTCGTCCTCCAGGTCCCGCTCCAACTCCTCGAACTCCCCGATCTCGGGCGCCGAGCCAAGCTCCACCGGCTCCGGTCCCCCGGGCCCGATCCCCAGCGACCCGTCACCCGAGACGCTGATCACCCAACGCCCCTCACCCAACGACCGGTAGACCGTCTTGCCAAACTTCGCGTTCTCGTCGGTCCAGTCGATCTCGCTCAGCGCCGGATCGATCACCACCCCCTCCACGGGCGGGGTCCTCGCGTCGAAGACCCGGCGCATCCAGACACGCCCGTCGAGGACCACGTAATCCACGTAGATCTCGCCGCTGGGGTCGTACGGCGTCTCGATCACCCGCTCCACCCCCGCGGCGCTCCGCACCCGGACCGACAGCTCACCGTCTTCAACGACCAGCTCCGTGATCGCTGTCCGCTTCACCGCCTCGTTGTACTGGGCGCGCAGCGCCCTGAACTCCCCCGAGACCTCCCGCAGGCGGTCCTTGTACACGTCCTCGACGATGTCGCCCCGGATGAGCTGGTACCCGAAAAGCATCGCCACCCCCGAGGCGACGAGCACGGCGGACGCCGACACAATCTTGGACAGAGCCAGGGTCTTCATGGGGTTCCTCCGGGGAACAGTATCGACCCCCGCCGGCGCCCCGCATGACCCCGCCCCTACGGATTCGCGTCCCGCCCGCTCAGCCCCCCGAGCGTGCCGTGGATCGAGATGTTCCCCAGAATCGGGCGTTCCAGGCTCGGCATCTCGTTGATCTCCCCCTCGCTCACCACGCGGAGCGAACCGTCCCCGAATACCAGCGGATACCCGCCCCGCTCGGCGATGCGCTGCTCGTCCCCGCCCGGCCCCCCGTAGAACGAGGCGAGGATGACCTTCTGGGCGGGAAAGGTGAGCTGCGGGCGGCGTCCGCCCCGGAAGTGCTCCGGGTTCTGTGGTCGATCGACCGACTCGGGACGCAGGAAGGCGGGATCAACCGTCACCGTGGAGGTCAGCTGGGCGTGGGCCGTGACCAGGTCCTTGAGCCCCTGTTCCTCAACGCGGGCCGCCCGGTCGGGCGCCTCGATCACGCCACGGTCGGGGATGTAACTCGGGACCAGCACGCTCGCCCAGTACCAGCGCTGCGCCAGGAAGTAATGACCCGGATCGAAGACGTGCCCGTTGATGACCACCGGGCCGTACGGCTCGCCGGGCGTCGCGAAGTACGGGTACGCCTCCGCGAAGTCGTCGATGTACATCTCGAGCGCGAGGAACACCTGCCGATCGATCACCGACCGCTCATGCAGCTACCCCGCCAGGCGCGCCCGACCGAAGACGGGCAGCGCGATCCCCAGCAGCACCGCGATCACCACTATCACCAATATCACCTCGACGTGGGTGAACCCCGCCACCGGGTGGGGCACGCGGGGGGGGGGCGCCCGCTCCACCCCGCGCCGGGCCAGCGCGATCATCGCCAGCCAGGCGAGGCCGATGTTCCGCCCGATGCCCGCGACCTGCTCGACGCGTGACCCGCCCGGGTGCGGGATCGACATGCACCCGCAGCTCGGCGGATCCGCCATCAGCGCGAGCCGAATCAGGGCGCCGGTGAACACCAGCAGCAGCGCGACCGTGCCGATGAGCCACAGACGCGTCTGACGATCCAGAAGCACCCCCAGCGCCATGCTGAACTCCACCCCCGCGAGCAGGCTCCCGAACACGACGGCCCGGCCCGGCGAGATCGACTCGCCCGTGAGCCGCCAGAGCACCACGCCGAACGCGTCCGGGTCCGCGACCTTCACGCACGCCGCGACCATGAACATGGCCGCGATCACGCCCCGGATCAGCAGGGCGTCCGCGCCCCCGGAGGACGCCGATCGCACGACCTGACTAGAACGTGACACCGCCGAACCCTTCCGGCATGTTGCTCGCCGTCACCTGCCCGAGCCACCATCGCCCGGCGCGCTCATCGAACCAGTAATGCAGGCGCAGCGGGATGCGAACGCCGCCCTCGAACCCGAGCACCACGCCCACCGTGGCGGTCTCGAAGCACTCGCCCGCGGCCCGCCGGGCCTCCCAGCTTCCCCCCGGCGCCGTGTGCAGCATGGTGAACCCGACCGCCCCCGCCCCGTTCCAGACCGACTCCCCCAACGCCCCCCCGAGCACGGGCCAACGCTCGCTCTCCCCGGGGCAGTACCGGCCGACCGCGACCTCGACCCCCGCGGGATCCGCGCACAGGGCGTCCAGGGTGATCATGCTCCGGGGCGCCGGGGGCGGGCTCGACCAGACGGCCTCGAAGACCATCGCCGGATCGGCGCCCTCCGGGATCGGCTCCCCCGTCGCCCGCTCGTAGGCGTGATCCACCGCCCAGCGCGTGACCATGGTCTCAAGACTCATCAGCTCGTACCCGAGTTGACGCCTCGAGGCGGCGTACGCGTCCCCCGAGTCCTGCAACCACCGGCCCGCGACCAGACCCACCGTCTCATCCGAGATCGTGCGCAGACGCTCCCCGCTGAGCGACGGGGACTGTCCGTCCGCGACCCGATCCATCGCCGCGCTGAGCAGCGGGCCGAGCACCGCGCGCACGCCCGAAGGCCCGTCCACCTCCGAGCGATCGATCATCTCAAGCGAGGCCATCCGTTCCCGCGCGGATTCGACGGAGGCGGCGCGCTGCTGCGACTCCGAGCGCGGCGTGCGCTGACCGGGGAGCATGACCACATCACTTCGGAACAACGCCACGCCCGCGACCACGAGAGCGAACGCCACACATCCGGAGATGACCGCGACACGTCTCATCTTCACCCCTCGCGCTCAAGGGATCGATGTCGCTCTAATAAATGCCATCCTGGCAACTGGTGTACGGCGACGGCGGCTGCAAGCAATCAAAGGTCACCGTGCACGCCTTGCAGGTCCACACCGCGGTCGTTGAGTTGTAACAGCACGAACAACTCTGCGCCGCGACACTCCCCCCGGGGCAGTTCCCGTGGGTGCAGTTGCAGATCGGCTTCCACTGCCCCGCCTGCACGAGGCCCACGCCGACGCTGACCACCACCACCGCCAACGCGGCGAGCGTCCCTCGCGGGCCTGTCATCCAATGCAACATGTCCGACCCCCCTTCGCCTGTCTCAAGCTGCGTTGTGAATCTGGCTTGTATCAGATCGGCTCAGAGGGATCAAACTGATAATCATTCTCTGGAGAACAAGCCAAACAACTTGCTTATATCCGACGCACACAGACCGTATTGTTCTGCCCCCCGAACCCGAACGAGTTCGACAGACAGACGTCCACGCCCCCGGACTCGCGGAGATCCCGCGCCCTCCCCGCCACGTGGTCCAGATCGCACCGCGGGTCCGGGCTCGTCAGGTTCATCGTCGGGGGCACGATCCCGCTCTGGATCGCCTTCACGCACGTGATCAGCTCCACCGCGCCCGCCGCCTGGATCAGGTGCCCCAGCATGCTCTTCACCGAGCCGAAGAGCAGCCGGTCGGCCATCTCCCCGAACGCAGCGCGCACCGCCGCGGTCTCGATCTTGTCGTTCTCCTGCGTCCCCGTCCCGTGCGCGTTGACGTACTGCACGGGCGCCCGCCCCGACTCGTCGGGGCGGGTCGGGTCGATCCCCGCCTGCGCACACGCCTGACGCATCGCGCTGGCCGCCCCCTTCCCCTCGGGCTGGATGTCCGTGATGCGGAAGGCGTCGGCCGAGGCGCCGTACCCGGCGATCTCCGCCAGCGGCGTGGCGCCGCGCCTGATCGCGTGCTCCAGCTCCTCGATCACCACGATCCCCGCGCCCTCGCCCATCACGAACCCGTCGCGCGTCGCGTCGAAGGGGCGTGAGGCCGTCGCCGGGTCGTCGCGCCGCGTGCTCATCGCCGTCAGGCGGATGAACCCGGTCATCCCGAGCGGGTGGATCATCGAGTGGGCGCCCCCGGCGAGCATGACGTCCGCGTCGCCGCGCCGGATCTGCTCGCTCGCCTCCCCCACCGCCTGCGTGCTCGCGGCGCACGCGGTCATGCAGTTGAACGCGGGCCCCCGGATCCCGAACGCGCGGGCCAGTCGCCCGAGCGTCATGTTGGGCTCCTGCTCCAGCTCCCGCGCCTTGCTCAGCCGGTCGTACGCCACACGGGCCCACGCGCCCCCGTCCACGTCGCGCTTCGTCTCGTCCCACGCCGCGATGTTGGCGGCGGAGAAGTTCTCGAAGTCGGGCGGGCCCTCTCCCGCCCCCAGATAGACGCCGATCCGGCGCGGGTCCACGCCCTCGGGCCCGTGACCCGCCCCCTCCCCCAGACCCGCCTGGGCCCACGCGCGGGCCGCCGCCGCGAGCGCAAAGTGCGTGCTCCGCCCCGCCCGCTCGTGACGGGACGCCTCCTCCCCGATCGCGCGGGACAGGTCGAAGTCGCGCACCTCCGCGGCGAAGTTGGTCGCGAACGTCGACGCGTCGTAGAGCGTGACCGGGCCGATCGCGCTCGTGCCCGCCACGAGCCTGGACCAGACGTCGTCGACGCCCTCGCCCAGCGGCGTGACCCACCCCATCCCCGTGATGACGACGCGCCGCTCGCTCATGGATTAGTCGTCATCCTCGTACTCGTCGTCGTCGTCCTCGTACTCATCCTCGTCCCGGAGCTTGTTGAGCTTGTCCGGGTTGAGCACGCGCACGAGCCCGTCCTTGAGCCGACGCTCGCCGAAGTTGATGATCAGGCCCAGCTCCTGGTCCGCCGCCCGGAGACGCGCCCGGAGTTCCGACCGCTCCTGCGAGCCGATCTCCATGTGCTCGGCGTAGAGCGCCACGAGAAACCGCTCGTTGATGTACATGTCCGCGGTCACCGTGCCGACGACCTCGCCGTCACACTCGACCTCCAGCGGCGCGTCCGCCTCGAAGTTCACCCCGTCCTTGGTGAGGGCCTTGGAGAGGGCCGAGACGTAGATGTCGCGGGGGTACCCGGGGCCGAGCTGCTTGTGCACCTCGATCGCGCAGCCGATGACGCGCCGCGAGATGTCGGTCAGCGCGGGGTCCAGCTCCGACAGGGGCGTTCCGCCCCGCCTGCCGCCCCGATCGTGTCGTCCGTAGTCCGCCATGTTGAGTCTCCAAAAGTGAGGTAAGAGAAACGATCAGTCCCGTCCGACGCCCGCGCGACTGAGCACCAGCGCCGCGTTCTGGCCCCCCAGCCCGCTCGCGCAGACCAGCACGTGAGCGAGGCGCGCATCCCGCGGATCGCACGCCTCGGCCCGCAGGCCATCCGAGGGAGATCCCGCGTGGATCCGCCCGGGAAGCATCTGTTTGTGCAGGCAGAGCGCCCCCACCGCCGCCTGCAGCCCCCCCTGCCCCGCGACACACGACCCGATGCTCGGCGCCGTCGTGACCAGCGGGATCTCGCCCAGCCGGTCCCCGAAGGTCCGGCGCAGCGCCGACGCCTCCGCCCCGTCCAGGGCGGGCGCCCCGTGCGCGCCGGGCACGATCGCGTCGATCGCCTCCGGCTCCAGCCCCGCGTCGCCCAGCGCCCGCTCGATCGCGTCGAAGAGCCCGTCGCTCGGCTCCTCGCCCTCGCCGTAGAGCGCGTCGATCCCATCGAACGACTGCGCGCCCCCGAACCCGGTGATCTGCGCGTAGACGCGGGCGCCGCGCTCCGACGCGTGCTCCATCGCCTCGACCATCAGGATGCCCGCCCCCTCCCCCGCGACGCCCCCGCTCGCCGAGGCGTCGTACGGGCGCACCACGCCCGCGCCCTCCTCGTCCTCCCCCACGGGCGCCAGCCGACCGGCATGCTCCAGACGCAGCATCCCGACCAGGTTCAGCTTGCTCTCCGTCCCCCCCGAGAAGCAGGCGTCCGCCCCGCCCCGCTCGATCACCCGCGCCGACTCGCCCAGGCTCAGCAGCCCGCTGGTCTCGAAGCAGGTGATCGTGTTGCTCGGCCCCTCGGCGCCGTGCACGATCGTCACGTGGCACGCGGGCATGTTGGGCAGGTACTTGAGCATCCAGAGGGGCGTGAGATTCTCCATCCCCCCCCGGGCCTCCTCGCCGATGGTCCCCCACGCGCGGATCGAGAACGCCCCGCCCTCATCGATCGCCGTCGCCTGCGCCCGACCCAGCTCACCCGTCTCCGCCGCGATCAGCCCGGCGCCGATGTGGCACCCCAGCCGATCCGCCCCGATCTCGTGCCCTTCGTCCTCGCTCGCCCGCGTCCTGAGCCCGGCGTCCCGCGCGGCCAGGCTCGCCGCCACCACCGCCAGCTCCGTGTCCCGGCACATCACCTTCGTCGCCTTGCGGTAGCTCTTGGGCACGAAGTCACGCACGCTGTACCCCGGGACCTCGCTCGCCAGCCGGGCGCGAAGACCCGACGCGTCGAACCCCCGGATCGGCCCGATCGCCGAACGCGGTGCGCACAGACCATCCCACAAAGCCTCGGCGCCAACGCCCAGCCCGCAGACCGTCCCGAGTCCCGTGATGCCCACCGCTCGACGCATGACCGGGAAGTGTACGACGCGCCGCCCCCCCGGCACGACCAGTTCCCTCTCGAACGCCCCCCCTCTGTTTCAGGCGAGCGGCCCCCGCCACCCGATACCCCTCCCGTGACCGATCCCCGAAGCGCCCAGACCGGACGGTTCTCCCCGCGCATCGACGCGGGGTGGCTCCTGCTCCTCTCCGGCATCACCCTCCTCGCCGCCGCCCTGCTCATCCCCGCCGCCGACGAACTCGCCGACGCCCGATGGCAGCGCGACCGCACCATCGCCCTCGAGCGGGCCCACCTCGAACGCCTCGACCGGCACCGGGCCTACCTCGACGCCCTCGCCCGCGAGGACCCCGCCCTGGCCCGCGCCCTGGTCGCCAGCCAGCTCAATCTCGTCCCGGAAGACCGGGCCGCGATCGACCTGCCCGCGCCAGAGCCCGACGCGGACCTCTTCGCCGCCCTCGAGCCCGCCCCCCCCGTCCTCCCCGGGCGGACCGGGCCGGACTCCACCCTCGCCCGCCTGGCCCTCGGCCCGACCTCCCGCCTCTGGCTCATCGCCGTCGGCGCCCTGCTCACCCTCATCGGGCTCCTCCCCGAGGCCCCCAGACGCCCGGGCGCCCGCCCCTATCGTCTCCCGACGTGAGCCCGCCTTCCCAGACACCCCCCCCGGGCCGGCCCCGAACGCTCGTCTTTCGCCGCCGACACCGGCTCGAACACCACAACGAATACACCGCCGTGTATGCGCACAAACTGCGCAAGTCGCGCGGAGCCCTGAGCGTCCACCTGCTCCCCACCCCCCACCCGGACCACCGCCTCGGGCTGAGCGTCAGCCGCCGGGTCGGCCCGGCGGTGGCGCGGACGCGCCTCAAGCGGCTCATCCGGGAGGCCTTCC
>JBITAG010000244.1:0-5188 GCA_044439985.1 Phycisphaerales bacterium JB059 | reverse complement strand
CGCGGTCCGCGCCGCGGCCTGGGCCCGGGCCGCGGGCGTGGCCCATGTGATGACGTTCGACGCGGCGGGGGACGGGTACACGATCGCCGGCGGCGCCGACGGCGCCGGGGGCGCCCGGATGGAGGTCTCCCTCGGAGCGGAGCCGTACGTCTGCGATGTGCAGAGCGTCACCCTCTCCGAGGGCGGGTCGAAGCTCGTCTTCGATGGGTACGGGCGACCTCAATCGGGCGCGAGTGTCACGCTGGCGGTGGGGGATCGAAGCCGGACCATCGTGCTCAGCGAGACGATCATCCGCCCCGAGCCCGCGGAAGTTCCTGACGAGGAGGACGCGGACGACAACGACGAGCCGATCGATCTGTTTGACCTGCCCGGGGAACTCATCGGTGGGTTGCTGGGAGGGCTTGGCGGATGAACTCCCGCACCATGACATCGCGTCCGGCGTTCACCCTGATGGAGTTGACCGTCTCCCTGGCGGTCAGCGCGTTGCTGATGGCGGCGTTGGGCTCGGCGGTGGCCATCGCCGCGGCGGCGCTCCCGTCCGAGGACGCCGTCCAGACACGGGTCCTGGGGACCAGCCGCTCGCTCGAACGACTCAGCGCGGATCTTGAGAGCGCGGTCTATGTCTTGGACCTCGCCTCCGACGCCCCGATCTACGCCATCCCGGACAGGAACGCGGACGGGGAGCCGGACACGCAGGCCCTCTCCTGGAGCGGGAAGCGGGGCGACCCGGTGCGTGTGGTGGAGAACGGGGCGACCCCGGAGACGGTCCTGGACAACGCCGCGGGCTTTGACGCCACCTGGCGCCCGGTGTCGGTGACCGAGACGCTTGCGCCGCTGGCCCGAGAGTCGGCGGCGAGCACGCTCGCGTCGTACCCGTCCGCCCCGAGCGATCTGGATCGTCAGAACCTGTACGCCGGCTCGTTCTGGTGCCAGTACATCGCCCCCACGCTGCCGGTCGACGCCATCGCCTGGTGTGTCGATGAGATCAGCATCGCGGGCGTCCGGGCGGGCGGGACGCCCAACGGCGTCATCACCGCGCAGATCCGCGTGATGGTCGAGGGCGAGGCGCCCTCGGACACCATCCTGGAGGAGGTCACCTTCCCCGAGACCCGGTTTGCGTCCAGCTCGCTTTCCTGGACGCCGATCGAGTTCCCCGAGGATGTCTGGATCGCACCCGGGCAGGACATCGGCCTGCTGCTTACCTACCAGTCCGGCAGCGGCTCGGTGGGGTCGTTCGCGCACGAGGACGGCAGGGGCGTGGGGCTCTGGTACGCCTACGCCAGCAGCGGCCTCGGTTCCCTCCTCTCCGGCGACAAGTCTCCGTCCTGGGGGCCGGCACACGAATGGCAGATGCTTTATAAGGTCGAGGGGCGATACCGGACCAGCGAGCCGGGCGGCGAGGTGACCCACACCTTCATCGCGTCCGTGGACGTCTTCCTCTCCGCCGCAGGCGACACCGACGTCCCGATGGAGACCACCGTCAACCTGGTCAACCGCCCGCAGATCGTGGATTCGATCTGGGGCGCTGAGTTCTCCGCCGATCCCACCGATCTGGACCTCAACGCGGACGGCGTGAGCGACTGGGTCCGTCCGGACGCCGGCGGCTTCGACACGCCGAACCTCTCGGGAGGGGTTTGGAAGGCCCGGCACGCGCTCAGGACGAAGCCCGCCAAGGACATGACCGGCGTGGTCGTCGGGAAGATCCGTTGGCGCGCCACCGACGAGGGGCAGCCGGGCGCCACCTGGACACTGACGTTCGACCAGTCCGGGGGGCTCCAGGGGAACGTCACCCTGCAGATCGCCAAGGTCGGGCCCGATGAGCAGGCGGTCGCCATGATCACGACCGACGGGGCGGGGACCACCAACACGCTCGGGGCGGTCTCCGGGCTTGGCGCCGAGATGGTCGATGTGCGCGTCGTGGTTGACCCCGTTGAGGATCGGGTCTCGCTGCGCGTCAACGGCGAGGAGGTCGGGTCGTACGAGTACCTGCTGAGCGTTTATGCCGACGAGGATCGCGTCAGCACGATCACGCCGTTGGGCACGGGCGTGGAGATCGACGGGGTGTGGATCCGGGAAGGGGGCACGCCATGACCGGGCGGTGGCGCGGGTTCTCAATGATGGAGACGGTGCTCTCGATCGCTTTGGTCGGGATCGTGCTCGTGGCCGCGATGGACACGCTCGGGGGCGCCCGCGTGGCGCAGGCTCAGAACGCGGATCTGGCGCTGGCCGAGGTGCTCTGCGAGTCCATGATGAACGAGGTCCTGGCGCAGGCGTACGAGGGCGCCGACGAGGGGGTGGGCAGCTTCGGGCGTTCGCTCAGCGAGGCGGGCGATCTCAACCGCGCCGCGTTCGACGACGTGGACGACTACAACAACTGGACCGCGTCCCCGCCACAGAGCAAGGACGGCACGCCGATCGCGTGGGCGTCGGGGTTGCAGCGCATGGTCCGTGTGCAGTGCGTGGACGCCTCTGATCTGCGCAGCGTGAGCGCGGATGGGATCTGCCTCAAGCGCATCCGTGTTTCCGTCCTGCGGAACAAGAAGGTGCTCGCCCAGATGGAGGCGTACCGCTCGCCCATCTGGCCTGATCCGGAGGAGGTCTCGCCGTGAACCGGACCGAGCGAGGGGGCGTCTACATCGCGGTGCTGGGGGTGACCCTCTTCGTCACCCTCGTCGGTCTCTCCGCCATGTATCTGGTCAACACGGAGCGCGAGACCCGCATCGCCGTGAGCGAGGCGCGGTCCGCCCGGATCGACGCCCGATCGGCGATCGAGATCGCGCTCTCCCGCGTCGCGGCCGATCGGAGCTGGCGGTCGAACCATCCCGCCGGCCAGTGGAGTGACGCCGAAGCCCTCGGCGAGACCAACTGGGGATACGTGCTCGACTACGACGACAGTCTTCCCGACGACGATGACGTGGAGATCTCGGTCACGGTCGGCGCCAGCAGGAAGGACGAGGCCCGGTTCTTCTCCGTGGACGCGATCGTCTCCCCGCCGTCGGATGATGCCGGGGCGAACCTCTGTCCCAACGGGGATTTCGACGACTCCGCCTCCCCCTGGTATCCGGTCGCCTGCTCGCTGAGCCTGGACACGGACGACCCGCACGCCGGAAGCTCCAGCCTCGAAGTGTCCGGTCGCGTTCTCCCCCTGGCCGGTCCGGCTGTGGACGTCCAATCGTTCGTGAGCGATGGGACCACGTACGAGGTCAGTCTCTGGGTGCGGACCGCGAACGCCTCCGGCGAGAAGGTCGAGGTCGGCATGCTCTCGATGGTTGGCTTCGACACCACGGAGACCAAGTTTGTCGTCACCGATGTCGGAGACACCTGGACCCGTGTCCAGGGCGAGCTGACTCCCGACTGGGAGGACGGCGAGTCACCTGACACCGTGACGTTGCGGGTCCTGACCGTCGGGACGACGACCAACTTCTGGATCGATGACGTGGAGCTGCGCGAGAAGGGCGCCAGCAGCTCGACGCTCCCCATCCAGATCGTGAGCGGCTCGTTCCGTCAGCGCGTCGCGGAGTGATCCGCCGGCGCCGCCCTCAGGCGGCCTCGGAGCCTCTGAAGATCCGGATCGGTCCGGCGTGCTCACGCACCATCTCGTCGTACGGGCTCAGGTCCAGGGTCAGGAACGCCTCGACGAGCCGCTCGTCCAGCTGCGTCCCGGCGCTGCGTCGCATCTCCTCGAGCACCTGCTCCCGGTTCATCGCGGGGCGGTACGAGCGGGTCGAACTCATGGCGTCGAAGGTGTCCGCGACCCCGATGATCCGCGCCATGAGCGGGATCTCGGTCCCCGAGAGCCCGTCCGGGTAGCCCCGTCCGTCGATCCGCTCGTGGTGGTGCGTGACCCCGGGGAGAATGTCCTGCAGCGCGGGGATGCCCTCGAGGATGCGCCGACCGATCACCGGGTGCTCGCGGATCTGTGCGAACTCGTCGTCCGTCAGGCGCCCCGGCTTGCAGAGCACCGCCTCCGCGACCCCGATCTTGCCCACGTCGTGCACGAGCCCCGAGACGTGGATCCGCTCGCACTCGTTCTCGTCCAGGCCGATCGCCCTGGCGATCTCGCGGCTGAGGTAGGCCACCCGCTCAGAGTGACCGCGCGTGTACCGGTCCTTGGCGTCAATGGCCGCCGTCATCGCCTGCACCGTGCCCATGAACGTGCGGCGTTGGTCCTCGTACAGGTCCACGTTCTCGAGGAAGGCGGTCAGGAACCCCCCGGAGGCCTCGAGCAGGAGCGTCTCGTAGCTGCTGATCTGGGGATCGATCCCCCCCTTCGAGCCCGCGGCGAGCAGGCCGAAGTGCTTGCCTCCCCGTCCGAGGGAGCGGACCACGAGCTGCGGCCCGAGCGCCTCGGGGAACTCCGGCCCGACCGTCCCGATGGTGCACCGGTCGGACGAGGTGTCGTGCTCGACCGAGTCGATGGCCGATCGGAGCACCTGCTCGTCGCACGCGGGGGCGCCCGCCACAAAGGTGGTGGGGGCCTCGTTCTCGGCGTTGGGACAGAGCAGGACCGCGGTCCACCCGAAGCCGAGCGTGGCGCGCACGCGGTCGATGAGCAGCTCGACGAACCGGTCCGGCTCGTCGAGGCCGCTCATCGAGCGACCGATCTCGTAGACCGTGTTGATCGTCTCGTACGACTCGGAGAGCTGCGTGGTGAAGGACTCAAGGGCCGTCTGCCCCTTCGCGTACGCTCGCAGGTCTTCGTGCATCCACCGGAGCAGGCTCAGTGTCCGCTCGGACTCTTCCCGTTCCATCCGGGCCGAGTCGAGCGCGGCTCTGCGGGCCGCCGACCGATCGATCGAGGCCGAGCGGCAGCAGGCCTCGAACTCTGGGGACTCCACGATCTGCTGGCCCAGCGCCATCGCGACCGTGAACCCGGCGGTCTTCCGGCGGGACTTCTCCTCGATCGGGAGCAGCCAGCACCCGGGGAAAAGCTCGGTGAACCCGTGTTCCTTCGTCTCCAGCCATTCGCTGACGCGGGCGCGCCGCACCTCGGACCTCCGCCCCGCCCGGAGCCAGAGCCCGCGCCCGCCGGGCGTCGCCGGCGGCTTGACCCCCCTGCCGGTGGCGTCGAACCGCCAGACCGGGGCGCCCAGCGCCTCGCAGCGTTGGATGAGCGGTGTGACCGGGCAGACCGCGTCGGGGGTGATCGCCTCGGGGATCATGCGGACTTCCTGTAGCCCTCGCACCC